>CAYXWB010000074.1:0-18183 GCA_964468515.1 uncultured Bradymonadales bacterium | reverse complement strand
TACAAGGAGCTGCTCGATCGCAGCGATGAGATCCACACCCGCTATGTGTTCTTGGAGCACCTGGCGCAGCGCGACGCGCGTGACAGCGTGCCGATCTTTCGGCGCTACTTCTATGATGACCTGTTCGCGCTGCGGCTGATGAGCGCGGCGGGGCTGTGGCGCGCGTTCAAGAGCGGCGCGCCCGGCGTGCGCGACGCCAGCGGCGCGGACGCTGGCGCGACCGCGCCAGCGCCGCTGGCCGCAGCCTCAAGCGCGCAAGGTGAGGGTCTCTAAGGTGGGGAGCAAGGCGGCGCACGCGTCGCGCAGCCGCTGCATCCCACGCGCGCGCTCCTCGAAGCTCTGCTCATCCATATAGAGCGCGCGGTTGACCTCGATCTGGAGCGCGTGCACGCCCTGCGCGGGCTTGCCGTAGTGGCGCGTGATCCAGCCGCCCTGGTAGGGGGTGTTGGGCTTGACGGTGTAGTTTGCGGCGCGAAAGTGCTCGACCACCGCGCGCGTGAGGCTCGGCGCGCACGCCTCACCCTGCACATCCCCTGGCACGATGTCGGCGCGCAAGCTGCCCGGATCGCTGTGGCCTGAGCGCCCTTGCGAGGGCATGGAGTGGCCATCGAGCAGGATGCAGTAGCCAAACTGCTCACGCACCCGCGCGATCTCGCGCGCCAGCGCGTCATGGTAGGGGGTGTGAAATTGAGCGATGCGGCGCGCGAAGGCGTCAGGCGTCATCGGGCCTTGCATCACCGCGTGGCCGTCGGTGGTGGTGCGCCAGACCACGCCGCGCTCATGATAGTAGCCGGGCCGATCGAGGCGTCGCCCCCCGGAGACGGTCAGCGGTGAGATGTCATCATTGGCGCGGTTGAGATCGACCACATAACGTGAGACGCGCGAGGCGATCAGCGTCGCGCCCAAGGTGGGCGCGTCAGCCCAGAGGCGATCCACGTAGAGGTCCAGGTCGCGGCGCAGCACCAGCTCACCCACGCTCATCTCTTGCGCGACCTCGGGCGGGATCCACTCGCCGGCGTGAGGGACGTCGACCACGATGGGCAGGCGCTGGTGCTCGGGGCGCAAGAGCTCAAAATAAGGGGAGGGGTCCATCATCAGGCTCGTGGCGGGAGGGGTCATCGTGCGAGCGCAGCGCATGGCGCAGCTCCTCGCACACATAAGGTTCAACCTCGCGCGCGCGTTGGGCGCGCAGCGCGGCATCGGCGTCAGGATGTTCAAGCTGCCCGAGCGCCCAGGCGATGTGACCGCGCACCAGCGGCTCGGGCTCGCGGCTCAGCCGCTCGGACAGCAGCGGGATGAGGTGAGGATCATGGCGGTTGCCTAAGACGACAGCGGCGTTGCGCAGCAAGCCGCGCCGCTTGGTGCGTTGCACAGGGCTGCCTCGAAAGGTGCGGTTAAAGTCCTGCGCGTCAAGCGTGAGGATCGCCTCGGGGGAGAGGGCGCGCGTGGCGTCCGTGGGCGCGAACACAGGATCGTGCGACAGCGGCGCTCTGCGGTTCCAAGGGCAGACGTCTTGGCACAGATCGCAGCCAAAGAGGTAGTCGTGGATGAGCGGGCGCAGCTGGCGCGGGATGGGGCCGCGCAGCTCAATGGTGAGGTACGAGATGCAGCGGCGCGCATCCAGCACGCCGGGGCTGACGAGCGCGCCCGTGGGGCAGACGTCCAAACAGCGCGTGCAGCGGCCGCAGCGATCGGGCGCAGGCGTCGCGTCGTAGCTCAGCGCCACGTCGACCAAGAGCTCGGCGATGAACGTGAAGGAGCCAAGCTTGGGGTGGATCATCATGGTGTTCTTGCCCACCCACCCCAAGCCTGCCAGCCGCGCGAGGTCGCGCTCCATATAAGGGGCGGAGTCGGTGGCGGGGCGCGTGGCGACGGTGGCGCCTGCCTCGGCGTGGACGAAGCTTGCCAAGCGCTGCAAGCGCTCGCGCAAGACGTCATGGTAGTCGAGCCCGTGCGCATAGCGCGCGATCCGGGCGCCGCCGGGCAACAGATCGAGCGGCTGGCGGTAGTTCTTGAGCACGACGATGGCGCTGCGCATGCCCGGCTCAGGCGCGCGCGCGTCGGCGCGCAAGGCGGCGTGGCGCGCCATGTAGCCGAGCTCCCCGTGGCGCCCCTCGGCCAGCCAAGTGGTCAGCGCCTCGTGCGCGGGCATCGGGCCAGCGGGCGCGACGGCGGCCGCGTCAAAGCCCAGCGCGAGGGCCTGATCGAGCAGTCGTCGCGTGAGCGTCTGGGGGCTGTGGTCGGTCACGACGGGGCTCCAGCAAGAGGGGGTGTGGGCGGGTTTTACTTGAGTGTTTGGGGGACTATCTTTATAAGATAGCGGTTACGGTTATCGCGCGCAGGCGTCGTCTTGCCAGAGCGGCTTGGAGTTGACCAGCCTGCGCCGAACCTTCCAGGAGAGCTTACCCGACATGTCGCACCTCTACACCGTTGATGATGCGTGGCGTCCTCAAGCTGGCTGAGGATGATCGGACAAGCGAGACAAGGGCGCGCGGCGTCGTGTGCTGTGGTGAGGCGTTAACACCCGACATGTCATCTCTGCGAACTCAGCTTGAGCGGCGTCGGCGTCAGATCCAGACGCGCATGCCGGGCCACTACTGCCACTACTGCACGGCGGTGACCTTTGATGAGGACACCGCGTGTTTGGAGTGCGGTGAGGCGCGCCCCGCGCCGGGCTGGCCGATGCTGCGTGATAGCATGGATCCGTGGCTTGGGCGCGTGCTGACCGGACGCTACCTGCTCACCAAGTCCATCGGGCAGGGCGCCTCAGCGAGCGTGTATCGGGCGGAGAGCTTGGCCATCTCGCGTCAGTTCGCGATCAAGATCATCCACCCCGCTAAGAGCGCCAACGGCCCCTCCCCTGAGCAGATCGCCGCCCGCTTGGAGCGCGAGATCGAGGCGTTGGGCAGGCTGCGCAACCCGCACGTGGTGCGCTTCTATGATGTGATCGAGCTGCCGCTGCATCACATCGGCGTCGTCATGGACTTCGTCGAGGGTGACACGCTGGAGCAGGCGGTCTTGAGCCAGGGGCCGCTGTCACCCCAGCGCGCCGCCTCCCTGCTTCGTCAGATGGCCAACGGCATCTACGAGGCCCACCTCGCCCAGATGACCCACCGCGATCTGAAGCCTGAGAACCTCATGGTCGAGCGCTTGCCCGCAGGCGACGAGTTCGTCCATGTGCTCGACTTCGGCATCGTGACCATGAACGACTCTGCCTCCGTCACCCAAGGCTTTATTGGCACGCCGCTTTATGCCAGCCCCGAGCAGGCGATGGGTGAGGGCGTCGATCATCGCAGCGACATCTACAGCTTGGGCGCGATCCTGTTCTTCATGCTCACGGGCCGGCCGCCGTTCACCGGCACCAACGTGCTCCAGGTGCTGCGCCAGCATGTGGAGCATCGGCCGCCGCGCATCGCTGATTATCGACGCGATGTGGCGATCCCTGATGAGCTGGAGTCGCTGGTCCAGCAGATGCTCTCCAAAGATCCTGCCGATCGGCCTCAGTCCTTGGCTGAGGTGATCAAGCAGCTCGATCAGCTGGCGATGCAGGAGGGGCGCTCGGGCGTGTTCCAGGCGTGGGCGCGCGAGCCCTCGGGCAGCACGGCGCTTGGTGGCCCCGCGCGCCGCGATGACATGAGTCACACGGCACCCGATGCGCCCAGCAGCGCGGCGTTTCGCCCCTTTCGCACGGACCCCGCGCTGGGCACACAGCAGCCAAGCTCGGCGCGGCTGCGCGCGCCGCGCGAGCTGCGCCAGAGCTCGGCGCTCACCAGCAGCGCCGAGCTGACGCGCAAGAGCGAGCTGAGCGAGCCCACGCGCCCGGGCACCCCGGGCCTCTCCGAGATCGTCTTGGAGCAGGGCGTCAAGCCGGGCGCCTTCTCGGGCACGCCCGAGCTGCGCTTAGCGTTTGTCCAAGACGCCCGCGTGCGCCTGCACACCCTCACCGAAGGGCCCATCGGGCGCAGCTTCTCCTTCCCGTCCGCGCCGCCCGTCAGCGTGGCCGCGCTGGGGCTCAACGCGCTGCTGCTCGGGCGTGAGGATGGCGCCATCGGCAGGCTCGATCTGGCCACAGGCCAGCATCATGTGCTGTTCCAGTCCGTCTTCTCCGACGCGGTCACGGGCGTCGATCTGTCCCCAGACGCGCGCCTCATGCTCGCGGTGATGGCCTCAGGGCGCCTCTACATGAGCGCGGCGGCCAAGGACGAGCGCGACTGGGTGCGCCTGCGCCAAGGCGCGCCCGCCACCTGCATCAAGCTCAGCCCCAAGCAAGACCTGTTCGCGATCGGGCGCGAGGATCGCACCGTCGACATCGCCCGCGTCGCTGAGCCCAAGCAAGCGCGCCTGTCGTTTAAGCTGCCCGACGTGCCTCGAAGGCTCGCCTTCTCCGAAGACGGCTACCTGCTGTGCGTCCTGTTCGACGATCAGTCGCTCGGGCTGTATCAGGTCATCAACGGCATGAACCTGCTGACGATGGACCGCATCGCGGGCGCACACCTGCTCGATGTGTTCTTCTCCGTGAAGCTGAACACCATCATGGGTTACATCCTCCAAGACGGCGTCTTGCACGCGCGCACGCTCCAGCCGACGGGGCGCTAGCGCCCCGTCGGCTGGAGCGTGCGCAGGTCGCGTCTCACTCGAAGGTGACGTTGACCGCCTCAGCCGTGAGCTGCTGAGCCTCGGGCAACCACAGCTTCAGCACGTCGCGCTCGGCGCGCGAGCTCTTGAACAGCGTGTAGACGTAGGTCGGCTCATAGCGGCCTACCAGCGCCACAGGAAAGATGCAGGGGAAGATGAGGCCGACGAGCAAGTGGGGGACTGAGATAGTCGCCTCCAGATAAGCGGGCGTGGTGGCGTAGCCGCGCTTCTCAAGCACCAGCGAGTGCTTGGTCCACAGCCAGACCTGAGGCTCAGCGAAGGAGTAAGGCGTCTCACCGACGGGCGCCCCATCAATGCTGAGCTTCGCGCCAGGGGGCATGCTCTGGATCATGGTCTGTGATGCGCAGCCTGTCATCATCGGGGCCAAGAGCGAGGCGGTGAGGGCGAGTGCGATGTAGCGTCGTGCGTTGAGCATGGATGAGATTCCTCTTTCAGGGCGGGAGGGTGACCGCTTGGCATCACCCCAAGAGCGCTTAAGCCCCTCTTTATTACGATCTCCTGAGGCCCTGTCAATCCCATGTCACCCTATGAGCGCGGCTGGCGAGCGCGTGGAGATGTTTGGCGTGAGGTCGCAAGTGGCGTATGCTGAGGCGCAAAGCGCGCGCTGCTTGATGCGCGCTGTTATCGCTAAAGGAGCGTTGTGATGCAGACCGAGGGGTCGTCCCCATTCGCGAGCACGGGGTCTTATATTGTCAGCCCCGAGCTGGCCCAGATCGTTGACGTGGCCGTGGCGCTGTCAAGGCCGCTGCTGGTGCGCGGTGAGCCAGGCACGGGCAAGACCATGCTGGCCAGCGCCGTGGCCGCGCGCCTGGGCCTGCCCATGCTCACCTGGCATGTCAAGTCCACCACCCGCGCCCAGGAAGGCCTCTACACCTACGACACGGTGCAGCGCCTCCACGACAGCCGCTTCGGCGATGGTGAGGTGGACGATCTGAGCCGCTACATCAAGCTCGGGCCGCTGGGGCGCGCCTTCGCCTCGCCAACGCGCGCGGTCGTGCTCATTGATGAGATCGACAAGGCCGATCTGGAGTTCCCCAACGATCTGCTGCATGAGCTAGACGCCATGCGGTTTGTGATCTCGGAGACGGGTGAGGAGGTCGTGGCCAAGGAGCGCCCGATCGTGATCATCACCTCCAACGCGGAGAAGGAGCTGCCCGACGCGTTCTTGCGTCGCTGCGTGTTCCACTACATCGCCTTCCCCGAGGAGGCGCAGCTGCGCGAGATCGTGGCCGTCCACTTCCCCGATCTGGAGCAGACCTTGCTGTCGCGCATCATGGCGCGCTTTTATTGGCTGCGTCGCCAAGACGCGCTGCGCAAGAAGCCCTCCACGAGCGAGCTGCTCGACTGGATCGGCGCCTTGTTGCGCGCGGGGATGAGCCCCGAAGCGCTGGAGGGCGAGCTGCCGCTGGTGGGCGTGCTGATCAAAAAAGAGGCCGATCTGCGCGCGCTCGGGCGCGGGTGATGGGCAAGTCACAGGTGCGTACGATGCGTCGATGGGGTCTGGGGTGCGCGCTCATCGCGTCGCTCGCTGGGGTGGGCTGTGGTGAGGGGATCATGCTGGGGCCAGCGCCTGAGCTGGAGGGCTCGCTCGCTGATATGGCGCAGGACTCGCCCGCTGACCTGCCCGCGCCCCCCCCTGACGTGCCCGAGCAGATGCACCCCTCAGACTCGCCGCCCGAGCTGCCCGATGTGCCCCAGGATCTGCCCGATCCCGTCGAGGAGATGGGCGCGGACATGCCAGACGACATGCCCGTTGATGAGGGGCCGCCTTGGATGAGCACCCCGCTCGTGTCAGCTCAGGTCACGGCCAGCTGCACCACGGAGTCGGTCAAGGGGCTGTCGTTGCAGCTCATTGAGGAGATCAACTGCCTGCAGCCAGGGCTGATGGAGAGCGTCGCGTCGGCGCCTGAGCTGAGCTTCTACAGCGCCGTGTTCCCCTACTTTCAGGCGCCCGCCGCCCAAGCCTTGCGGCGCGTGGTGGCGGGGCAGGCCATGATGACCATCAGCTCCGCGCTGCGCACCATCCCGCAGCAGTACCTCTTATATCGGTGGTATCAGCTTGGCCGATGCAGCATCGGCTTGGCGGCGGCGCCAGGGCGCAGCAACCACAACGGCGGCTTGGCGCTGGATACGCCAGATTATTCAGGGTGGCGCGCGCGCCTGGAGTCGGACGGGTGGCGCTGGCTTGGCAGCAATGACGTGGTGCACTTCGACTACACCTCAAGCGGGCAAGACGTGCGCGCGGTGTCAGTGCGCGCGTTTCAGCGGCTGTGGAATCGCAACAACCCTGCTGATCTGATCGCGGAGGATGGCGTCTATGGCCCGCAGACGGAGGCGCGCCTGACGCGGTCGCCCTCGGGGGGCTTTCGCTTGGGCGCGATGTGCGCGATGAGCGCGCTGCATCAGCGCAGGCCAGACGCAGACTCCCTGGATGACCTCGACCTGAGCGCGTCGCTGGCGCCTGAGGGGCAGGGCGCGTGGCAGGTGCAGGTGGTGGCGCCGCGCGAGGTCTGGCTCGTGAGCCTGCGCGTGGGGGATGAGATCGTCGCCACGGTGAGCCGCGATGAGGCTGGCGCTGGCGCGCTGGTGGCGTCGATGCAGCTGCCCGATGAGGCGACGCTGTGGGTCGAGGCGTTTGATCGTGAGGGGCGAAGGCTTGGCCTTGGCCAAGCGCAGCTGCGCCCCGACGCGATCGTGTGGCCGATGGGGCTTGGGCGCGTGGGCGTTGAGGCGCGCGGCGCGGCGCTTGAGGCGCGCGGCCTGCTCGTGAGCTTGGAGGGTGTGCCCGTGGAGGAGATCTCACAGGCGCCGCTGCGCGCGCACCCGCTGCGCTGGGAGCTCTCACTGCGCGGCCAGCGCCTGGCGCTGGAGCGCTTGGCCATCACGCGCGTTGACTGAGCGGGCCGCTTCATCACCTCTTTTGGATTGATCGCGCGAGGCTGCGGGCTGGCGCGTCGGAGCAGAGCAGATGTTCGTCTCTTTCTTGTTGCACCTGCGTCGCCGCGGCCTGCCTGTGGGCACCATTGAGCTGCTGGCGCTCTTGGAGGCGCTGCAGCGCGGGCTCGTAGGGGAGCGCCTGGATCAGCTCTACACGGTGGCGCGGGCGCTGCTGGTCAAGCGTGCGGAGCATCTTGATCTTTATGATCAGGCCTTCGCGGAGTTCTTCAAGGACTCACCCTTTGACCTCACGCGCTTGCCTCAGCTCACGGATGAGCTGCTGAGCTGGCTTGAGGATCCTCGCGCGCTGCGCCCGCTCGATGCGGTGGAGCGCGCGATGCTGGAGGCGATCGATCTGGAGGAGCTGCGTCGCACGCTTGATGAGCGGCTGCGCGAGCAGCAGGAGCGCCATGATGGCGGCTCGCGCTGGGTGGGCACGGGCGGCACGAGCCCCTTCGGGCACAGCGGCCAGCACGCGGCGGGCGTGCGCGTGGGCGGTGAGGGCAAGAACCGCAGCGCGGTGCAGATCGCGACCGAGCGCAGGTTTCAGAACTTGCGCAAGGACCTGGTGCTGGATGTGCGCCAGATCGGCGTCGCGCTGCGCAAGCTGCGCGTGCTCACCCGCGAGGGGGCAGAGGAGGAGCTTGACCTTGACGCCACGGTCGACGCCACCGCGCGCAGCTTCGGCGATCTGGAGCTGCGCTGGCGAGCGCCGCGTCACAACCGCGTCAAGCTGCTGCTGCTCATGGACGTGGGCGGGTCCATGACGGCCTATGCGCGCGTCTGCTCGCAGCTGTTCTCGGCGGCGCATCAGGCCTCGCACTTCAAGCGCTTTGAGAGCTACTACTTTCACAACTGCGTCTACCATGAGGTCTACACCGACATGAGCCGCCGTCAGGCGGTGCCGACGCAAGCGCTGCTGCGCCAGCTCGACGACTCGTGGCGCTGCATCATCGTGGGCGACGCGGCCATGGCGCCCACGGAGCTGATGTCGCCAGGGGGCGCCATCGACCTCTACACGTTTAACCAAGAGGCGGGGCTGACGTGGCTGCAGCGGATCAAGGCGCAGGTGCCGCGCGCGGTGTGGCTCAACCCCGATCCGCCGCGCTACTGGACGAGCACATACACGACCGCGCGCATTCGCCAAGTGTTCCCCATGTACGGGCTCACGTTGGAGGGTCTGGACGAGGCGATCGCCGCGCTGCGCGCGGGCGCGCCCGTCTCACCTTGATCCTCTGAGCGCGCACCCTGGCGCGCGCTGACGCGACGTGACGCGCGCTCAGGCCTAACTTGAGCGATGCGGCGCACCCTAAAGGGAGCGCGCGCTAGGCACCGCTGACGAGGGCGCTTCGATTGGCCTTAGTCAGGCCACCAAGCGCACTTTTGACAGGTCTCATTTGAGCGATGCGGCGCTCTGGCTGTGACGACCGCTCACACACAACCTCTGGCGCGGTGCCTGGCTCATGCTGATTTTAAGCGGGGATCGTCCAATCAAGCTGTCTGTTTGCAGGTGGCGCCCGCGTGGCGCAGTGAGGGCGCGCTTGGGGGGTGTGATCATTGGTTCAGTGAAGTGGGTAATTTTTGATCGCGATGCGATAGTTGATGGGGGTGTAAGTGATGGCGAGGTGCGTAAGATGAAGGGGTAACAGGCGGCGCGGTCAAGCCGCCTGAGGAGGTCGCCCATGCGCCACACCCACGCCCTGCTCGCCAACTACAGCGCGCCCACCCCATGCCCCTCGTGCGATGGCGAGGGCGCGCAGCTTGAGATCGTCTGGACGCCGGGGTGTGAGGAGGAGCGTGAGCGGCTGGTGGCCTGTGTGACGTGCCATGGTGAGGGGCGAGTGATCGCGCTGGTCTGTGGGCGTTGCGGTCAGGAGGAACATGCGCGCCCGCAGGAGCGCCTCGGTGACAGCCGCGCGTGCGCGCGCTGCGGGCATGAGGCGCCACATTTCTTGTGGCTGTCGATGCGAGGCGCGCAAGGCTTGGAGGAGACAGGATGACGACACGACGCAAGAAGGGCGCCCCTGAGCGAGAAGACAGCGGCGCCGAGGCTGAGGTGGTGATGCAGCCTGAGGGTGAGCGCTCGCCAGATGAGCAGGAGGGTGGTGAGGCGGCGCAGGTTGCGCCGATCCCGCTGCGTCCGCAGCCGGTGAGGTTCACGGGACGCCCCTTGGCGTTGAAGCTGGCGCGGGTGATGTCGCAGGTGAGGCATGTGCCAAAGAACGGGCGCAATGACTTTCATGGGTATGATTACATCATGGAGAGCGACCTGGTGGACAGCTTGCGCGACAAGCTAGCGCAGCAGGGGGTGGCGATCTTGCCGAGCATCCGGGCGCATGAGCTGACGCCCTCAAAGGATCATCGGGGGCGGATGCAGTATCTGGCGACCATCACGCTGGACATGACCTTTATCGATGGCGCCAGCGGCGATCAGATGACGACGACCTGGGTGGGGCAGGGGGTCGATGTGGGCGATAAGGCGTACTACAAGGCGTACACAGGAGCATTTAAATATGCGTTATTGAAGACATTTTTGGTGAGCGGCGAGGATGATTCGCCAGCGCAGGTGGTGGCGCCGCGTCGGCGCAGCGGGGGGCGTGGGGGCAGGTGAGCGAGGCGGCGAGGACGCGCGTTGTGTTTTGGGGTGAGGGCGCGCTATGGTGGGGGCGTCAAGGGTTTGTTTGATGACGATGAGGACCACCTGATGAGCCCGCTGCGAACCTCCTTGCTCCTCCTGACGCTGAGCGCGCTGCTGGTGGCAGCGCCGCAGGCGCGCGCTCAGCAGCGGCCGCGCATTGAGCGCGCGCCAGTGACGCTGCCTACAGGCCATCAGCTGACGCGTGAGGTCGCGCGCCAGCGCGCGCAGCCGCTCGATCTGCGTCGCGCGTGGCAGCTGGAGCTGCGCAAGACGGCGTGGCGTATGGCGAGCTTGGATCGGCTGTCAGCGCTTGCGACGGCGCGCGAGGACGCGCCGACGCTGGCGCGCATCATCGCGCTGCGCAAGCGCGAGCAGGCGCGCCATCAGCGCGCGAAGGCGCGCCTGGTGGCGCTCGTGGCGTTGTGAGCGTGGAGGGGTTGATGCACCAGGAGGAGGTGGCCAGCGCGCTCAAGCGCGCGAGGTTGCTGCGGCTGCGCGTGATCATCCCGCTGGCGAGCGCGCTGGTGTTGAGCGGGCTTGTGCTCAACGCGCCCCACTCGAGGCTCATCTTGAGCCGAGAGCTGTTCGCGCTGCAGATGGGCGCCGATGTGATCTATCTGCTGGCGCTCGCCGGGGCGTGGCTCGCCACGCGCCGGGCGCAGGTGCAGCTGGCGGCGACGCTCACCGCAGGCGGCGCGCTCGTGTTCTTGGTCGCGCTTGGCCTGACAGGCACCGCGCATGGCGCGCTCGTCTACTCTGGCCCCGCGCTGGGCCTCACCGCGCTGGCGGGCGTGGCGCTGAGCGAGCGCGCGAACCCCTGGGTGTGGGGCAGCGCGGCCGCGCTCACTCACCTCATCACGATGGGGGGGCAGGCGCATCTGAACCCTGAGATCCTGGCGGGGAGTTCGCTGGCGCAGCACCTGAGCGAGGCGCTGTTTGTGGGTGGGATCATCATCGCAGGCGCGTGGATGTGCGCGCGCATTGGCAATGATCTGGCGCTGGCGCTCGGCGCGCTCGGCGCCGATCGCGATCGCCAGATCGCGCTCAACCTGGAGCTTGAGCACGCGCGCAATCAGGCCATGGAGGCCAGCCGCGCCAAGAGCGCGTTCGTGGCCAGCATGTCGCATGAGCTGCGCACGCCCTTAAACGCCATCATCGGCTACGTGGAGCTGATGCGCGAGGAGGTCGAGGAGGGCGGCGCTGATGGCGCCGTGCTCATCGAAGACATGACGCGCACCTGGGACGCCGCCTATCACCTGCTCGGGCTGATCAACGATGTGTTGGATCTGTCCAAGATTGAGGCGGGCAAGGAGCAGCTGCTGCCGGAGGCGTTTGAGCTGTCGCGCGTCTTGCAGACGATCACACAGACGGCCAGCGGTCTGGCCGCCCGCAAGGGGCTTGAGCTGCGCGTTGACGCGCCCGAGCCGCTGACGCTGTTCACCGATCGCATCAAGCTCCAGCAGTGCTTGCTCAACTTGGTAGGCAACGCCATCAAGTTCACAGCGCGCGGCCATGTGATCTTGCGCGTGCGCGCGATCGAGGGTGAGGGCGCGCCTTGGGTGAGGTTTGAGGTAGAGGACACAGGCCCCGGCATCGCTGAGGCGCAGCGCGCCGCGCTGTTTGAAGCGTTCGAGCAGGTTGATGATCCGCTCACACGTCAGCACGGCGGCACAGGCTTGGGCCTGACCATCACCCGTCACTTCAGCGCCATGATGGGCGGCGAGGTGAGCGTGGAGAGCGAGGTGGGGCGCGGGACCACCTTCCGCATGGAGCTGCCCATGCGGCTTGACGCCGCCGCTGAGGCTTGACCTGGGCGCTTGGGGGCGCCAGGGTGAGCGCTGGGCTGGCTGCTCATGACAGCGCCGCGCGCTTAAGCGCGCGTGCGCTTGACCGGGAGTTTGAGTGATGATGGCACGATGGGAGCTGCGCGCGCTCGCGCTGGGTCTAGGGTCGCTGATGGGGCTGACCGCTTGTGAGGGCAAGGCGCCTCAAGGACCTGATGCGGTGACCACCGCGCCAGCGCCTCTTGAACAGGCGCCTGAGGTGGTCGAGGCTGAGCTGGCGATCCCTGGCGCGCTTGAGCTGCCCGAGGTGGAGCGCGAGCAGATCAAGGCCGACGCGCAGGCGACCGCCAAGGCGGAGATCAACGATGACAACGCGGCGCAGGTGCTCGATCAGCTAGAGGCTGAAATTTTAGCAGATGCTGATAAATAAGACCGTTTTATTTCCATTGATGTGGAAATAAAACGGTCTTAAGAGACGAACGAGGGGCCAGGAGCACGCGGGCGTGCTCCTGGCCCCTGGCTCGTCTTCGCAGGCGCTCAGGGCTTCACCGTGACGGCGTCAAGCTCCGCCCACTTGGCTTGGTAGGTGGGGTTGTAGCTGGCCATGGCGTCGATCAAGGCCTCGGGGGTGTCCTCCAACTGGAGCAGGTCGAGGTGCTGGGCTTGCAAGAAGCCTTGGGCGCTGGCGTGGCTCACAAACGCGCGAAGGGGGCTGTAAAAGCCGAGCACGTTGAGCAGGCCGATGGGCTTATTGTGAAAGCCCAGCTGTGCCCAGGTCCACATCTCAAACAGCTCATCGAAGGTGCCCAGGCCGCCGGGCAGGGCGATGAACCCGTCGCTCAAGCTCGCCATCATGGCCTTGCGGGTGTGCATGTCCTCGACGACGTGCAGCGCGGTCAGCTCCGCATGCGCCAGCTCCTTGCGCGACAGGGCCTGAGGCACCACCCCGATCACCTCGCCGCCCGCAGCCAGCGTGGCGTCGGCCACCGCGCCCATCAGCCCGACGCGGCCGCCGCCGTACACGAGGCCGATCTGGCGCGCTGCCAGCAGCGCGCCCGTGGCGCGCGCGCACGCGAGGTAGGCAGGATCGAGGCCGGGGCTGGAGCCACAATACACGCAGACGCGTCGCAAGGCGCGCTCAGTCATGGTCACTCCTCAGCGCTTAAGGGTGTGGGGGTCAGGGCGAGGGGGCGGGCTCCGCCAGGACACACTCCTCGCAGCGGCCGCGCAAGAGGATCTGCGAGATCTCGCGGATGCTGCGGCCCGAGTCGCCCGCCACGTTGACGGAGACACCCTCCAAGCAGGAGACGCCGCCGCAGTCTGTGCAGACAAAGTGGGGGTGTTCGCGCTCATGAGAGGCGTGAGGCGCGTGGTACTCAAAGCGCCAGACATGATCGCCAAGATCAATGCGCGACAACAGGCCAACCTCGGTGAGGTCGGTGAGGTTGCGGTAGACGGTGGCTTGATCGAAGCCGCGCGGCACCAGCTCATCCGCCAGCTCGGCGTGGCTCATCGCGTTTGCGCTGTCGCGCAAACGCTTGAGGACCTCCAGCCGCGCGCTGGTGGAGCGCAAGCCCGTGGCGCGGATCATCTCGCGCAGCGCTTGCAGCTCTTGTTCTTCAGATGTCGCGGTCATGGCGGTCAACTCCTTGCGCTGAGGGCACACTCTACGCGCGCTGCGCGCGCGCGGCAAGCGGCACGGGGCGCGCTCGCGGCGAGGATCACGTGAGCGGCTGACGCAGCCGCGTCAGCAGGTGGCGTAGCAGACAGGCGATGTTGTAGGCGTCATCGGCGCCGCGATGGTGGGTGCCATCAAGCGCCAGCCCCGCGACCTCAAGGGCAGCGGCCATACCGACCTCGCGCTCCAGGCCGTGCGCCAAAGAGAACAGCGGCTTGACGTTGAGGTGCGTCGGCCCCATAGGATAACCAAGACCCTTCTCGCGACATTCTCGATCGAGCTGGCGCCGGTCATAATCACCCCAGCTGGCCCAAAGCCTGCGCGGCGCCTCGTACTCTTTCTTGAGGATCGTGAGCGCCTGCTGGAGCGTGACGCCCTCGGCCTCGACCATCGCCGGGGTGATGGAGGTCAGCGCGGTGCAGAAAGGGCTGATGGCGCTCAGCTCGGGGCGCACCAGCACGCTGCGCCTGGGGCCTACCTCGCCAGTGCGCGTGTCCAGCGGACAGATGCCGATCTCAATGATCTCATGGACCTGATCGGGCGGCGTCGAGCCCTCCCAGCAGGTCGCCTCTAGGTCAATGACGAGCAGTTGGTCCAGCTTGCGTGCCATGGTTTGTCTCGTGGCTCCTGAAGAGTCAGCTCAGCGAAGGGTTGGGCGCGTTAGACGCGCAGCGTGAGGTTAAACAGCAGGTGCGCGCCCGTGTCGAGGCTCAGATCGAGCAAGCGCGCGTGCTGGTGGCCTGGGCGCAGGGTCGAGCTGCCGCCTTGCAGCACCAGCACGGCGCCTGGGCGCATGCCCGGCTGCTGAAACAGGTGCTTGTGGCCGTGGTAGATTACGCGCACGTGGCGGGCGCGCGCCCAGCTCATCAGGGCGTCCACGTCCATGAGCGCGCGCATCGTGCCCAAGACGTCTTCGGTGATGCCCGCTTGGCGCGGCGTGTGGGGCATCAGGTCTGCGTGCTGACGCGCGATGTGGTGGTGCAAGATGAGGTGCCTGGGCCGATCGCTGTCTTGGGGCAGGAGCGCGTCCACCGCGTCGAGCTGCGCTTGGCCGATGCGCCCCTCGGTGTAGCACACATAGTCGCCGTACAGCCGCTCCGCCACCTCGCGCTCCTCCAGCGGCAGGCCGGCCATCGAGTCGAGCAAGATGAGGTCGACGCCCGCGCGCGTCTCCACGCGCGGGTACAGGCCAAAGATCTCATTGAAGACGTCAAAGTGGCCGGGCCGCTTGAGATCGTGATTGCCTGGCACCACCAGCCAGGGCATGCCGCAGGCATCCAGCGCGGCGCGCGCCTGCTCCAGCCCGAAGCGATCGCCGGGGCGCTCGACCAGATCGCCGGAGATGATCAGCAGATCGACCTCGATCTTGGCCAATCTCGCAAGCCACAGCCGAAACAGCGTCATGGGCTTTGGCCCAGTAGCGCGCGGGTAGCCGATGTGCAGATCGCTCAAGTGCGCGATGCGCGTGGTGCCCGGGCGCTTGGCGAGGTCGCGCGGCTGCCAGCGCAGCTCCTCCATCTGCGCCTCGATCGGCGCATGACAGCTCAAGCAGTGGGGCACATACGGCACCAGCCGCGCCTCGCAGCGCGGGCACTGGGTGGGGGGGGCGTCATACCAGCGCCACGCCGCGCTCAGGTGCAGATCATCGAGGCTCACGCTCACACCCCCTGCTCATAGGCCATCACGCGCCGCAGCAGCGCCTCACGGGCGGCGATGTGAATGGCCGCGTCGCTGATGGCGCGCATGAACGCGTAGGTGCTCACCCCCGCGATGAGCGCCCCGACCACAGGCACCACGCGCGCCACCGCGCGATCGCCAAGCGACAGCCCCACCACGCGCGCGGTGTGACGGATCGCCTGCTGTGACAGCCCCGCAGGTGTGGCGCCGCTTGACAGCCACAGCCGCTCGACCAAGCGGCTCGTGCCATAGGCCACGCCCCCCAAGGTCAGCGAGTTGAGCGCCTCCTCGTGGGGGCGCGCCATGTAAGCCACCATCCCCTCGTCTTGGTCGCTGGAGAGGCCCACCGTGAGGGCGTCAAAGGCGAAGCTCAGGCCGCCTGGGGCGAACAGATCGCGCCCATAGATCACCGCCACGCGCGCGATCGCGCGCGCGGCCAAGAGCAGCGTCGCGCCAAGATCCATCCCCATCGCGGCCAAGCTCAGCCCCGGCGGCAAGAAGCTCGACAGGCCCGCGAGCGAGGCCGCCCCCAGCGCCGCCGGGCGCGTGACCTCCTCGGCGTAGCGCATCAGCCGCATGCCGTAGCCGTGCTGCGCGCGCAAGCGCGCGGCGTGCTGCGCGATCGGCGTCAGATCGCCCGTCAGCTGCGGCCCATACTCGACCATCGTCTGCAACGCGCTCGCGATCGCGCCCTCCACCCCGGGCAGCGCGCGTCCCAGGGCTGCGACCTCGCGCAAGGGCGCCTGGATCAAGCGCGCCAGCCGATCGAGCGTCGCCGTGGGGTCGCCGCGATGATGCGCGGAGAACCAGCGCTCGACCTCGTCATTGGCCTCGTGCTCATCGGCGCTCATCGCGCTCTGCGCGCGCGTCAGCTGCGCTGACTGCGCGCGCATCAGGTGATAGGGGTCCGAATGATTGAAGAACAGCTCCAGCTCCCCGCGCACGGCCTCAAGCTGCGCGCCGCGCCCTGTAAACCCGATCGCCCCCGCCACGTCATGCACGAACTGGCGCGCGGGCTGCGTGATGTACCAAGTGCGCGTGTAGAGCACGGCCAAGTGCTCGGCGGCGCGTCGGCCCACCGGGTCACCGTGCTGGCCCCCCTTGAGCTGGCGCGAGAACTTCTCAAGCGCCGAGGGCAAGTTCTCAGCAGCCGCCCCATACCATAACCTGTTGAATTTGCGGATAATCACTGCCTCGGCGAGCCTGCGCGCGTGGTGGGGCTGGCGCTGCTCGAGGGCGCGCGCGATGGCGTCGTCGAGCTGGCGCGGGTGGCCCACCTGCTCGCTCCACTGATACGCCTCATCCAGCGGCAGATCCCACACCCGCTGCTCGATCACCTCCACCAGCGCCATCGAGCGCGTCAGCTCCGCCGCCCGCTTCATGATCTCGCGCGCATAGACCTGATCCTCGCCGTCCTCCTCATAGAGCCTCGCCAGCAGGATCAGCGCCTCATGGGCCTGCGCGATGACAGGCACCGGGGCGAAGTCGCGGTAGCTCGTGATCTGGTCGATGTGATCGCGCCGGGCTTGCAGCAGCGCCACCGCCTCCAGCCAGCGGCGCGCGCTCGCGCGCTTGCCCGCGCGCAAGCGCGCGTGCACGAGCGTCATCAGCTCGCGCCCATCGCCAAGCGCCAAGTGGCGCTCGGCGGCCATGAGCGTGTCCTTGAGGATCAGCGGGTCGGTCTGCCAGGGCGCGTGGATGAGGTAGTGCCAGCACTGCACCGACAGCTCGGGGTCCACGTCGCGCAGCGGCCAGGCGAAGGCCGCGCACAAGAACAGCACGTCGGCGCTGGTGGCGCCCTCAAGCAGGCTCGCTCGGGTCAGCAGCCGCGCCGCGCGCGTGGCCGCAGGTGAGGCCGTGTCCGCAAACGCCAAGAAGTGATGCGCCGACAGCGGCGCGTCATCGGGGGACACCGAGCGCCCCTTGGCCCAGTGCCCCAAGAGCGCGCGCCAGCTCACCAGGTGGCGCGCGCGCAGCTCCACGTCTAGCCCGTCGAGCGCCTCCTCCAGCAAGGTGGGCGCGCGCTTCAGCTCATACTGCGCCAGCGCCCAGCGCTGCCACAGCTCATACTCGCGCTGCGACGCCGGATACGCGGGCAGCGCAGCCAGCTCCGCGTCGCGCTCATCGCTCATCGCTCGCTCCTGGGCTGCACATGATGCTCATCTCACGCCACCATCAAACCATGACCCGCGCCCAGACGCCAGCCTCACCCGCGATCGCCGCCAACTGTACGCGCGCCGCATGGCAGGCCGCGCTGAGACAAAAAATCACCCCTCGCTTGATTTTTTATGCGAAAAAATGCATAAATATTGGCGTGTCGAGCCAATGAACCCAGGCCAGCGCACGTCATGGTGACGTGTGCGGCGAGGAGCGATGAATGGCTGAAGACCTCACACGGGCTGAGATGGAGCTGCGCGTGCTCTATGCGATGCTGCGCCCTGCGGTGCGCTTGGCCACGCGCGCGGGCGTGCCGCTGCGCGCGCTGGGGCAGTGGTCCGAGCTTGGCTACTTTCACGAGCTGCGCCGCCAAGGCCTCAAGATGCGCGAGATCAGCGCCCAGCTTGAGATCAGCATGCGCAAGGCCGCGCAGCTGTCGCGCGCCCTCAAAGACAGCTTCTTTGAGGCCGATCGCCACGGCCTCGCGCGCCGCCTTGAGTTCATGATCTGGGCTGAGCCCTTGAGCCTCGCGCGCATGCAGCAGGCCATGCCCGATGAGGCCCCCGAGGCCGTCGCAGACGCGCTCGACGCGCTGCTCAAGGAGGGGCGCGTGGTCGAGGCCCCCTCGCACACGGTCATGAACTACGCCGTCTCGC
>CAYXWB010000073.1:11626-18281 GCA_964468515.1 uncultured Bradymonadales bacterium | reverse complement strand
CCCGCGCCCTGCGCGCGTTGGCGCTTCGATCGGCACAAGTCAGGCCACCAGGCTCGCTTGTGCTCCCCCACTTGTGAGCGATGCGGCGCGGATGATGCGCCGCATCGCTCACACACGACCTCCCACACGGCGCGTCGATGGCTTTGATTTTATGCGGGGATGGTCCAAGTGAGCGGTCACTTGCAGCCTGCGCTTGGTCGCTTGGTCGCTTGGCGGGAGGGCGCGCTGAGGGCGCTTGATTTTGTGAACGTGTTCACTTATGAATGTGTTCATGAAGAGGAGCACACGCAAATCCCAGCAGACCACCAGCCGCATCCTCGACGCGGCGCGCGCGCTGTTTGAGGCGCGCGGCTACGAGGCCACGACCATCCGTGACATCGCCGAGGCTGCCGATGTAGGCGTGGGCACGGTGATGCTGCGCGGCGGCGACAAGCAGGCGCTGCTGCAGGCGGTGTGGCGTCGCGACACGATGCCGGTGGTAGAGGGCGCGATCGCGTCTGTGCGCTCACCTTGCGGCGAGCTTGTCGACGAGGTGATGGCGCTGTTTGAGCCATTGATCATGCACTACGCGACGCAGCCGAGCCTCGCGCGGGTGGTCATCAGCGCGCTGCCGACGCTGCAGGGCGAGGCGATGGTGGCGCACCGGGCTGACCTGATGCGGCTGCTGGACGCGCTGTGCGTGGTGATCGTGCGGGCGCAAGGCGCGCAGCGGCTCGTGGCGGACGTGCCGCCGATGCAGCTCGCGCAGCTGCTCTTCACCCTCTACTACGGGGCGCTGATGGCGATGGTGTCGCCGCTGAGCAGCGCCTCCCCCCAAGCGGCCAGCGCCTCGCTGCGCGCGCAGCTCGCGCTGTTACAGCGCGGCATCGGAGCATCCTCATGACGATCCTCATCATCGGCGCCGGCATCGCGGGCGCGACCTTGGGCGTGGCGCTGGGCAAATACGGCGTGCCCTTTGAGCTGATCGAGCGTCGCCCGGCCATGGAGGTCGCAGGCGCGGGCGTGATGCTCGGGCCAAACGTGATGGCCGCGCTCGGGCCGATCGGGCTCGACGAGGCGGTGGCCGCGCGGTCTGCGCCGATCGAGACGGTGCGCTTGCTCACCGCGAGCGGCGTCACGCTGTCCACCTCCTCCTATAAGATCGCGGGCTATCGCTATCCTGGGATGGGGCTCCACCGCGCCACGCTCCAGACGCTCTTGTTGGACGCGCTGCCCATGGCGCCGCGCTGGGGCGTCACGGCGACGCGGCTTGAAGACGTCGAGGGCGGCGTGGAGGTCAGCTTCAGCGATGGCACGCGCGGGCACTACGCGCTGGTGGTGGACGCGAGCGGCGCGTATTCGAAGCTTCGGGACGCGCTCAACCCAGGCTTCGCGTTGCGGTATGCGGGCTACACGTGCTGGCGTGTGGTGGTGCCGGGCCATCACGAGGGCGGCGCGGTGGAGTGCTGGGGCCAAGGGCGTCGCATGGGCGCGGTGCCGATCGGTGATGAGCAGACCTATGTGTTCTTGACGCGCAACGCGCCGCCGCGCGCGCCCGCACCCTTTGACGATCTCGCGAGCTTTCGCGCCGAGTGGGCAGAGTTCCCGGCGATGGCCCAGGCGCTGCTGGCGAAGGTGAGCGATCTTGCGCAGCTGCGACACGATGACCTCAAGGACGGGGTCGCGCCGCGCTGGTGGTCGCCGCATCGCGTGCTCATCGGTGACGCAGCGCACGCGGTGACGCCCAACATGGGCCAAGGCGCGGGGCTCGCCATTGAAGACGCGGCCTGCTTGGCCGCGCTCTTGGCTGAGCGCGGATGCGGCGATGACGCGCTGGCTCAGTACGAGGCGTGGCGGCGCCCACGCGCGCTGTGGATTCAGGCGCAGTCCAGGCGCATCGGGCAGGTGGGACAGCTAGCGCATGGGGGGCTGCGCTGGCTGCGCGATGGCGCCATGCGCATGACCCCGGACAGCATCGCGGGCGCGGGGATCAAGCGCATCATCACGGACATGCCAGGCGTGCCGCTGACGCGCTGAGCCGCTCAAGGCGTCTGAGCGCGCCCTCTGCGCGCTCAACCTCGCCATCTGCTTCATCGGCAGCCTCGTGAACGCCACGCAGAGTGCGCATGATGAGGGAGGCGGCGATGCCATGGAGGATGATGGAGGCCAGGACGATGAAGCCGCTGACAGCCCACAGCTCTCGCCACGTGCTGGTGTCAAAGCTGCCGTGGTTAATCGCATAAGACAGATAATATCTTGGCCTGACGCGCCTGACAGCGCTCAATGTGGCACTCTTGCTTGAGCCCTCGGTGATAACGCTCGAGCTGTTGCGCCTGCGCCTTCTTCTGCTGCACCTTCATCTCGTCCAGCCGCTGGCCTTCATCGCTGATGAAGAGGCGCGCCTCTCGCTGGCTTTGCTCCACACGATACGCCGTCACCCATTCAAATCCCTTGAGATGCATGCGCTTGGATGGCTGCTCAAACCAAAGCTCGCTGATGGCTCGATTGGCGTTGCCATCGGGATCGAGCTGGCGGTTCGCTGCGCCCGCGCTTTTGCGCTTGTTGCTGTGTATCCGCGCGTCGCGAAGCTGCTATAAATGAGCGTGATGTTGAGATGATAGCGGTCGATGAGCTTGAGCGGAGCGGCGCGATGGGAAGAACAACAGTGATCGTTGTGTGTGGTGCGCTGGCGGCGCTGATGGTGAGCTTGGGGGTCGCTTGGGCGAT
Source organism: uncultured Bradymonadales bacterium (assembly GCA_964468515.1). Classification (GTDB taxonomy): domain Bacteria; phylum Myxococcota_A; class Bradymonadia; order Bradymonadales; family Bradymonadaceae; genus CAYXWB01. Next base: position 15,575 of record CAYXWB010000073.1, on the reverse strand, counting down.
GAGCGCACATCACGCCTCAAGCGCCCAAGAGGCGCTGAGCGAGCAGCGCGAAGCCCTCACGCTCATGCAAGCGCGCGTAGACGCCCTGGAGCGCAGGGTGCGCCAGCTTGATGGCGAGCGCGACGCGCTCGCCAGCGCGCCCGCGCCTGCGGCGCGTCCTGGCGAGGGGGCGCCGCAGGCGCCCCCTCGCCAGGACGCGGCCCAAGCTGCGCTTGGGCCGCGCCTGTCTGCGGAGGTGCTGCTCGATCCGGAGGCGCAGCCCGAGGTGCGCGAGGCGGTGCAAGGCATGGTGCGCGATGGGCTCGCCATTGAGCGCGAGGAGCGCCGCGCGCGGCGCGCTGAGCAGATGAAGAAGCGCATGCGCAGCGACGTCGCCGCGTTCGCGCAGCGCGCGGGGATTGAGCCTCAGCGCGCGGAGCTTGTGGCCGATCAGCTCTCCGATGAGCACGATCGCGTGGCCGCGCTCTGGTCACAGGCCTTTGAGGAGGGCGTCGCCCCCGACAAGCTGCGTGAGCAGACCGAGGCGCAGCGTGCGCAGACCGACCGCGAGGTGGAGGCGCTCTTGGATGAGGAGCAGTTCGCGCGCTATCAAGAGTATCGGGCCGAGGAGGTCGCGCGCTTCACAGGCCAGCGCGGCGCGCGTCGCGGCGGCGGTGGCCAGCGCAGCGCAGAGGGTGGGCGCGGGCGCCGTGGTGCCCGCGCCCAGTGAGCGCTCAGGGGACGAGCTTGTCGATGATGTACTGGGCGCGCGAGCGCGCAGGCGCCACGCGATGGCCCCACGTCGCCTCAGCCTCGATCCCCACCTCTTGCGCGCGCTGGCTCAAGGCGCGCGCGTGGAAGCCGTGGTGATACAGCAGGCCCACGGTGGTCGGCGGCACGTCACGCTGGCCAATGTTGGCGACCCAAAAGCCGATGTCATCGGCGTCCATCAGGCCCAGCATGTCCACCTCCTGGCGGTATCGCACGATGGCGGGCGACATCAGCTGAGCGGGCTGGTTGATGCCGTAGAAGCTCAACAGCCGCTGCTCTAGACCCAGCGCGACAGCCGCCTCGATGAAACCTGGCTGACCTGGAGGGAAGTACTCAGAGAAGACGTCCTGCTCCCAGCGCAGCACATCATAGGTCGCCTGCGTCTCAGTGACGGCGACGGCCGTGGGGACGGTCGAGACGCGGGCCACAGGATCGCTGGCTTGTGGGTCGGCGAGGTCGTCGTGAAAGGCCAACCACAGCGCGGTGCCTGCGCCCGCGGAGCCGCCCATGAGGCCGAGCTTTGTGGGATCTGCGTTGAACGAGGTGGCCGCATGATAGCGCAGATACTGCACGCATCGCGCAGCGTCGCGCAGCGGCTTGATGACGCCATCAGGGTCACGGGGCTGGAGCAGTCGATAGTTGATGCTCGCGACCGCGATGCCCGCCCCGAGCAGCGCGGCCACCTCGCCAGCGTCGGCCGCCGCGTTGGTCCAGTAGGAGGACTTGTCCCCCTGCACGAAGCCGCCACCGTGGATGAAGATCACCAGCGGCGCGAGCGCGCCGCGTTGTGGCACGGCGATGTCAAAGGCGTTCTCAGGGTGAGGGCCGCATGGCAGATCGGCGGCGAACTGGGTGACCACGCCTCCTGTGTTAAAGGTCGGCGTCGTCCAGGTGATCTCCAGCGGCTCAGGCGCGTCCGCTGGCGCATCCGTGGGCGTGTCGCCCGGCACATCCGCAGGCACGTCCGCTGACTGGTCGGCCTCAACGCTCGCGTCGTCGGTGAGGTCGCCAGCGACGTCTTCACCGGGCTGGTCAGGCGCCTCGCCCAGGTCGGGCGCTGGCGCGTCGGGCGGGAGGTCGGCGAGCGGCGGCGCGTCGTCAGCCGGGGTGCTGGCGCAACCGATGAGCGTGAGCAGCAGCAGGCAGGGCAGGGGCAGTCGCAATCGCATGGGGGCCTCAAAGCGCGCGGGCGCGACGCCCAAGGATGAGCGTCGCGCTCGAGATCTGTCATCCTATCATCAGGATAACCGCGCCTTAGCCTGCTGGCAATCTCAGCCCTGCTGCACGACGCTCACAGGGCCATGATCGTCGCAGTGATCGCCGTGGGGGTGGTGCAGGTGGCCGTCGACCAAGTAATCGACGTGATCGCCATGCGGCACCGCCTCGTGGCCACAGCCTGGGCCGTGGACATGGTCCTCATCGTGACCGCTGCAGGTGTGGTCGGGCGTGCAGGTGTCAGGGTTGTTCGCCGTCACGCTCAGGGCGTGCTCGTCGTAGTGGCCCTCGTGGCCGTGGTGCAGGTGGCCGTCATGCAGGTAGTCGACGTGGCCGTCGTGCTTGATGGCGGTGTGACCGCAGCCAGGGCCGTGGACATGGTCGTGATCGTCGTGGGTGTGATGCGACATGGGGGCTCTCCTCGTCAGCGCGTGAGTTAGGGTTGTGTCACTGGCGCGTCATGCGCCAGCAGCGCGAGCAGCAGGTTGTGCGTGGGGGCGTCCGCGATCTCATAGTAGATGTGCTTGCCCTCGCGGGTGCGCTTGAGCAGCCCCGCGTCGTGCAAAGTCTTGAGCCGCTGGGAGATTGAGGACATCGCCTCTTGGCTCTCCGTCACCAGCTCCGAGACGCAGTGGCGCCCCGTCAACAGCAGCTCCACCAGCCGCAGCCGCGACGGATCGCCCAGCGCCGCGAATCGCCTCGCGGTCGCCACGAGCGCCGCATCGGGCAGCAGATCGTGGCTGTGGGGGGTGTGCTCGTGGGTGGTGCAAGCGTCATCATGAGGGTGCATGGGCGTCCTATACGCTTCGTCATTTCCAAGATCCATGGAATCATAAACTGTGTGCGCCGTCAACACCCCCCTGCACACTTTCGCGCGCGCGCCCCGCCCCAGTGTGCTAAACCCCCTCCCCAGCGCGCCTCCTTGAGCGCGCCGCCTCTCGCCCCTTGTGAGCACTGTCGTGATGCGCGTTCAAGCCGCCGCTGCCCCGCGCTCGATGCCTGGATGGCTGGTCCTGATGGGCTGCTTGACGGCGCTCGGGCCGCTGTCAATCGACATGTACCTGCCCGCCTTTAAGGCCATCGCCCAAGGCCTCCAGGTCAGCTACGGGGAGGTCGAGCGTACGCTCGCCGCCTACCTCTTGGGGTTGTCCTTGAGCCAGCTGGTCTATGGGCCCTTGGCCGATCGCTACGGGCGCAGGCGCCCCTTAATGGCGGGGCTTGTCTTGTACATGATCGGCAGCGCGTGCTGCGCGCTGGCGGGCTCCATTGAGGCGCTCACGATGGGGCGCGTGGTGCAGGCCATGGGCGGCGCGGCGGGTGTGGTGATCCCACGCGCGGTGGTGCGCGATCATTATGACACGCAGGGGGCGGCGCGCGCGCTGTCGCTGCTGATGCTCGTCATGGGCATCGCCCCCGTGCTCGCGCCGCTGATTGGCGGCCAGCTGGTGGGGCTGACAGGGTGGCGCGGGATCTTCGGCTTGTTGCTCGTGGTGGCGCTCAGCCTGCTCTTGGCCGCGCTCGCGCTGATGCGCGAGTCGCTCGATCCTGAGCGCGTGACCTTGATAAGCGCGGGCAGCATCGCCCGCGCTTATGGGGCGATGCTCATGCATCGGCGCTTCATGGCCTACTCGCTCGCCAGCGGCTTCGCGTCGGCCGCGTTGTTCTCTTATATTGTCAGCTCCCCGCGCGTGTTCCTCGATATTTATCACCTGTCGCCCGCGCAGTACGGGCTGCTGTTTGGGGCCAACGCGGGCTCGCTCATCGTGGGGGCTCAGGTCAGCGCGGCGCTCTTGCGTCGCGCGCCTCCCGCGCGGATCTTGGCCTGGGCTCAGGCGCTGGTGCTGTGCGCCGCGCTCATCGCGCTTGGGCTCACGTGGTCTGGCGCGCTGACCATGGGGCTGCTGGTGGCGTGCCTGATGGTCACGCTGTTTGGCTTAGGCTTCATCAGCCCCAACGCCACGGCGCTGGCGCTCGAAGCGCAAGG
>CAYXWB010000073.1:0-11526 GCA_964468515.1 uncultured Bradymonadales bacterium | reverse complement strand
TTGGCTTAGGCTTCATCAGCCCCAACGCCACGGCGCTGGCGCTCGAAGCGCAAGGCGCGCGCCTGGGGGCGGCGTCGGCGCTGATGGGCACGCTGCAGCTCGGCGTGGGCGCGCTGGCCGGCATCTTAATCAGCCTGTGGCACGCGCCTACGGCGCTGCCGCTGGTCAGCGCGCTCGCCACGTGCGCGGCGTTGTCGGCCCTGGCAGGGTGGTGGGGCAGGGCGCGCGCGAGCACCCCTTCAACCTGACGCTTGTTGAGGCTTGGGCATATGGCGAAAGAGAAGCTCCCTGTGACCGCCGCCGTGCGCGCGCTGCGCGCGCTTGAGCTGCCCTTTGAGGGCCACCTCTACCCGTACGAGGCGCGCGGCGGCGCGCAGGCCTCCAGCGCCGCGCTTGATGTGCCGCTGCACGCCGTCATCAAGACCCTCATCATGGAGGACGACACAGGCGCGCCGCTCGTGGTGCTGATGCACGGCGATCGCGAGGTCGCCACAGGGGTCCTCGCCAAGCTCACCGAGCGCAAGCGCGTCTCACCGTGTGCTCCTGAGCTCGCCCAGAAGCGATCGGGCTACCTCGTCGGCGGCACCTCGCCATTTGGCTTGAAGCAGCCCATGCCGATCTACGCGCAAGAAACGATCCTCGCGCTCGATCGCCTCTGGATCAACGGCGGCAAGCGCGGTTTCTTGGTCAGCATGACGCCTGGCGCGCTTGAGCGGGCGCTTGAGCCCGTCTGGCTCGACATCGCACAGCCGAGCTGAGCGCGCGGTGTCAACATACTGGCGCCCACGCGCGCGTCCTGCTAAGCTCTCCTCATGGTCGTCTTGATGGTGCGTCGCTTAGATGAGGTGGAGCATGTCGCGCGCTGTGATCGTCATCTGTCTTATCGCGCTGGGTTGTGCGCTTGGTTGCGGCCAAGACGAGCCTGCCCCCAGCGCCGCCCCTGACATGGCGCCGCCCACCGACGCGCCCGCCGACGCCGATCTTGGCGCACCACCGCCCTTGGATCAGCCCCAAGATCAACCCGACGCGCCGCCCTCGCCCGACATGCGAGACGACGCTCCCCTTGACGCCGACATGAGCGAGCCCCCAGGCGGACGCAGCCTGTACGCGCCTGCGGGCGCGTTCTTCACCCGCGATGTGAGCCAGCAGGCGCCCTCGCCAGAGTCGGCGCAGATCATCGCCGCGCTGCGCGCGGCGGGCGGCTGGGGCAACAATGACCGCTTCCAGATCGACCTCTCGCTGACCGTCTTGCAGGCCGACGCCAACACGCCCAAGCGCACGTTTGAGCAGACCGGCGACTTCTACACGCCAGACTGCGATCCTGCGCCTGTGCCCGTGCCTGAGGGGGGCAGCTTAGAGGGCGAGGAGGGGTATGCGTGTGAGGGCGACGGTGATTGTCATTTGATCGTGCACGCGCCGCATGAGCAGCGGCTCTATGAGATGTGGCGCGCGGATCTGCGCGGCGATCAGCTCCGAGGCGGCTGCTTGGCCATCTGGGACACCTCGCGCGTTTATCCAGAGCAGGGGCGCGGGGAGCAGTGCACGAGCGCGGACGCGGCCGGCTTCCCCATCGCGCCGCTGCTGTTTACGGCGGATGAGGTCGCCGCTGGCGAGATCCCGCACGCCATCCGGTTCATCCTGCCAAACGACCGCGTGCGCGCCAGCGCCTATGTGCGCCCTGCCACGCATGGCACGCGCACCACGGGCGGCCCCAACACGCCCCCTTATGGCGTCCACCTTCGACTGCGCGCGGACTATCCGCTGCAGACGCTGCCCAACGAGGGCGCCCGCGTGGTAGCCCGCGCGCTGCAACGCTACGGCATGTATCATGCCGATGGTGGCCAGATCGCGCTCACGGCGCAGAGCGATCGCAACACCACCGCCAAGTGGGAGGGCCTGCTCGGCACCCGCGACCTCGCCGCGCTGCGCGTTGAGGACTTCGAGGTCCTCTCACCCACCGAGACCATCCCCGTCACCTTTGACTGCGAGCGCATCCCCATCACACAGTGACGGCTTGGGCGCGCGCGCTGGGATGCGAGGTCGTGGGACAAGGCTAGCTTGAGCGATGCGGCGCGCTCACCGCGCCGCATCGCTCACTCACAACCTCCCGCGCGGCGCGTCGCGAGGCCCGCTTTTATGCGGGGATCGTCCAAGCGAGCGGGTCACTTGCTGGTGAGGACGCGCCCCGCGCTTAGGCGCGGGGCGCGTCCTCACCGGCTCAAAGCAACGCCTCGATCTGATCGGCCAGCGACTCAGGCTTCGTGTTGGACGCGAAGCGGTCCACGATGGTGCCATCGCGCGCGACCAAGAACTTGGTGAAGTTCCACTTGATCGCCTGCGTGCCGAGCACGCCCGTGGCGCCCGCCTTGAGCTGCATGAACAGCGGGTGCGCCTCGTCGCCGTTGACGTCGACCTTGGCGTGCATTGGGAAGCTCACGCCATAGTTGAGCCGGCAGAACTGCTCGATCTCCTCGGCCTCTCCGGGCTCTTGGCCGCCGAACTGATCGCACGGGAAGCCCAGCACGCGCAAACCGCGCGCGCCGTACCGCTGATGCAACGCCTCCAGCCCCTTGTACTGCGGCGTGAAGCCACACTTCGACGCCGTGTTCACGATCAGCAGCACCTCGCCCTCATAGTCGCGCAGCGTGCGCTGCTCGCCAGTCAGCGTGGTCACAGGGGTGTCAAGGTCTAGCTTTGCCATGGGGTCTACCTCTCGCTCAGGATGAAGATGGGCGCCGGGCAGCGCAGCATCGCGCTCAGGGGCCGCCCCGCGCAACAACAGATGCGCCACGCGCGCTATGCGTCGCAAACGCCCTGTCTCGCATAGATCTTGCCTTGCATGCGTAAGATTGGTCCCCATACTTCTACCTACATGCGCACATGCCTGGACCCTTGAGCGAAGCTCAAGGGTCCAGTTCAGCGCCCATGAATGAACACAAATAGATGATAATGTTGTCAAATGACTCATGGTGAGGGTGTCGCGATGACGCAAGAAGACTATGACCCGTTGCCCGAGGCTGAAGCGGGCCTCTACATCTGTATGTTCAGCATTCACGGCTTGATCCGAGGCCATGATCTGGAGCTTGGGCGCGACGCTGACACGGGTGGTCAGACGCGCTACGTGGTGGAGCTGGCGCGGGCCTTGGGCGAGCTGCCTGAGGTGGCGCGCGTGGAGCTCGTGACGCGGCGAGTGGTCGATGGGGCGGTGTCCCAAGATTACGCGCAGCGTGAGGAGTCACTCGGTGGGCGCGCCACGATCCTGCGCATGGACGCTGGCCCCGAGGCCTACCTGCCTAAAGAGCAGCTGTGGGACTGCATGGATGAGCTGGTGGACAACATGGTCAGCTACCTGCGCGCGCAGCCGCGCATGCCGGACCTGTTGCACAGCCACTACGCCGACGCGGGCTACGTGGCCAGCCGCCTGTCGCACCTGCTCGGCATCCCGCTCATCCACACCGGCCACTCGCTCGGGCGCGTCAAGCGCCGACGCCTGATCGCCGCAGGCTTGAGCGCCGATGAGGTCGAGCGCCGCTACCACATCACGCGCCGCATCCACGCCGAGGAGCTGACGCTCGCCACCTGCGAGCGCGTCATCGCCAGCACCTCCCAAGAGGTCACCGAGCAGTATGGCCTCTACGACTTCTATCATGCCGAGCGCATGGAGGTGATCCCGCCTGGCACTGACCTCGACGCGTTCCACCCGGCCGATGGCAGCGAAGGGGAGACCGAGGTCGCCGCCGAGCTGACACGCTGGCTGCGTGAGCCCAACAAGCCCATGGTGCTGTGCCTGGCGCGCCCCGTCGCGCGCAAGAACCTCAGCGCCCACGTTGAGGCCTTCGCCCGTGACAAGCGCCTGCGCGAGGTCGCTAACCTGGTCGTCGTCGCGGGCCAGCGCGATGACATCGAGGAGCTTGATGAGGCCTCGCGCGCGGTGCTCTCTGAGCTGCTCATGCTGATCGACCGCCATGATCTCTATGGCAGCGTCGCGCTGCCCAAGCACGTCAGCGGCGATCAGATCGCCACGCTCTATCGCTTAGCCGCCACCACGCGCGGCGTCCACGTCAACGCGGCGCTGACCGAGCCGTTCGGCCTGACCTTGATCGAGGCCGCCGCCTGTGGCCTGCCGATCGTGGCGACCTCGGATGGTGGACCGCGCGATATCATTGAGAACTGCGGCAACGGCGTGCTCGTCGATCCGCTCGATCCCGACGACATCGCCGCAGGCATCGCCGACATCCTCTTGAGCCCAGGCCGCTGGGACCAGCTCGCCCAGGCGGGCCTGACCGGCGTGCGCACCCATTATGCGTGGCGCGCCCACGCCAAGCGCTACCTGGAGGTCGTCGATGAGGTCGTCTCCAAGCGCGTCATGCCGCTGGCACCGCGCCCCCAGGCCAAGCCCAACCCCATCACCTATCACGACCGCGCCATCGCCACCGACCTCGACAACAACCTGCTGGCGCACCCGCGCGACCTGCCGCTGCTGATCGACGCGCTGCGCAAGCACGCCCGCTCGACCGCCTTCGTCATCGCCACCGGGCGCAGCCGCGACGCCGCCCTGAGCGCGCTGCGCCAGCACGGCCTGCCTGACCCCGACGTGCTGATCTGCAGCGGCGGCACGCGCATCTTCTATCGCCCCGAGCTGAGCGAGGATGAGCAGTGGGTGCGCCACATCGACAAGCAGTGGACCCCCCAGCTCGTGCGCCGCGTGCTTGACGCGCTGCCTGGCCTTGAGCGCCAGCCCCGCTCTGAGCAGAGCGCTCACAAGATCAGCTACTTCGTGGACCCCAACCTCGCGCCCTCACAAGAGGAGATCAACGCCATCCTGTTCCGCGAGGATCAGGCGGTCAACGCGGTCATCTCCTTTGGGCGCTTCCTCGACGTCTTCCCCATCCGCGCCTCCAAGGGCTTGGCGCTGCGCTACGCGATGTCGCAGCTTGGCATCGACGCTGAGCGCGTCTTGGCAGCAGGCGGCTGTGGCGCCGATGAGGACATGCTGCGCGGCAACACCTTGGCTGTCGTCCTGCGCGATCGCCACACCGAGGAGCTGGCCAAGCTCGCCGAGGTCAACCGCATCTACTTCGCCGAGCAGCCCGGCCCGCGCGGCATCTTAGAGGCCGCGGAGCACTACGACCTGTTCGATCGCTGTGAGCGCCCTGGGAGGTTATATGCGTGAGCGCCCGTTGCTGCTGTGCTGTGATCTGGATCGCACCCTCATCCCCAACGGGCCACAGCCTGAGTCTCCCGACGCGCGCGCGCGCTTCGCGCGCTTGGTGAGCGCGCCCGATGTGACGCTCATCTATGCCACAGGGCGCGACCTCGGTCGCGTGCAAGACGCTATCACTGAGTGGGGCTTGCCCACACCCTCGCTCGTCATCGCGGATGTGGGCACCTCGCTCTATGCCCCGGGCGTGGGAGACTGGGTGCGCTGGACCTGCTGGGACGCCCAGATCGCGCGCGACTGGGGCGGCCACAAGCGCCCCCTGCTCGCCGCCTTGCTCCAAGACGTCTGCGCGCTGAGGTTGCAAGCTGAGGATCGTCAAGGTGACTACAAGCTCAGCTATGAGCTTGACCTCGACCTCGACCCGCGCAGCATTAATCAGGAGATCAACGCCCGCCTGGCGAGCGCCCAGATCAACGCCCGCTTGGTGTGGAGCGTCGATGAACAAGCGCGCGTGGGTCTGCTCGACGTGCTGCCCGCCAGCGCCTCCAAGCGTCATGCCCTCGAGTTTGCCGCCCGCACCCTTGAACTCTCATCAGAGGAGATCATCTTTGCTGGGGACAGCGGCAATGATCTTGAGGTGCTCACCAGCCCCTTGCGCGCGATCCTCGTGGCCAACGCCCGCGACGCCGTGCGCCGTGAGGCCGTCGCCGCGTCTCCTGCGCAGACGCTCTACGTGGCGCGCGGGGGCTGGGGCGACATGAACGGCTGCTACGCTGCTGGCATCTTAGAGGGCATCGCTCACTTTCGCCCCGAGCGCGCGCCCAGCTTGAGCGCCCCCATCGCCCAGGTCTACGACCCTGAGGAGCTTCATCCATGAGCGCATCGCGCGTCCCAGTCATCATCGGAGAGGTGCTGTTTGACCGCTTCAAGGATGGCACCTCCGTGCTCGGGGGCGCCCCCTTTAACGTCGCTTGGCATCTGCACGCGTTCGGCTGTGAGCCCCTGTTCATCAGCCGCATCGGGCGCGACGATGATGGCGAGCAGATCCTTGAGCGCATGGCGGCGTGGGGGATGGCCACGCGCGGCGTGCAACAAGATCCTCACTTGAGCACGGGGGAGGTCATCGTGGAGGTCCAGGGCGGCGAGCCGCGCTATACGATCGCGCCGGGCCGCGCGTATGATCTTATTGACGCGGGCCAGCTGCCTGAGGTCAGCGCCGCGCTGCTGTATCAAGGCACGCTGGTGCAACGTCAAGCCAGCTCGCGTGAGGCCGTGGCTGCGCTCCAAGCCCAGCTCGGCGTGCCCATCTTCATGGATCTGAACCTGCGCACCCCGTGGTGGAGCGAGGCGCTGGTGCGCGCCCAGCTTGAGCGCTCCGATCATGTGAAGCTCAACCTCGACGAGCTGAACCTCATCGCGTCACCCCAAGACCTCGCGAGCTCCCTTGAGTCACGCGCCCAATGCCTGCTTGAGCGCTACGCGCTCAAGAGCCTCATCATCACCCAAGGCGCCGCAGGCGCCTTCGCCCTCACCTCGGACGGTGAGCGCGCCCACATCGCCCCTCAGTCACGCGTTGACGTGGTGGACACCGTCGGCGCGGGCGACGCCTTCGCCGCTGTCCTCATCGTCGGCCTGTTGCGCGGCTGGCCCTTGGAGGTGCGCCTGCAACGCGCCCAAGCCTTCGCCTCGCGGATCGTCGCACAGCGCGGCGCCACCGCCCTTGATCCTGACCTCTACGCTGCGCAGCGCGACGCCTGGACGCCCCCCTGACCCACGCGCGCCCCCTGCTCAGCACACTCGCACCGGAGCCTGTTCGATGTACGAGCCCGTCGCCCACGCCCTGCTCAATGAGATCCTCAATGACCTGAAGCCCGAGGTGCGCCGCCAAGACCTGCGCGCCTTCTATACCCGCTTGGGCGCCAACTTCTACGTCATCTACACCGTCTTCGAGCAGCTCTACGGCGCGCGCGGTGATCTGCGCGCTCAGCTCGTGCGCTTGGTCGATGTCATGGCCCGCGCCTTCATCGAGCGCCCCGCGCCGCTGGAGCAGCTCGACCTGGAGCGCGAGCGCGATCACACCTGGTTTCTAAGCCAAGAATGGGTCGGCATGGCCCTCTACACCGACGGCTTCGCGCAGGATCTCAAAGGCGTCGATGGTCAGCTCACCTACCTACAAGAACTCGGCGTCAACCTCGTCCACCTCATGCCCCTGCTCAAATGCCCCGAAGATGCCAGCGATGGTGGCTACGCGGTCAGCGACTTTCGCGACGTTGACCCTCGCATCGGCACCCTCGACGAGCTGCGCGCGCTCGCTACCCACATGCGCCAGCGCGGCATGCTGCTGACGCTTGATGTCGTCCTCAACCACACCTCCGATGAGCACGCGTGGGCGCAGCGCGCCCGCGCGGGTGAGCCCACCTACCAAGACTACTATTACACCTTCCCCGACCGCGCCATGCCCGACCTCTACGAGGAGGCCATGCCCGAGGTCTTCCCCGAGACCGCCCCTGGCAGCTTCACCTGGGACGAGGCCATGGGCCGCTGGGTGATGACCGTCTTTAACAACTATCAGTGGGACCTCAACTACCGTAACCCCGCCGTGTTCATTGAGCTGCTCGATGTCATCCTGTTCTGGGCCAACCAAGGCGCCGACATCCTGCGCCTCGACGCCGTCGCCTTCCTCTGGAAGCGCCTCGGCACCGCCAGCCAGAACGAGCGCGAGGCCCACCTCATCTTGCAGCTGCTCAAGGACTGCTGCCAGGTCGTCGCCCCGGGCGTCCTGTTCATCGCCGAGGCTATCGTCGCGCCCGGTGAGATCGCCAAGTACTTCGGTGAGGACGCCATCGTCGCCAAGGAGTGCGAGATCGCTTATAATGCGACGCTCATGGCGCTCTTGTGGGACAGCATCGCCACCCGCAGCGCCAAGCTCCTCAACCTCGGCCTGCGCAGCTTGCCTCAGAAGCTCGATCGCGCCACCTGGCTCAACTACGCCCGCTGTCACGATGACATCGGCCTGGGCTTTGATGACGCCGATGTCGTGCGCGCGGGCTACGATCCGGTCAGCCATCGTCGCTTCCTCATCGACTACTACACCGGCGGCTATGGCCCCTCAGACGCGCGCGGCGTCCGCTTTGGCGACAACCCCAAGACCGGCGACGCCCGCATCGCAGGCGCGCTCGCCTCACTCGCTGGGCTAGAGGAGGCGCTGGAGCTTCAAGACGAGGCGCGCGTTGAGACCGCCATCGACAAGATCCTCCTGCTCCACAGCGTGATCTTGTCCTTCGGTGGCCTGCCGCTGCTCTACTACGGCGATGAGCTTGGCGTGCTCAATGATGACAGCTACCGCGATGATCCTAACAAGTTCAACGACGCGCGCTGGATTCATCGCCCGCGCATCTCACAAGACAAGCGTGACATGCGCCTGAGCCGGGGCTCCGTCGAGCACCGCATCTTCAGCCAGCTCCAGCGCCTCATCGCCGCCAGAAAGACCATCCCTGCCTTCGCTGACTTCAACAACCGCGACCTCATCGACCTCGACAATGACCACCTGCTCGCCTATCGCCGCGCCCACCCCCTGCACAGCAGCGACACCGTGCTCGTGATCGCCAACTTTGATGCCAAGCCTCAAGGCCTCGATCTGCGCCAGCTCTCCCATCGCGGCGTCTACGCCCACAGCAACCTCACTGACCTAGCCTGCGGGCGCACCCCTCAGGTGGAGGATGGGATCTTGCATGTGCCCGCCTACGGCTTCTTCTGGCTGTCTGATCTGCGCGCCGGCGAGGGGCGGCGCTGAGCTGAGCCCCTCTAATTGTAAGTGACTCAATATCAATTTCGTGCTAGAGCCCTTGAGCGCGCCCTCTCGCAGCGCGCTCCCCCCTGTCATGAGGCCGCCTGTGATGAACCTCTCCTTGGTGGACATCTGTCCTACGCCGCCCGATGGCGATCAAGCCGACGCCTTTCGCAACGCGGTCGATCTGGCCCAGCGCGCCGAGGCGCTCGGCTACAAGCGCTTCTGGCTCGCGGAGCATCACGGCGCCGCGTCCACCGCCTCCCAGGCGCCCGAGATCCTCATCGCTCATGTGGCCAACGCGACGCGCACCATTCGGGTCGGCTCCGGCGCCGTGCTGCTCAATCACTACAGCCCCTTGAAGGTCGCAGAGCAGTTTCGCACCTTGCACGCGCTGCATCCGGGCCGCATCGATCTGGGCATCGGGCGCGCGTTCGCGGGGCCAGTCGCTGACCTCGCGCTCCAGCGCCACCGCGACGGCAAGCGCGTCGATGATCACGCCTCCCAAGTGTTCGAGCTGCTGTCTTGGATCACGCAGTCCATGCCTGCGGATCACCCCTTCGCCACGGTCGAGATCGCGCCCGATGTGGCCGGACGCCCTGAGCCGCTGCTGCTGGGATCGAGCCAGTCCAGCCCCCACTTGGCCGCGCAGCTCGGCTTGCCTTATGTGTTCGCGGGCTTCATCTCGCCAGCGGGCGCCGTCGACGCGATCAACAACTACCGGCGCGGCTTCACCCCCTCAAAGGTCGTCGGCCTGGAGCGCCCCTACACGATCCTCGCCATCCATGTGGTCTGCGCTGAGACGACCGCGGAGGCTGAGCGCCTCGCCATGCCCGTGCGACACCTCTACGCCATGCTCGCCACAGGCAAGCTCGCGCGCCGACTGCCCACCACCGAGCAGGCCATCGCACACTTCGGTGAGGTCATCCCCGCCGAAGATGAGCTGTGGCCTCGCTTCGTGATCGGCGATCCTGAGCGCGTGCGCCAGCGCCTCGATCGCATGATCGCGCAGACCCAGCCCGACGAGATCATGATCCAAGACATCATCACCGATCACGCCAGCCGCGCCCGCTCCCACGCGCTGATCCGCGCCCTGATCTGAGCCGCCACCTCAGCCGCGCCCTGACGCCCCTCGCGCCGATGCAACCTCAAGCGCCCGCGACGCAGCCTCGCCACCGCGCGCATGATAAGGCCCTCAACGCCCGCGCCGACGATGGCGCGCGCTGGTCTATCGCCCTCATCGACCTCGACGCCTTCAAGGCCATCAATGACACCCTCGGCCACCGCGTCGGCGATGAGCGCATGTCCCAGCAGAAGCACGGCCTCAGCGGCCCCTGGGTCGCCCTCACGCTGTGAGCCGCGCTTCAGTGATCTCTCCCCCCATCGCTTCAAAGTGACCGGCCGCTGCGCTGACGCTCCGCTCCAAGAAAAGTGCATGGCCGCTGCGCTGACGCTCCGCTCCAAGAAAAGTGCATGGCCGCTTCGCTCCAAGCCCGCTCACGCGGGCTGCGGGCCTTCGGCCCGCCACAGGGAGCGAAGCGGCCAGCGTGATCTCAGCCCTCGATCGCGGCGCGCTCGCGAAAGTGGCGCCACAAGCGCACATGCAGCCCTAAGCCCAGGCTCAGCGGCAGCGTGAACACCTGCCCAAAGAGCACCATAAACGCGGGTATCCACAAGATGTTCAAGTTGTTGAGAACTAACGTCTGCCCGATGAGCAGCTTGTGCAGCAACTGCCCCAGCGCGCCCGCCATGGTGCCCGCGCCCAAGACCAGCGAGGACACCAGCGCCGCCATCAACCAACTCTTCACGATGTGCTGGCTCACGCCGCGCCACAGGAACATTCGGCCCGCCACGTAGCTCATCCCATAGGTGCCCAGCAAGAAGGGGATGAACGTCTGCCAGCTGTCATCAAGCTTCGACAACACATCCCCGTGCTCAAACGCACTGCTCGCCAGGAACGCCACCCCCACGCTCGCCCACATCGCCGTGATGAACCCCACGCGGCTGCCCTCATCGACAAGCGCGCCGCGCGCCCTCAACCTCTCCCACATGCCCTCGCTCATGATCACCTCCGTTGGCTCGAACACCTCGCCATCGCGTGATGCCCCACGTGTGCGTCGCGTGTTTGCATCAGGCGCACCATCTTAACGGGGCGTCGCTCATTTTGCTTTACGAATCCGCCCGACCCTGGCGCTTTAGCTTGGCCTGTCGTGAGGTGCTGAGGCGACGCGCGCCGCGCCCCGATGACAAGGTGGCCTCAGCCTCAACCCCTTATGTGGGCGGACGCAGCGCTGACACCCTCACCTTCGCAGCCTATCAGGCCCATGCGCGCCATCATCACGCCACACAACCTCGACGCATCACGCTCAAGGCAGGTCCGCGTTGAACTCGATCCGCTGACCTGGCACGAGCCGGTCCGCCTCGATCGTCAGCGTCGGCGCGGCGGCGCTGACCGCCACCGTGAAGCTGCGCGTCGCCCCTGGTAATAACCCCTTGAGCGAGCCTTGCGCGCGCACCCCGTCTAGGCTCACCCACGCGTCGAAGTACGGCGGCGCCACCCCCTCATTGGTCACCTCCA
>CAYXWB010000072.1:0-18311 GCA_964468515.1 uncultured Bradymonadales bacterium | reverse complement strand
GCGGCAACCGTCAACGGTTGCCGCGCGCTTCGCTTTGACCTCTCGCTGGGGCTGGACGCGCCGACCGAAGGTCGGCGCGTCCAGCGCGCTCAAGGCGCGCTGTCTTGGTCGTCGCCCCCGTCGGCTCCCTCACCCTCATCGTTCGCCATCACCAGCGCCTCATGCAGCGCCTCAGCCTTGAGGCTCGGATCGGCGCGCTTGAGCTCGCCAGCCAGCGCGCTCTGCTGCTGAATCAGCGCGTCGAGCATGGTCTCATCAGGTGCGCCGACGAGGCGTAGCCCGTTGATCAAGAGCGTCGGCGTGCCGCCGACCCCAGCGGTCACGCCCATGGTCATGTCGCGCCGGATCACCTCCGCGACGTCTGGCGCCTTCATCGCCTCGATCACATCGGCCTTCACGCCCGCTTGCGTGGCGAGCTTGCGCAGCTGCTCATCGCTGAGATCGTCTTGGCTGGCGAACAACAGGTCGTGCAGCTGCCAGAACTTGCCCTCGCGTGCGGCGATGATGGCCGCGCCTGCGGCGTTATCCGCGCGCTCATGGAAGGGCAGGGGGAAGTGCTTAAACACGATGCGCAGCTGGGCGTGTTTGGCCAGCGCGGCCTCCAGCGGCGGGTTGGCGCTGGCGCAGAACGGACACTCGAAATCGCTGAACACGATGATCGTCACCAGCGCGCTGTCCTCGCTGGCGCCGCGCTGCGGCGAGTCCAGGACGGGGATGTAGGCCACATCGCTTGGACCCTCATCTTCGTCTGTCTCAGCGGCTTCGGGCATGGGGCGATACTGCGCCATCACCATGCTCCAGTAGACCTCTTGAGGCGGCACGCCAGCGGCGATGAACGCGTCAGCGATCGTCGCTTGCTGGGCGACCACCTCGCGCAGCTGCTCCAACGGCACGGAGGCGGGCACAGGTACGCCGTTGAGGTAGATCGTAGGCGTCCCGCTGACCTGCAAGAATTTGCCTAAGGCCTGATCTTGCTCGACGGGCTTGAGCGCATCAGGCGCTTGGCGTGCGGCGTTGAACGCCGCCAGATCAAGCCCAAGCTCGGTCGCGATGGTCTCATAGGTCGTCGCTGACAGTGACTCCTGACGCGCAAACGCCATCGCCACGAACTCCCAGAACTTGCCCTGCGCGTGCGCCGCCATGGCGGCGGCCGCTGCGGGCTTCGCCTCAGGGTGCATCCCCAACGGGAAGTGCTTGAACACCAAGCGCACTTGGGTCGGCATGGCGCCTTGCAGCGCCAGCATCTTCGCGTGCGCGTCGGCGCAGTAGGGGCACTCCAGATCGGAGAAGATCACCACCGTCACTGGCGCGTTGGCTGGCCCAAGCGTCGGGGAGCTGCCCACCGACAGGGGGAAGGTCTGCGGATCGACCTCCCCCGCGCGCAGCACCACGCGCTTCTGCTCAACCTCGCGCGCATACTCGGCCGCGCTCGGTGATAAGCAGTAGCTGAGCACGCGCTGCGCCTGCGGCGCATCACAGCGTGGCGCGCCGGTCTCTTGCGGCGCTGGGGCGCTCGCACACCCCGCCACGCACGCGCCCACCATCCACAACCGCGCCATCGCACCTCGAACGCTCCTCATGCGTCGCCTCATCTGCCATTCGCACTGTGTCTTAAACAAAAAGGATGTCACGCGAGCGTACGGATCGCGCGCCGCTGTGACAGCTTCGACGCCCACGGCGCCGCGCTCTTGTGCTCGCGCGCTCAGAGCAGCTTGGGCAACAACAAGAACAGCGCGAGCGCCGTGACGAACAAGATGAGCCGCGCCGTGATCAGCCAGCGCTGCACGCGCGCGAGCTGATCGCGCGTGGGCGCGTCGTCCGTCAGCGCCTCCTTGGACGCGTAAGCTGAGCGCGGCATCACCAGCACAGACACGATCAGCAGCCCGAGCGTCACGGGCGCCAGCTCATCAAAGCGGCCGATGAGCGCCGCGCTGACGTCCACGATCACGAAGGCCACGAAGGCGATGGTGGCGATGGCGATGCGGCGCTTGAGGCGCGTCAGGTGCGCGGCGAGCGGATCTCTTGCTTCTGTCATGGGACGACTCCTTGAGCTCATGGCGTCCTGCGCCGGGGGCGCTATCGTGTCAGGCTGCGTCCTCGCGCTCAAGCACAACCGCGCGTGCGCGTGTGCGCTTAAGCACAACCGCGCGTCGCGATGGAGGCGTTTATGGCAAACCTGCTGCGGTTGTGCCATCATCCTTAAGAGGCAGCGCGCCCATGCGCTGTGACAGGGAGTAGGTCGTGAAGAACAGGTCGCATCGCCACAAGCTGGGGTTGATCGTGCTCAGCGCGCTCAGCGCGAGCGCCTGTGATCTGCCCCCTGTGCCGCTCGACCTCGCCTTTGACGCGCCGCGTGATCTGCCCCTGGGGCCGCCCATCCCGACCGTCTGCATCCCAGAAGCGCACGCTTGCCAAGAGAACAACTCGGTCCTGGTCAGATGCTCGCCTGATGGCCGCTCACAGCAGGAGGTGACGCGCTGCGGGGAGCACACCTTCTGCAGCGAAGCACATCAGGGCTGCATCTTGCCGCTGGATGCTTGTGAGGGCACCAACAAGCCGTACCTGTTCACCGCTGACATGCTCTCCTTTGACGTCAGCGCCGAGCGCAAGGACTCCGAGGCCTCGCTGTTTTTGGTCAACTGTGCGCAGACCCCGCTCACGCTCCGCAGCGCGAGCTTGAACTCGCCGCGCGACGATGGCGGCCTGCCTATCTTTCGCTTGGGGCTCACCTCGCGCGAGCTGAGCGAGCTCCAGCTCCCCCCCCGCACCACCTTGCCGTTGTCTGTCATCTTCTCCCCACGTCGGCTCAACTGGCAAGAATACGGCAAGCTCAGCCTGACCCTCATCCCCTCAGGCGTTGAGGTGCAGGAGATCGACCTGCGCACACGCACCGCGTGCGTCGGCGCCACCCCTCAAGTGCAGCTCGGCGCCCTCACCCGCGATCGGGAGGCCTCCTTGCCCGTGCGCGTTCACAACTGCGGCGCCGTGCGCGTCGAGGTGACCGGCTGGGAGCGCTTCAACGCCCAGAATGAGGTGCTCGCCGATGAGGGGCCGCCTCAGCCCCCCTTCGCGCTTGAGCCTGGTGAGTCGCGCGAGGTCCGCCTGCCTTATCGCCCTCACACCCTCGGCCCCGTGCAGCTGCGCCTTCGCCCTCGGATCACGTTGGAGCGCGAGGTGCCGCCGGTGCTGCTGCCTGAGACGCAGGTCTTGGGCGTCGTGCATAACGGCAGAGCTTGCGTGGACGCGCCCACGCTGCCCGCGCGCATCATCCGCAACGTTGAACCGTTTCAAAACGTCACCCTCGCCAGTGATGAGAGCGCGGGTTACGCCCCTCATCTGAGCTGGACGGGGAGCCAGCCTGCCTGGCCGCAAGACGAGCAAGCGTCGATGGGTTCGCCAGAGCCGCATGAGCTCCCCAAGGCGCCTGTGTGGCCTCAACCTCACCTCCAGCACACGCGCGAAGAAGCCCAGCTCACCCCTGTGGCCGCAGGGGACTACCTGGTGGAGGTGAGCTGGCTCGCGCCTAGCGGCGCGCTCGCCTGTCAGCGCTCCGTCCTCGACGTCAAAGCTCGCCCTCGCGCTCCGCTCTATCTGGAGCTGGCCATGAACGCTGAGGGCGACCCCATCCCTGAGGATGGCGGACACAGCCGACACCCGCTGGCGCGCCTGATGGTGACAAGCACCCCCGAGGGCGCTGAGGCTCCCGGCCAAGACGCATGGCGCGATCAGCTCAACCGCTGCGTCGCCCAAGAAGGGCACGCCACCCAATGCTCCAATGAGCAAGCGAGGGTCCTCTCCCATCCGGATGGCCTCAACCAGCTCGGCGTTATCGCTGCTGACAATGCCGCCCTGAACCTGCGCGTCGGCGTGGAGATGGTCAACCGAGGCATGTACGACCAGAGCGTCGCCTCACTGCGCGTCTGGCATCGCGGCGAGCTGTGGGAGTTTGACGCGCCCCCGAGTCGTCAGATGTTGGGGCCGCGCGTCTTCTGGGATGCGCTCGTTTATGAGGGCGCTGACGTGCAGAGGTGGTCCCTCGTGACGAGCGAAGAGGTCCCCTCGCCATGATCCAAGCGCGGGCTGTGTCTTAAAGGCTCGGCGTCGGCCGCCAGCGCTTGAACTCGGCGCTCGCGCTGCGGCTTTAGCGTCGCGCGATCGCGAACCCCTCCAGGATCTTGTCGATCGCGCGCCCCACGAACTCGCCCTGCGCCGTGCTCACCGGCGGTAAGCCCGCCACAAGCTCCACGCAGTCAAACCGATAGGGGCCGCGCAAGTACCAGCCGGGCAGATACGACACTGGCTTGAAGTTCAGCGCGCACAGCGCCGCGTACGCCTCATGCTGGTTGACCGGCAGCGCGAGGCGCACATCGCTGACCCCCTTCTGGCGCACCTTGCCCACAAACTCACGCAAGATCTCCGTGGGGAACGGCCCCGCCGTGCTCTCGATCGTGATGTAGTTGCCGCGCGAGTGGTAGGTCGGCCACACGCGCCCCGACAGCACCGGCGCGCCGGTGCCGCGCGGCGCGCCCACGGGGTAGATCTTGGGGTAGGCGATGCCCTGCTGACCCTCCGTGATCTGACGCAGCAGCCGCGCGGGGAAGGGCAGGTTGGTCAGCGGGTTGCTCGGCGGCGTAACCCGCTGGGTGTCCTGCGTCGGGTTGAAGAACCCCATCAGCAGCTCCGCGTCCGCCAAGGTCTTGGAGCCTGGCTTGGGCCAAAACCCCCAGCACGACGCCCCCATGTTGCGCCCGCGCTGAAACGCCGCCTCGCTGCTGGCCCGAAACACCGCTAAGCCATAGTGCGTCGTGCCAAGTCGGCGCAGCGCCTCAAACAGCGCCTTGCCGATCTGCGCTCGCTCCGGCACCTGATCGACTGACAGCGCCCCGATCTCCAGCGCGTGGTTCCACTGCTGTGGCAGCCCCATGCCGCAGCCGATGATGCGTGGCCCCTCATGGCACACCACCAGCGCAAGCTCAGCGTCGCGCAGCAGCTGCGCCACCGTCACCGCTGACAACATCTCGCGGTGGACGAAGCTGTCGCCGTGGACGCGATGATAGAAGTCGCTGATCGCTTCGGCGTGTTGCTCGTTGGCCAGGATGAACTGCATGGGGACCTCATGGGGCGCGTGATCGCGATGCGCGCGCAACAGAAGTAGGGCGAGCTGTGGCGAGGGGCACGGGAGGCTGCGTTGATTTGTATCACTGGCCCCAATGGCGCGCCAAGCCTCAGGCGACATGTGAGGCTTGGCGCGCCATTGGTTAGCTAGGCTTTGTGATTTTAGAGGCGACGTGATTGATATTGTTAGCTAGCCTTATTATTATCGTGGCGCGCATGAAGATATTAACAAGTGTGGCTTGATAAGCTCAATCTACCTGCGCAAGAGCCGCATCAGCGGCCCAAGCTTCAGCTTGATCGACTCCTTGCCCCCCACCACATGCCACCCCAGCGCCCACCAGAACAGCAGCGACGCGTTCACCGCGCACAACACCCCAAAGATCGTCACCAGCGACACGCCGCGCACGCTCACCTGCACATCCCTCAACAAGATCGCCGCGCTCACCGCCAAGCCCGCTGTCACGATCCCCAAGAACAGCCGCGTCCCCAGCGTGTTCAGGTGCTGGCCCACGCTGTCGATCGCGTCGTTCCTCACGCTGATCGTCAGGTTGCCTCCCTCCAGATCCATCAGCACCTGATCCAGCTGCTCCGGGATCTTTGACACAAACCCCGACAGCGCCATGCTCGTCTGCAGCGCGCTCGCCGCCACCTTGCGCGCCGAGAACCGCCTCAGCGTCAGCTGCTTCACATACGGCGTCGCCATCGCCATGATGTCCAGATCGGGCTCAAGCTGGCGCATGATCCCCTCGATCGTCATCGCCGCCTTCACCAGCACCGCGTACGACGCGTTGATCTGGATCCGGTGCGCTTGCGCCGCGTCCATCACCTCCTGCACGAACTGCGACACGTTGATGTCCGACAGGCTCGACACCAAGTACGCGTCTCGGATCTTCACCACGTCCGCCTTAAACGCCCGCAGGTTCACGCGCCCTACTGGCCGCCCCATCTTCAACAGCGTGCGCGCGATCCCGTCCACGTCCCCCGTCAGCACCGCGATGATCAGGTTGATCACCTCGTCTTGCTGCGCCGCTGACAGCCGCCCCACCATCCCGAAGTCGATGAACACCAGCGCGTCATCCTCCCTCACGAAGATGTTGCCCGGGTGCGGATCGCCGTGGAACAGCCCGTCGTACAGCACCATCTTCACCATCGCGTCGAGCAGGTGCTGTAACACCCGCTTCGCGCGCGGTGAGCCGCCCTCGATCACCGCCAGCTTCTCGGCGCTGATGAGCTGCATCGTCATCACCTGCGTTGAGGTCAAATCCTCGAACACCTCAGGCACCGAGACCGTCGCCTCCTCCTCGAAGTTGCGACCGAACTCCGTCATGTTTCGCGCCTCGCGCGTGAAGTCCAGCTCCGCCAACAGCGCCGTCGAGAACTCTCGGATGATCCCCGTCGGTGAGTACAGCTCCACCTCCTGGATCGCCGCCTCCAAGACCTTCGCCAGCGAGTACAGGATGTCCAAGTCGCTTCGGATCTTCTCCTGAATCCCCGGCCGCTGCACCTTGATCACGCACTCGCGCCCATCGCGCGTCACCGCGCGATGCACCTGCCCGATGCTGGCCGCGCCCAGCGGCTGCTCATCGATCTCTTGATACAGCTCGTCCGCTGGCGCACCCAGCGCCTCCTCGATCTGCGCCCGCACCGCCTCCATCGACATCGGCGCCACGCTGTCTTGCAGCTTGCGCAGCTCGTTGATAAACGCCGCTGGCATGATGTCTGGCCGCGTCGACATCACCTGGCCCAGCTTCACATAGGTCGGCCCAAGCTCCTCCAGCACGCGCCGAAAGCGAACCGCCGCCTCCGAGTGATCCTCGCCGCCTAACAGCCGCTCATCTCCCTCCTCCTCGCCAGGTGGCAGCAGCAGCGGCTCACGCGCGCTCTGCCCCATCCCCATGCGCCGCACCAGCGCGTGGAAGCCATGCTTGGTCAGCACGCCCGTGATCTCACGCGCGCGCTTGACGTCCTTGATCACGGTCTGGACAGGAGACACCATCGCGGTTCCTCGCTCGCAAGAGAGACTGCGCGCGCGATGTGTGCGCGCACCTCCTCTTACCCGAGCTAAGCCCGCCGCGCTACAGACCATCGCGCCTACGCCCTGCGCCACCTCAGCGCCAACGCGTGACCTCACCGCGTCTTAAAGTGCGCGGCCGCTGTCGCTCCCTTGCGCGCTTCGCGCGCTGAAGTGCTAGCCGCTGTCGCTCCCAAGAACCGAACCTCAAGCCCGCGCCTTGCGCTGCGACGCGCTCGCTACCGCCATCAGATCGACGTCTGCCTCACGCTTTGGCGCCATCCGCTCATGGGGTGGGATGCGCGCCTGCACCTCTTGCAACGCGCAGATCCGCTCAATCAACGCTTTGAAGGTCATCACCATCGGGATGGCCAGCGCGCAGACGCCGAGCCGCATCAGCGACGCGTCTTGCAGCGCCTCTAATGTCTCCGCCCCCTCGAACATTGATGACACCCACAGCATGCACCCGAGGTGGAGCGCGAAGAACAGCGCCCAGGCCCGCACCTGAACCGTCGCGCCGTTGTCATCATCCCACGCCTCGCGCCAGCCCATCGGCGACGCGCTCGCGCGTGCCAGCTCCATCATCGTCCGATAGATGAAGTAGTAGCCCACCACTGGCACAAAGAGCACGGCCGCTGCCGCGATTGGCGCGATGGACATGTCATCCGCGCCCAGGGCGCGCGCGTTGGTGTGGGCTCGGTAGACCCAGCGTGCCATCAAGACCCCGGTCACCAGCGACACCGCGCTCAGCAGCAACGCCGTCAGCGCTTGGTGCTGATAGTAGTCGCCAAGGAGCGCCTCAATCGCGCCCTCATCGCCCGCGTGCAGGCCGCTGATCAGCTGCTGCAGCTGGGTGATGCCCAGCACGTTCGATATCGCCACCAAGCACGTCGCCCCTAACAGCGCGTACAACGCCACCTTCAGATGTTTGGTGATCTTCCTCAGCACACGCGCCGCCTGCATATCCTCGCTCATCGCTCCCCCTCATCAGCCAGACTAGTTGTCTCAACACACACCCGTGGCGCATGGGTGAGGTCGCCGCCTGTCGCTGATGCCCCCACGCATAGATTCGCCCTGATGTGTAAGACACTGTAGGTCCTACGCAGCAGGGCGTCAAGTGATCTTATGATTGATCAGTCATTTTTGGTGAGCCGCCTCACCACGGGCTGTCTTGCTCGGGCTGGCCGGCCATCGCCTGATACTGCACCGCTTGCATCTGCGTGATGGTCTGGATGATGCGCCAGTACACCAACGTGAGCGGGATGAGCGCCAGCGCCGCGACCAGGTTAAACTGATAAGCGCTGAGCAGCGCGGGCATATCATCCGCGCTCATTATCATCCTCGACGCGAGGTTCCCCAGCACGTTGGCGAGGATCCACAGCGCCCACCAGCCCTGAAGCAGCCCCGGCGACGACCCTTGCTCGCGCCACGCCCCCGGCGCCAAGCTCGCCCACCACAGCTCGCGCATCGCCTGCAGCGGCTTGACCAAGTTCGCGACCGGCACAAAGAACCAGCCCACCGCCCAGCCAGGCGTCGTCTCCGGTGGATCCACGCTCAGCTCGCGCAGGTTAGCGTGCGCCTTCATGATCCAGCGCGCCGAGCAGATCACGCTCGCCACATAGACGCCCAGAAAGCCCAAGCCCACCAGCCCTGCGCGCGCGTCCAAGGCCTCCATCGCCTCCATCATCGCCGCGTCGCTTACGAAGCTGCCCTCGATCGCGCGGCTCAGCGCCATCATCCCGAACACGTCGGACAGAGAGGAGACGATGGTCATCCCTAGCAGCGCGAACAGCGCCACCTTGAGCTGACTGGCGCGGCGCTTGAGCGCTTGATAGTTAGGATGGTTGGGGCTCATGGCTTGTCCTCTCACGTCGGGCGCGACAGCGCGTGATGCATGGGGTGCGCCATGAGTGATCATTGCTGTCCCCCCGGCGCGCTAAAATCCCATCAGTTGAGCCGATATGTTACGCCTGCGCCGCGCGCGCCGTCAAGGCGCGCTCACTCCAAAGTGAACGGCAGCACGATCGTCGGCTTGTCTAAATACTTGATCTCGCAGCGCCACTGCCCAGCCACCTGATCCTTGGGCTCCAAGAACTCCCAGCTGATCGTCGAGTTCTTGTCCACCTTGTGCGGCTTGAACGTCACCACCTTGTCGTTTGGGCCGTAGAGCGTCCACGTCGCCGTCACCTCATCATGCTCAAACCACTCCGCCACGCACGCCAGCCTGTCCCCCACCTCAAAGCGCGTCGCCGCGCTGTGGAAGAAGTGCTGGCTCCTGAGCCGGTCGTAGCGCGACATGTGCACGTGCATCAGCATCTCATGCCCATCCTCAGGCTTCGGATCCGTGCGCTTGTGCATCACCAGCTCGTGATGCCAGCCGCGCAAGATCGTCGCCATCCCCGTCACGTTCCACGGCTTCGCCAGCAGCGCGAAGCTCCTGTACGTGGGCGCGTTCTCCCTCACCAAATACCGCTCCCAGTGGCCGCCGCCGCGCAGCACCATCGCGTCATCCGGCCAGCGCACCTGCGGGTGGCGCTTGCGCAAGAAGTCCCGATACCACTGCTTGTTCTTCAGACTAAACATCGTCCGATCGAACGTCACGAGCTCCCGATCTGGATGCTTCACATATGCCTGATACCACATCGGGAACGTGTGAAAGTCCGACGCCGTGAAGAAGATCGCGCGCTCGGGCAGCGTCGTCATGATCGTGTCGCTCATCCCCTCCGCGTTGGCCTCCGTGTAGCGCAAACCCCGGTTGCGCCACGCCATCCCGCCCAGGATCGCCCCCCAACCCACCGCCACCACCAGCGCCCACGCCACCAGCTGGCGCCGCTGCGTCAGGTCAAACCGCTTGTTGAAGAACCACTGCGTCCCCAGCGCCATCAGCGCGCAGATCACCAAGAACACCGGGCTGTAATAGGTCGCGATGTCCCCGATCGTGTACGTCGCGATGTAGACAAACAGCGGCGCCAGCGCCAGCACCATCGCCAACACCACACGCCACCGGCTCAGCGCAAGCTCCAGCGCCCCCAACAACGCCACCAGCACCACCCCAGGGAACAGCTTGTTCTCCAGATCCTTGCCCAGACGCTGCGCCCCCTCCTCAAACTTCTCTAGCTTGCGAAACGACGCATACTCCTCGCCAGTGACATGGAACCAGAACCGCTCCAAGGTCTGCGGGTCGTTCCATGACACCGTGTGCGCGTCCGCGTTCGCCATCGCGTGCAGCGGCAAGTACAGATAGATCGCCCCACAACCCACGCTGATCGCCAGCAAGCCCAAGATCGTCTTCGGCTTGAGCATCAGCCGCCAGCCCGACGTGAACCCCAACACCAAGAACGCCGGGATGAAGAGCGCGCTCGTCAGGTGATTGGTCAGCCCCAAGCAGATCGCCGCGCAGCTCGCATACAGCCAGCGCGGGTCCTCGCGCCGCTTCGCGCTCGTCGCGTGGCGCGTCATCGCATACAGCGCCAGCGCGAATAGCAAGCAGTGCAGCGCGTACACCTCCACCCGCGTCGACTGATACATCACCCGGTAGTTGCACGCGTACAGCCCACACGCCAGCAGCGACGGCGCCACGCCCGCCCCCAGGTGGCGCACCATCCGGTACAGCAGCCATGACGTCAGCGCCGACGGCAGCACCGCGAGCATCAGCGTCACGTTCAAGTGCGGCGTGCCCAGCCACGCGCCCAGCCGCGCGGGCAGATGCCCCAGCAGCGTGAACAGCGGATAGCCGCTCGGGTGCGCGCCGCCCAAGTTATACAGCGCCGTCAGCAGCTCCGGCCCGTCGCCGAACAAGAAGTCGCGACGTATCAGCGGCAGATACACCAGCAGCGGCCCCAACAGCGCCAGCCACTGCCAGCGCTCTTGGCCCGGCGCTGGCGCTGCGTCAGGCGCCGCGTCAGGCGCGACCTGCGCCTCAGCCGCATCATCAGCCGCTGCCTCGGGCGGCGGCTCAACCTCAGGCGTCTCAACGACCTCGTCATCCTGCGCGCTCGCGCGCCCCTCATGCTCGCTCATCGGACCAGCCACCCCTCAAAGGTGTCGCCCTCGGGGAACCCCATCAGGCTCGGATAATCCGGCGCGGGCGGCGCGATCGTCAGCGCGCTGATCTTCCACCCCGCCGCCTGCGCCGACTCCTGGATCAACACATCCAAGCCGCCCATGTTCTGCTTGTCATTGCGACACACCAGCATCACGCCGCCCGGCCTCAAGCGCCCAAAGCAGCGCGCCAAGAGCGCCCTAAAATCCTTGCGCACCGACCAGAACTCACCCTTGCCCTGCGCCGCCGTCGGCGGATCGATGATGATCCCATCAAACTGATCCTCGCCCTCGGCCACATACGCCCGCGCATCCCCCGCCACGCCCACGTGCAGCTCAGGGTTTAAGTCATTGAGCGCGAAGTTCTCCGCCGTCCACTGCAGGTAGCGCTTGGACACGTCCACGTTCACCACCTGCGCCCCTTGCGCCGCAAGCGCCACCGAGAACGCGCCCGTGTGACCGAACAGGTTGAGCCAGCGCTGCCCCGGCCCCGCCAGCGCGCGCAGCGCGCGTCGGTTCTCGCGCTGGTCCGCGAAGAACCCCACGTCGATCCCCTCCCACGGCTCGCACCAGTAGCGCAGCCCATCCTCGGTCGCGATCACGCGCTTCTGACCTTTGAGATAATCACTGCGCGAGTGCACCATGCGCGCATACGGCAGCTCCCCCGCCCGCACATCGCGCAGGTGCACGAGCTCCAACAGCGTCATGGCAGGATCGTGATCGATCAGGTCCGCGTAGATCTTGCTCTTGAACGCGCGGCACGCGTGGCTCGTGATGGTCGCCCGCAGCATCGTGCCGATGCGATCCAGATAGAACCCCGGCAGCCCGTCCGCCTCACCGTGCACCAAGCGGAACAAGTTAGTGCGCGCGGCGTCGCGCATCAGCGCCTCGCGACGCAAGATCGCCTCATCCAGGCGCAGCGCGATCTCATCTTGAAACCCCTCCGCCTCATCAGCCTCCCAGCTCCATCGCCTCGCCGCGATCTCACCCTCGCCCTCGATCAGCGCGAACGCCCCGCGCTTGCCGCGCGCGTCCTCCAGCCTGACCATCGTGCCTGGCGGCGTCTTGTCGCGGCGGTCGGTCTGGCTGTCATCAAGCGCCCACGGGTGCCCCGCGCGCATGATCTCCAAGGTCTTCGAGGACACCTGAAACGAGCGCACGGTGGTGGGGCGCGTGTCGGGGCGATTGGCCCGCGCTAAGGCCTCAGCGGCCTCGGCCTCATCGGGCGACAGCGCGCTCGGCAGCTCCGGCGCCACCGGCGCCTGCGGCCACCAACCCTGCGGCGTGGACCACGAGTGCGCCAGCTGATGCGCCTCGCTCATGGCCACCATCAGGCGCATCCGCAGCCCCCCCTCGACCATGTAGCCGCCGTGCGTCGTGTCACCCAGCAGCGCCAGCTTGGCGCTGGCCAAGCTCTGCGCCAGCACCCGCCAAGGATCGATCGGCGCCAACGCGCTCGCTTGGCGGTAGTCCGGCGAGATCTGGAGCTCGCTTAAGCCGCCCGCCATGCGCGATGCGCTGTAGGGCAGCTTGATGCCCTCGGGGCCATCGAGCACCCCATTGGGCATCCCCACGCGCGGCACGATCACCACCCACGTCAGCTTCAGCTCGCCGCTGCGGATGGCGTCCGTGAGCGCTTGGGCGTCGTCTTGCGTCATGCCGAACAGCCACGGGCCGCCTGCCAGCTCATGCATCGGCCAGCACGGCGTGAACGTGTCACGATCCAGGCCCGCCATGTCCGCCATGAACATCAGCGGGCTCATCGGATCATCACGATCCAGCTCACCAGGCGCGCCCATCGGCTTGTCGAGGATCACCCAGTGAGACTCGCGGGCCAGCTCTTGCGCCTCGACCACCGGCTCATGCGTGATGCGCAGGCCCTCTAAGCGCGCGTCGATCAGCATGTCAGGGGTGGGCGTGTAGCCAGGATCGCGCCTGGGCCGCTCGTCCGCCTCCACGCGCCCATGACGGATCGCGTCCAGCAGCGCGCTCGTGTCGGCGCCCGGCAGCGCGCGCGCGAGCAGCTGGCGCAGCGTGGGCTGGGGATCTTCTTGGGGGACGCGCAAGCGCAACGTCACAGTGTCCATCACGGGCTCGGGGCTTGAGGGGGAGGCTTCAGCGCATGATCGCCCGCGCTTGGGCGCAGCATCAGGGGGCGCATCCTAGCGAACGCCGCCCCAAGACGCGACCGCAATTCACAGCCCTCGCCAACGCCTTGACGCACCAGCACGCTCACACAACCTCTCGTATGGCATGACGCAGGGTCGCATGCCAGGCGGCGCGCAAGCATGTCACGGCGTCAGCTGCTCGCCACGCACCGCTCAAGCCTCCTCAAACGTGCCCGCCACATAACCTATCGGCAGCAGGCCGCCGATCACCTCGGCGCGTGTCACGCGCAGCCCCTGCGCGCTCAGCGCGTCCGCTAAGCGCTGGTGCGTGAAACGCCGCTGCCCGGGGAAGCCTGTCAGCCCCATCACCCGTGATAGCGCGCGCGCGGTGACCGTCTCATCGTGGCAGTAGGTCGGCACGATCAGCAGGCCGCCCGGGCGCAGCATCGCTCGCATCGCCGCGATCGCGCCCGGCAGATCAGGCACCACGTGGAGCACATTGGCGGCGACCACCGCGTCGAACGTGGCCGCCGGATAGCTTAACCGATAGAGGTCCGCGCGCTCACAGCGCACGTTGGTGAGCTGGGCGCGCTGCACCTGCGCTGACAGCGCGGCGACCATCGCCTCAGCATAATCTGTGGCCACCACCGAGCCCACGCTCGGCGCGATGGCCCGTGTCACCAGCCCCGTGCCCGCGCCCAGCTCAAGCACGCGCGCGGCGCCGCGCACATCCGCCGCTGCGCGCTGCGCCATCTTGGGGATGGGGCCGCCTAACAGCCGCATCGCCAGATCATAGCGCGTCGCCAAGCGCTCCCAATAATCGCGCCCCTCAGCTCGACTCATCACATACCTCCTGCTCACATCGCAAGTTTTGCCTCGCGCCACGCTGACTCGCTGCCGTTATGGAGACGCTCACGCGGGCTAGCATCTTACAGGGCTCGCGCGCTGGACTTGGTGATGACGCGCCGCGTTTCCGTGCTGCGTCGCATCCTGTTTTGGCTTAACCTCGCTGCCGTCGAGACGCAGCCTGCGCCTCTGCCAGCCCCGCTCGTCACCCCCTCATCAGGAGCCACCCCCTCATGAAGCACCTCTTGTTCAGCCTCCTCATCGGCGCGCTCTCACTCGGCGTCGTCGCCTGCGGTGACAGCGCCGAGGAGGAGCCCAACACGACCCCCGATGACACCTGCGTCCCCACCATCACCTTCTATCAGCAGAAGGTCCGCCCCACCGTGACCACCGTGTGCGCGTCATGTCACCTCTCAAGCG
This sequence comes from uncultured Bradymonadales bacterium, assembly GCA_964468515.1. GTDB lineage: Bacteria > Myxococcota_A > Bradymonadia > Bradymonadales > Bradymonadaceae > CAYXWB01. The sequence continues at coordinate 3,770 of CAYXWB010000072.1, read as the reverse complement.
GCACAGGCGGCGCCACACGTCACGTCGTGGTGCCTGATGATGACGCCGCCACCCGCGCCTCGCTGCGCGTCGTGGCTGAGGAGGAGATCGGCGGCCTGTCGCTGCTGCTCGCCAAGGCCAGCAACCAGGTCACCCACACTGGCGGCGCGCAGGTTGCCGAAGGCACGCAGCTCTACGCTGACTTGGAGGAGCTGGTCGAGCGCATCAACAACCCCGTCGCCTGCGATCCTGACCCCAACTTCTGATCGACGCGCAGCGTCGCTCAAGTCAGATGAGGCGCGCGGCCCTAAACCGCGCGCCTCGCGCGTTCTTGCGCCGCGTGACAGCGCTCGCACATCCTCTATAATCAGCGCCATCACTTCTGGCGCGCGCGATGTGCGCGCGCATCCCTTGGCCACGAGCGCATCATCATGACCACACACGCCGGACATCAGCGCGGGCGCGACGCCTTGGAGCTGTGGGCAGCCTCACAGCCCGAAGACTTCTTCGCCGCTGACACCCACTTTCACAGCGTCCTGCCGCTCTACGCGCGCCCCGAGGCGCTCGACAACCTCCAGGCCGAGCTGCACCGCTTCGGGCGCGAGGCCTCGCAACACGTTGACGCGCTCGTGCGTGAGAACAACCTCCACATCAACCTCCCGCGCTTGGAGCGCTTCAGCCCGCTGGGCACCCGCGTCGAGGCCATCGTCCACCACCCGAGCTACCACGAGGTCGGGCGCTACATCTACGGCTCCGGCGTCATGGCCGCCTACGCCGATGGCCCCAACCAGGTCGGCGCGCTCGCACGCTTTCACCTCTCCTGCTTCAATGGCGAGGCGGGCCACAACTGCCCGCTCGCTTGCACCGCTGGCGTCATCCGCGTGCTGCAAGAGTTGGGCAGCGACGACCTCAAGCAGAAGCACCTGCCCGGCCTGCTCAACCCCGACTACGCCCACCACCTCGAAGGCGCGCAGTTCTTGACCGAGGTGCAAGGCGGCAGCGACGTGGGCCAGAACGCCACCGTCGCCACCCAGGCCGAGGATGGCTCCTGGCGCATCACTGGCGAGAAGTGGTTCTGCTCTAACATCGACGCCGACCTGTTCCTCATGACCGCCCGCGTGATCGACGCCTCCGGTCACAGCGTCGAGGGCACGCGTGGCCTGGGCCTGTTCTTGGTCGAGCGCAACCTCGCTGATGGCAGCGTCAACAGCTTCCATGTGCGACGCCTCAAGGACAAGCTCGGCACCCGCTCCATGGCCAGCGGTGAGTGTGACTTTGAGGGCGCCGTCGCGCATCACATGGGCGAGGTGGGCGACGGGTTCAAGCACATGATGACGCATGTGATCAACGTCTCGCGCCTCTACAATGCCGTGGGCTGCGGCGGCCTCGCGCGCCGCGCTTGGCTCGACGCGCGCCGCTACGCTGAGCATCGCCAAGCGTTCGGTCAGCCCATCATCCGCTTCGCGCTCATCCAAGAAACCTTGGCCACGATGCGCGCCCAGGTTGACGCCATGACCTCCGGCTCGATGCGCCTGGCGATGATGCAAGACGCGCTCGATCGCGGCGAGCTTGAGGCGCAAGATGCGGGCTTCATGCGGCTGGCGGTCAACCTCAACAAGCTGATGACCGCCAAGATGGCGCGCGAGGTCATCGTCGACGCGATCGAGGTCTTCGGCGGCAACGGCGCCATTGAGACGACCTCGATCCTGCCGCGCTTGCTTCGCGACTGCGTCGTGTTCGAGAACTGGGAGGGCACCCACAACACCCTGCTCGCCCAAGGCATGCGCGACATGCAGCGCTACAAGGCGCATGTGCCGTTTCTGGCGACCGTGCGTGGCCTCATTGAGGCGGGCGACGCGTCGCAGCGCGACGCGCTGCTCGCCATCCACGCGCGCCTGTCGGCGCGCTTGGACCGCGTGCTGAGCGCCCCGAGTGAGGCGTCGATGCTGCCGTGGCGCGACCTCGCGGAGCAGCTCATCTGCCTCTACTACGCCAGCGCCCGCGCCTGGGAGCTGGCCCAGCTTGGCCCCGACGACAGCGCGCTGTCGCGCGCCTCGCTCGCTCAGCTCATCGCCACACGCCTGAGCGCCGACGATCGCCACGACGCGCCCGACTACAGCGACCGCATCGCGCTGCTCGCCACCGCGCCCTGACGCGCCCACAGCGAGGCGCGGGCTGTTTACAGCCCCGCGCCTCGCTGGCGCTTCGATGCGCCCCAGTCTGTCGCCCAAGGTCGCTTGTGCCAGCGTAATTTAAGCGATGCAGCGCGCTCAATCAAAAGCATCGCTCACACACAACCTCCCGCACGACCCCTCGCAACCCCTCATCCTAAGCGGGGATCGTCAAAGCAAGGCCGTCGCTCGCACCTGCGGTGCCCGCCAGCGCGCGCACAGCGCGCTGTGAGCGAAGACGCGCCGCGTCCCAAGACGCCCCTGCTCGACGATTGAGTGAGACAGCGGCAGGCGAGGAGGCGATGCTTGAGCGCCGCATCTGATTGATATTGCTCGATAAAATGTGTGTTGACCAGTTGTCACTTTCATTCGTCTGATTGGCCTGCTATCGTGAGGTTAGATCTAGTCACCCTGGTGGGCTGACTCACTCGTCTCGCGGCGCATAGGGCGTCGTGAGCGGCCTCCATGCTCTTTTGGGAGAACCCTTGATGACACGGCTAAGACGCGCCTCTCCTCTCCTCTCCTCTCCTCTCCTCTCCTCTCCTCTCCTCTCCTCTTTGCTGGGCTGTTGGCTTGAGCATGAGCCTGCTCGTCGGGCTGAGCATGGGCTGCCGCGATGAAGGGCCAGCGTTCGATGTCGCGGCTACGCCGAGCGTGGCAGCGGCGATAGACGACGCGGTGAACGTGTGGGCACCAGCGGACAACCCCAACATCATCGCGTACATGGGTCACGGCACTTACTTTAACGCCTTAGGCTACGCCGTCGAGCCGACCCTTGAGCGGATCACGCTCACGCAAGACTACTACATCGCCCAGCTGTCACGCTCGCCAGCGGCCAAGCGAGTCACCGCACCCTCGCCGCTGGAACCCGCAAACCTTGACCCTGTGCTGAGCAAAGCCCGCTATCTGGACGCGTTGATCGATGCGGTACAGCCCAAGCGCTTGCCGTATCTGGTGCAAGTCAGCGCCTCGATGCGCGAGCACTATCGCCACCAGCTCTACCAGGGTGATGGGATACCCGAATGGCAGCCGCCGAGCTTGACGGGGCTCAATGACGCGTCTGAGGTGCGCGTCGCCTCTCAGGGGTTGCGTGTGGATACAAAGGATAATCGTTATCGAGATGATTGCATTTATAATCATGGCGTGCCTGTGCCTGAGTCGATCATGCTCGGTCCCCCACGGGATCCTATTAAAGCCGCTGATCCTAACATCCCGCTGGATTATGGAAAGGATCGATGGGTGAATCACGGCTTCTTAGATAAAGACTTCGTCAATGGTCAGAACGAGAGTGTCGCTGAGCTGTGGAGCTACGAATCTTCAGGTGAAAAACTGCCTGAAGGTATCTGTTTAGCGCTTCCACGCTGGGAAAAGAAGAAGATGTCAGATTTTTTCTCAACAGCTGTCTATCAGAGCAGCGGGCGAGAATTAGATAGTTTCTTCACACAAGAGATTACTGTCATGGGGGTTATCTGTCTTGGTCGCGAGACTAACAAGGCATGCTTCTTTGATGCTAAGAATGGTGAATTTGTAGCTCGACCTAAGCGTAATGATGTGCTGTTCTTTAATAACTGTAGTTAAGGTGGGATAAAGTAGGAGAATGTAGGCATAGCGATGGCCCAA
>CAYXWB010000071.1:0-18665 GCA_964468515.1 uncultured Bradymonadales bacterium | reverse complement strand
GCTGATGAGCCCACCGCCAACCTCGACTCAGTGACCGGTGACGCCATCATTGATCTGATGAAGGAGATGAACGCCGCCCAAGAGACCACCTTCATCTTCTCCACCCACGATCCGCGCGTGATGCGTCAGGCCACGCGCATCATCAAGATGGCCGACGGCGTGATCACGGGTGATGAGGCGCGCGTCGCGAGCCACCCCGATGACGCGAGCGCCTTGGAGGGCCAGCTATGAGCCTGCGCGCGGTCATCAAGCTCTTGGTCGTCATGGCCCTGCGCAACCTCTCCAGCCACCGCGTCAAGACGCTCATCATCGGCGGCGTGCTCTCCACAGGGGCCGCGCTCTTGGTGGTCGGCATGGCGCTGCTCGACAGCGTCGAGGCGTCGATGGCGCGCGTGGTGACGCAGAGCTTGGCCGGTCATCTACAAGTCTACGCGGAAGATGGGCGCGATGAGCTCGCGCTGTTTGGCAGCCTGAGCGGGCCTCCGGAGCTGGGTGAGATCGATGATTTCGCCGCAGTGAAGGCCGCGCTGCTCAAGCACCCGAACGTGGAGGCGGTGGTGCCGATGGGCATCGGCGTCGCCACGGGGCTCGGCGGCAATGAGGCCGATCGGCTGGTGCAGCAGCTGCGCGACGCCATCGACGCCAAAGATCAAGCCGCCATCCGCCAAGGCCGCGACGCCATCCGCCAGCTCGCTGAGGTCTTGCTCTCTGAGCTGGACTACCGCGCCGCCATCGCCTCCGATCAGGGCGCCATCCAGCGCGAGCGCGAGGTGCTTGAGCGCGTGCGCGCCGACGCCTTGTGGCAGGGGCTTGACAGCGAGCCTGCCGCCACGCTGATGACCTTGGAGACGCAGCTCGCGCCGCTGGTGCCCGATGATCGCGCGTTCTTTGTGCGCTACCTGGGCACGGACCCTGGCGCGTTCGTGGCGCGCTTTGACAGCTTCGAGGTGGTGGCCGGAGAGGCCATCCCGCCGGGGCAGCGCGGCTTGATGTTCAGCACCCGCACCTATGAGAAGTTCCTCAAGCACCAAGTCGCGCGCGAGCTTGACGAGATCAAGCTCGCCGTGACGCTTGAGGGCCGCACCATCAGCGGTGATGCGAGGCTTCGCGGCAAGGCCGAGCGGCTGCCAAGGCAGTATCGGCGCGTGCTCTATCAGCTCGACGATCAGGAGGCCGCCGCCCTCGCCAAGGAGCTCGCGCCGTTGGCGCCTGAGGGCGATCTGGCCAGCCAGCTCCAAGCGCTCTTACAGGTCGATGACGCCAACCTGATGGCGCGTTATGACGCCTTTTATAAGCACGTCGCGCCCAAGATCATGTTGTATCGCGTGAACATCGGTGAGGTCGTGGTGCTGCGCACGTTCACGCGTCGGGGGACGCTGGTGGCCAGGCCTGTGAAGGTCTGGGGCACGTTCCAGTTCAAGGGTTTGGAGGACTCAGAGCTCGCGGGCGTGGTCAACCTGATGGACCTGATGACCTTTCGCGAGATGTACGGCAAGATGAGCGAGGGCGATCGTGCCCAGCTCGCCACCGCGCGCGAGCAGGCGGGCGTGGGCGCCGCGCTGTCGCGTGACACCGCCGAGGAGGATCTGTTCGGCGGCGATGAAGGTGAGGAGGCGCTCGTGGAGGCGCAGCCTGAGGAGGCGATCGGCTTTGATGAGTTCGCGGGCGTGGACCTGGTGTCGCAGCAGGCGAAGGTCGAGGACCTGCTCCGTACGATCTATACCACAGAGCAAATCGAACGCGGGATCGCGCTGCACGCGGCGGTGATCCTGAAGGACATCAGCGCGCTGAAGCGGACACAGCGCGAGCTGGAGGCGCTGAGCGCGCGTGAGGGCTTGGGGCTGAAGGTGGTGGACTGGCAGCAGGCCTCAGGGATCGTGGGCCAGCTGATCGTGGTGATCCGGGTGGTGCTGCTGATCGCGGTGTTGATCACGTTCTTGGTGGCGCTGGTGATCATCAACAACGCGATGTTGATGGCGACGATGGAGCGGGTGAGCGAGGTGGGGACGATGCGCGCCATCGGGGCGCAGCGCAAGCTGGTGCTCGGCCTCTTCGTGCTGGAGGGCGCGCTGTTAGGCGTGGGCTCAGCCGCGCTCGGCGGCCTGATGGGCGTGGGGATCATCACGGTGATGGGGCAGGTGGGGTTGCCCGCGACCAATGAGATCATGCGGTTCGTGTTCGCGGGCGCGCGGCTCTACCCGAGCGTGAGCGCGCATCATGTGGTGTTGGGGGCGCTGGCGATCGTGCTGGTGAGCTTGGGCGCGTCGCTGTATCCGGCGCTGACGGCCACGCGGGTGCAGCCCGTGGTGGCCATGCGTGGGAGGGACTGAGCGATGCGAATCCTGTTGATCATCGCGCTGCGCAACCTCTCGCAAGCGCGCAGACGCACAGCCCTGTTAGGCGGCGCGCTGGCCACGGTCACCGCGCTGCTTGTGCTCTTGATGGCGCTGTCTCAGGGGATCTCCCAGAACATCATCAGCTCAGCGACGGTGCTGGCCACGGGACACATCAACGTCTCGGGGTTCTATAAGGCCTCGTCTTCAGACAGCGCGCCGATCGTGACGGACGCGGCGCGGCTGCGCCAGGTGGTCGAGGCGAACACGCCGGGCTTGGCGAGCATCGCGCAGCGCCACCGGGGTTGGGCGCAGCTGGTGAGCCCGGAGGCCAGCACCTCGGCGCTCCTGGCGGGCGTCCAGATCGACCAAGAACCTGCGCTGATTCAGGCGCTTATCCGCGCGCCGCGCGCGGACTACTGGCCCACAGAGGACGCCCAACGCGCGCCGCTCACCATCGATCAGCCCGAGCTGGTGGAGGGGGACATGACCCGCTTGGGTGAGCCCGACACGGCGGTGTTGTTCGCGGCGCAGGCGCGCAGGCTGCGCGTGAAGGTGGGCGATCCGCTCACCCTGCGCACGCGCACGTTCACGGGCGCGTCGAACACGCGCGATGTCACCGTGGTTGGCGTCGCCCGCGATCTGGGGATCTTGAGCAACTTCTCGGTGTTCGTGCCCACGCAGGTGATCCTCGATCTGTATCAGCTCCAACCCGACACCACGGGCGCGCTCCAGCTCTACCTCGACGACATCGACGAGGCGCAGTCGGCCATGGCCGCGCTGCGCCCCGCGCTTGAGCGCGAGGGCTTCTTGTTGATGCCGTATCAGCCCGATCCCTTCTTCGCGAAGTTCGAGATCGTGCGCGGCGAGGACTGGATCGGCCAGCGCCTAGATCTGACGGTGTGGGAGGACGAGGTTAACTTTTTGACCTGGATTTTGCGCGCCATCGACACGGTGTCCTACACCTTGATCGCGATCTTGGTGGCGATCATCGCCGTGGGGGTGATGAACACGATGTGGATCGCCGTGCGACGGCGCACGCAAGAGATCGGCACCGTGCGCGCCATGGGGATGCAGCGCGCCGGCGTCATGGCGTTGTTCGTGCTGGAGGCGTTCTTGCTAGGGTTATTCGCGAGCCTGAGCGGGGCCATGCTCGGCGCGATCATCGCGCTGACGCTCACCGCTTTGTCGCTGCCGATCCCGCTCGACGCGATGCGCGCCATCTTGCTCAGCGACACGCTGCTGTTGGCGACCTCACCTGGTCAGCTCGCGCGCGCAGTGCTCGCTATGACCGCGTTCACCACCCTCGCCGCGCTGTGGCCCGCGCTGCGCGCGGCGAGGTTGCGCCCGATCGAGGCGATCCAGCGCGCCGAGTGAGATGAATGTTCTGCCCCGACATGACGTTAAGCCTATGACCGCGCCTCGATCGAGGCGCAGGCTCCCTCAAGACCCCAGAGGCTCACCGATGAACCGACGCACCCTGTTCAGCGCGCTGCTCGCGCTGTCTGTCCTGTCACCGCTGAGCGCGCTGGCCGCGCCTGACGCTCCGCTGGCTGAGCCCGCCATGGTCGAGCTGCTCAAGCGGCTCGATGATCGTCAGCGCAACGTGGGCGATTACAAGGCGTTAGCGTTCATTGACCAGCGCCAGCGCGGTCGCGAGGCGCTGGCCTATGAGGCCGTGATCTACCGTCGCGACGTCTCAGACAAGATGGCTATCCTGTTCTTGAAACCGCGCACAGAAGCGGGCAAGGGCTACCTGCGAGTTGACCGTAATCTGTTCCTCTATGACCCAAGCGTGGGCAAGTGGGAGCGTCGCACGGAGCGCGAGGGGTTGATGGGCACCGACTCGCGCCGCCAAGACTTCGACGCGAGCAGCTTCTCACAAGACTACGCGCCCAAGTACGTCGCCAAAGAGAGGCTCGGCAAGTTCGACGTGCATCACCTGGAGCTGCGCGCCAAGCCCGGCCGCGACGTCGCCTCTCCCGTGCTGCACCTGTGGGTGGACGTTGACTCAGACAACCTGCTCAAGGTGCAAGAAATGGCGCTCTCAGGGCGGCTGATGCGGACCTCATATTATCCCAAGTGGGCCAAGATCGACAGCCCCGACAAGGGCGCGCCCGTCTACTATCCGATGGAGATCCGCATCTTCGATGAGGTCGAGAAGGAGAACAGCACCACCGTCGTGATGCGCAAGGTCGATCTGGCCAAGCTCCCCGACAGCGTCTTCACCAAGGCGTGGCTTGAGAGCAAGAGCCGCTAGATCAGCTCGCGCGTCGCACGCAGGCGCGCGATTATCTCATCTTCTCGTCAACACCCCCCACCTCTCCCCGACGCGACCGCTGCACGCAGCGGTCGCGTTGGCGCTTCGAGGGGCTGCGGTCAGCAGCGATGGCCGCTTAATCCTCCCCCACTTTTAAGCGATGCGGCGCGCTCAATCAGGCGCATCGCTCACACGCAACCTCTGGCAAGGCGCATCGCAGCGCCTTATTTTAAGCGGGGAGCGACCAAACGAGCTGGTCACTTGCAGGCGCAGAGGCTGACCCCCTAAGCGGTTCAGCGCGCCTCCTACAGCGCGTGATGAGAGGGCGCCTCATTCACTCAGCGCGCTTCAGGGGGTAAAAAGACAGGGTGCGCGACAGCGCGGCGTCGCTGCCTTGAGCGTGCTCTTCATCTTGCAACCCGGCTAGTGATTGTGTGTCATACCGACCGCGTGGTAGCTTTTGCATCGCCGCTTAGCGCGGCGTCATAAAGCTTCGGGCTGTGGGAGCCCGTCAACGCGAGGCTGACAAGATGAAGAAGTGGGCGACGACTGAGCTGGGGCGTTCAAGCCTCATCGTGCTGGCTGTGACGCTCTTTGGGTGTGAGGGGCTGGATGCCCCCCACGAGCCCGAGCGAGCCCCTGTGCACACCGCGGACGCTGCGCTTGAGCGCTCCGATGAGGCGCTCGCAGTGTCGCAGGCCCTGCCTCGCTGTGGCAATGGCGTGCTCAATGGCGCGGAGCTGTGCGACGGCGACACGGTGGCGTGCGTGGACCTCGCCACGAGCTACAGCGGTGGCAGCGCGACCTGCCGCGCGGACTGTCGTGGCTACGATGTCAGCACCTGCGCACGTCAGCCCGCGCGCGTTGAGTATGTGAAGCCAGCGCTGCGTGATGCGCGCTGGAGCGATGCGATGTGCAGCAAGGCCGGGGAGTTCTTCTTCACGGTCTTGCTCACCGGCTCAGACCGGTGGCACATCTCACTTGAGGGCGGCGGCTACTGCTCGCCAGGCGACATCAATCCTTGTTATGCGCGTCCTGACACGCTCACCACGGACCTGGAGAACATAGGCAACGTGACCTTCTCGCCAGCGGATGGCGAGCGTGTGCGCGCGCGTGGGTCGATCGAGCATCCGGCGAGCTTCGCTGACGCGAACGTCGTCACGCTGCACTACTGCTCCAACGACCTCTGGTCAGGCACACGCACGAGCCCGCTGGCGCTGCCAGCAGGCCCGCAAGGCAGCGCCACGATGCCGTTTCGATTCAACGGGCGCGTCAACGTCGCCGCCGCGATCGATACGTTGCAGCAGCGCTATGGGCTTGATGACGCCAACCCCAACACGGCGGTCTTCTTCTTTGGCAGCTCAGCGGGCGGCCACGGCGTCTTAAACAACGCCGATCAGCTCGCGCGCAGGCTGCCCAAGACCACCAGGGGCGGGCGCTTGCACGGGCTCGCGGTGGCAGCCCAGCTGCCAAGCACCTGGGGGACCGTCTCCGCGTCGGTGCCTGGCAACTGGTCGCTCAAGGAGGGCGGACAGCACACGGGGTTGTTCGTTGAAGACGTCGTGGAAGACCTCGTCACAGGGTGGCAGTCGCGCTACTCACCGACCTGTGAGGCCGCGCACCCGAGCGAGCCGTGGCAATGCGCGTTCGCCGCGACGCACCACCCCTATCTCACGGATCGAGCGCCCGCTGGGCTAGGCTTGCCCATCGCTTTGGCGCAGAACCTCACGGATCCGTTCTACCAGAACATGCACGGGATCGTGTCACCTCAAGCAGGCGGCTTCGCGCCCGGTGGCGCGCTCGCGAGCCAAGCCTGGGCCGCGCTGCACGCGCAAGAACTCGCCAGTCTGCGCTGGGTCTACGCCCCGCGCCATGAGCTAGGGCAGCATGGCATCCCGCTGAATCGCCCGCCCGTTGACCCGAACGTCCCCACCCTCGGCGCGCTGATGGACGCCTTCGTGTTGGGCGGTCGCCGGCCCGCAGACTTCCACCTCGTCGACTTTGGACGCCTGCAACCCAAGCCATAAGCGCACAACCTCTCCATTGACACCGCTCAGCCCCTTTGCTTATGCGCAGATTGTCCAAGTCAGGTGGGTTGACGCAGCCCCAGCGCGGTCGCCTCAGCGACCGCGCTGGGGCGAAGCGCCCGCATCGGGTAGGATGAGCTGGCGTGTCCCAAGCGGCGCGCCTTCAGAGGTCTACCGATGAGACGCCGCCTCGACCCAGCGCCGCTGAGTATCCGCCCCGAGCCCACGTTTCACGACGCGCCGCGTCTGCTCGCCGGGGGCCGGGGCGCGCTCGCGACTTAGGGCGACAGCGCAGGCCAAGGCGCGTCAAGCCCACGAGCGCGTGGCCGCGCTCGTGCTCATGGACACCACCTCTCACACCAGCGCGCCCGTGATCGCGCGCTGGTGATGCTCGCTCGCGCTTACCTCAGCGTCACGCCCATGGGCCATATCGCGCGCGTGATCGCCGCGCAGCTCGGCCAGCTGCAGGGGCGCGGCCTTGAAGAAGTGGGCAGCGAGGCAGGTTCGCGCTAGACTCAGCGGTGACGGACAAACCACAGCCAAGCCCCGAGGCGCGATGTGAGCGATGGATATAGGCGCAGCCAGCTGAGGCTGGGAGGCGCGATCACTGCCGTGATCGGCGCGCTGCTGACCGCAGCGCCCGTGATCGAGTGTGCGAGCGGCGCGAGCGCCGATGAGGCAGCGGCGCTTCAAGCCCCAGCCCCGACGCTCGCCGCGTGCTGGGCACAGACCAAGCCGCTGAGCCAACCCGTACCGATGCTGCTCACGGTCTTGGGCGCGGTGACCGGGCTGGGGGCCGCGCTGGGGCGCGACGCCCAGCCCGGTCACCGCTTAGCTGACGCGCCCTCAGGCGCGCGCGCGACGGTGATCCGATCGACGGTGCTCCCTACCACGACTCATGAAGCGCCAGTGCGCGACGCCATTGAGCTGAGCCAAGAGCTGGACCTGGGCACGCTGCGCAGCGGCGCCGAGCGCGCGCGCCCCGCGACCTTGATGGACATGGTGGCCATCGGCGCGAGCGCCGATCCTTACGCGCGTCAGGCGCGCGCGCCTGACGCGCGCCCTCAGTGCGTGCCCGTAGGGCTGTACGTGCCCGAGGGCGCGAGCGACGCGCTCACGATCATGGTGGACCCTGGCCATGAGCGCGCGAGCGATGCCTCTGTGTCACAGCGCACTTGGGAGAGCCCCTTTCGCACCATCAGCGCCGCGCTGGAGCACGCGCGCGCGCTCACGCGCGCGCAAGGTCAGCCTGTGCAAGTGCGCGTGATGCCCGGACTCTATCAAGAGGCGCTGCGTGTGCCGCCGCGCGTCAGCGTGATCAATCACAAGATGCCCGATGTGCCAGACCTCACGCGACAGCGCGCTTGGCTCGATGGCATGAGCGATGTGGATCATCCTGAGCGGGTGACCTTGCTGCCTGCGGCGCGCGCGCCCTTAGCCATCTTGCTTGAGGCGGGAGCGCAGCAGCGTCTGTGCGGCTTGCATGTGATCGGCCGAGAGGGCGCGCCCCAAGTTGGCGTGCGCGCGGAGCATGTCACGGGCCTGCACTTGTCCTGCTGTGCGCTGCAAGGCTTTGATCAGGGCGCCATACAGCTCAACGCCTCAGGCAGCAGCGCCTCAGGGGGGGAGGTCCTGTTGACGGCCTGCATCCTGCGCGACAACCGAGGCCGCAAGGGCGCAGCCCTTGGCCTTCGAGGTGGGGCGGTCCGCTTGGAGGGGTGCCTGTTAGAGGGCAACCTCGCGCGCAGCGGCGGCGCCATCTACGCTCAGCAGACGCGCCCGCTGACCTTAGTCGACACCACCCTGTGCGATAACACCGCGCGCGGCGTGGGCGAGCTGCCCGACGCGATGACGCTGCTAGAGGGCGCTTGGGCTGAGCTGACGGGCTTAGGCGGCGCGATCGCGATGGAGCAAGGGCAGCTCAAGCTAGAGCGGGTCACGCTGCGCGACAACCGCGCCAGCGCGGGCGGTGGCGGCCTCGCGCTCTTGGGGGCGCAGGCCATCATCGCGGGCATCAAGGAGATCCCTTGTGTTATCAGCGGCAGCGGCGGCTCGCGCGGTGGCGCCGTGCTCATGGTGGGACGCGTGGCGTCGCGCGCCACGCTCAAGGCGGAGCACCTGCACCTGACCCAGAACATCGCGCGCGATGAGGGTGGCGGCCTGTGGGCAGCAGGCGCGAGCGCCTGTCAGCTGCGCCACAGCACGATCGCGCAGAATGAGGTGCGCGCGCCTGGGGGCACGGGCGCCGGCGCGCACCTCACCTTAGGCGCGCGCCTGTGGGGCAGCGCTTTGGCGCTACGCGCCAACAAGTGCGATGGCCCTGGGGCGGGCGTCATCGCGCTCAACGCCTCGCTGACGCTGCGCGAGCGCAGCCTCATACAAGACAACGCCAGCCGCGCGGGCCGAGGCGCGGCGCTCTATATCGAGACGAGCGCGTCCAGCGCGCTGGACGCGCTCGTGGCGCGCGGCGAGCTTGAGCTGCCGCTGACCCTCGACCTGTCGCAGCTCGAGCTGATCGGCAACCTCGCCGGACGCTCACCGGCCGCCGCCTTCGTCGGCAACCTCGACACGACCCCCACTCTGGCGCTGCGCTTGAGCTTGGGCGAGGGCATCGCTTGGCGGGCGAATCGGGTGCTAGGCGCGCCAGTGGATAAGGAGCCCATCGCGATCCACTGGTGCGGCGAGCTGGTGATGTCGTCGGCGCGCCTGGAGCTTGGCGAGCGTGTGCTGAGCTGAGGCGCTGTTTCACGTGAAACATTCCCCGCCTTGCTCGACTGATTGATCGGATGAGGCGTCCTTTTGGCTCGGGAATGGCCTTGCTGGAGGGGTGGTTTGAGGGATACCTTTCGCGCCTTCTGCGCGCGTATCGCCTCTGAGGCCTCGCATCATGGATCAACACACCAGCGCCTCTGTGCCCGGCCCAGGCCTGCTCAATGTGGCCTCGCGCGTGCTCGCGACCGAGGCTGAGGGCCCTGGTCTGCGCTACGCGCTTTGGGTCCAGGGCTGCCCGCTGCGCTGCGAGGGCTGCTGCAACCCGCACATGCTCGAAGATCGCCCCGTTGAGGCGCTGAGCGTAGACGCGCTCGCCACAGAGATCCTCGCCGTGCCAGGGCTGGAGGGCGTCACGTTCATCGGTGGTGAGCCGTTCTGGCAAGCGGGCGCGCTGGCACAGCTCGCCCAGCGCGTGCGCGCTGCGGGCTTGAGCGTCATGGTCTTCACAGGCTATACCTTGAGCAGGCTCAAGAAGCTCGCTAAGCCAGACCACCTCGCGCTGCTTGAGCACACCGATCTGCTCATTGATGGGCCTTATTTGCAAGCCTTGCATCAGGACGACAGGCGCTGGATCGGCTCGTCCAATCAGCGCGTTCACGCCCTCTCACCGCGCTATGAGGCGCTGGCTCAGGCTTGGGAGGGCGCGGGTAAGAACACCGTCGAGCTGCGCTTGTCAGGAGGGGAGCTCGTGATCAATGGGTTCCCCATGGAGAGCATCGTGGCGCTGTCTGCCGCGTCGATCAAGCCCGTGCGCCCAGCGGGTCAACAGGAGGAGCCTTGAGCGCTGCCGTTGAGACCTTGAGCAAGGAGCAAGAGGTCGCCATCCAGTCCTTCTTGCCGTTTGTGGTCGAGCTGTTCGGCCGCGGTGAGCTGCGCCTCAAGCGCGCCGCGCTGATGCCCGTGGGCCAGCCCAGCGCCCTCACGTTAGAGGTCGTCCAGGCCGCCGCCGAGGTCATGCGTCGGGGCACGCTGGCGAGCCTGTGTCGCCTGGGCGGCTGGCGCGCCCTTGATCTGGGGCAGCCCGGACGCGATGATCCTCTGCGCGCGGTGCGCGTGATTGATCCGCGCCTTTGGCCAGGCCTCGCGCTGTCGCGTGAGACGATGGACCTCGCCCTCGTCGTCTATAATGCGGTGTGCGTCGCCGGGGGGCAGGCGCTGCCCACCAAGCAGCGCAAGCTCTACCCCGCCACGCTGGCGCTGTCGTTTGAGCGCGGGGGTGATCTTTTGGCCAGCCACCTCATCTGGCTCAAGGTGCGCCAAGCGCCCTTTCGCGTGGAGGATGTGACCTGGCAGCTGCTCATCACCAACCCCCTCACCCAGGTCGCGCGGCTTGGCCTGCTGGATGAGCCCGAGGCGCTCTTTGCGATGCTCTATCAAGGCCCCATCGCCGCCCTGATGCCCTGGCTCAGCGATCACTTGGCGCGCTGCTGGGCGCGCGAGCTGTCCACGCGCTGGGACTCGCTCACGCGCTTTCACAAGCTCAACAGCGCGCTGGCGCTGTGGGGCGCCCAGCTCATCAAGCAGGCGTGCGCGCATGAGCGGCGCGACTGGCTCATCCCGCTCGTGCGCTTCTGGCACCACCACCTCGCCAGCTCAGGCGTCGAGCTCGACTGGATAAGCCAGTTTAACAGCGTCGCCCGTGACCTGCGCTTCGCCGATCGTGAGGACTATCAGCGCACCTGGGCTAGCGCGCTGGACGTGGCCGTCACCATCCAGCATCATTATCAAGAAGCGCGCGCGATCCACCCCATCGATCGTGAGTCGCCTGATCGCGTCTTTATGGAGGCGTATGAGGCCGTCAGCTTCCAGGACACCGCTGCTCGCGCCCGCGTCTTGGCCGATCAGCTCAACGCTATTATTCGCTGATCCTCACGATAATGATCAGCTGTCTGGGCCGCTGGCCCTAAGGAGCGAGCGCCATGAGTCTGTCTTACCGCGTGTCCTTGCAAGTCTCTGAGGTCGTGTCCGCCGATGACAAGACCATCCACCAGCTCGACCTGCGCGACATCTTGTCTGAGGACGAGATGCGCGACCTGCTCAAGAACGCGCTCATCGAGCGCGGCTTTGAGCGAGAAGACGATGACAAGACCCTCTCGCGCAAAGAGGAGGGTGGCGAGCGCGTCAGCGTCGATCTGGAGTCGCTCCAGCTCACCACCACCTTGGAGGATGAGAGCGAGGTGCGCGCCAAGGTCGACGCCTGGGGTGACGCCGAGACGCGCGCAGCCGCCCAGCGCCAAGCCGAGGGCAGCGCCCGCGCCCAAGCTGACGCCCTCGTCGCCCGGGGCCGCCAAGACGTCCAGCGCCGCGTCACCCAGCAGCTCGCTGAGGGCGAGGCCGCGCGCTTGGAGGAGATGAACCAGGTGCTGCAAGGCGTCTACTCGGAGGCCCTCAAGCGCAAGGCTCGCCAGATGGGTGAGGTCGTCTCACAGCATGAGGGGACCAATGAGGCCGGTGAGTATGAGCTGGTGATCAAGATCGCGCTCTGAGCCACCTCGCTCAGGCGCACCCTTAGGACCAGGAGCTGCCCCTCGTGACTGACGCGTTGACCCTCTCGATCGCCTCGCTGCCCACCTCACTCAGCTATGATGAGGCCGTGGAGGCTGCGTATCGTGAAGACCTCGACTGGATCGAGGAGAAGCTGCGCAGCCGCTTGTCCGTGCTCATTGAGTGCGACAAGCAGCTGTCGAACTACATCTATCGCGCCCTGCGCAAGCGCTTTCGCGCCAGCGAAGGTCCCAAGCTGCGCCTGCTCTCAGGCCACCCTCGCCCCGCCCCCGAGGGCGCGCAGATGCAGGCCAGCCTCACGCTGCCGCAGCGGCTGATGGAGGAGCTGCGCGAGGCCATCTACCACGCCCAGCAAGACGCCATCATGGCGATCACGCACCTCGACATCCTCACCACCACCACCCGCAGCTCGCTCGGCGTCGAGGCCCGTGAGGCCGCCGCCATCATGTATGAGAACCCCGACCTGGTGTTCTTAGGCTTCCTCGATCCGGGCTTCGAGCTGCCCACCGTCATTGAGAAGGTCTTCACCGTCAAATACAGCCTGCTCGGCCTGTCGCGCGACAAGCTGCCGCAGCTCATCTTGCAGCGCGAGGCTCGCAAGTTTGGCGTCGAGACGTTCAACCCCTACGCGCTCTACAAGTACGTCTCTGGTCTCAACGCCGTGCGCTGTCGCCAGATCCTCAACCAGCTGGAGTCACGCGTGGACTTTGATCCGGCCGCGCCGGGATCTGTGGATTCTATCTACCGCGACATCCGCAAGCTCACCTTGCTCGGCGAGCTGGAGGTGCCGCGCGTGGACCTCACGCGTGATATCGGCGGCTATGATAAGGTCAAGGACAAGATCCGCAGCGAGATCCTCGACCTGCTCGCCATGAAGGATCGCAGCTCAAGCCCCGAGGCGATCCGCGCCATTGAGGAGATCATCCCCAAGGGCATGATCTTCAGCGGCCCCCCCGGCACCGGCAAGACCTACTTCGCCAAGGCCATCGCCACCGCCATCAACGCCACCGTCACGGTCGTCTCCGGGCCGGAGCTTAAGAGCAAGTGGGTCGGTGAGTCGGAGCAGAACCTGCGGCGCGTGTTCGATCAGGCCCGCAAGAGCGCGCCCTCGATCATCATCTTCGATGAGCTGGACTCGTTCGCCTCATCGCGCGGCACCTACACCGGCAGCGGCGTCGAGCACTCCATGGTCAACCAGCTGTTGACCGAGATGGACGGCTTTCGCAAAGAGGAGCTGGTGTTCGTCGTCGGCACCACCAACTTCGTCGAGTCGCTGGACGCAGCCTTGCTGCGCCCTGGCCGCTTCGAGATGACGATCGAGATCCCCTACCCGGAGGAGGCCGATCGTCGCAAGATCCTGAGCATCTACCGCGACAAGTTCGCGCTGCCGCTGGACGATGAGCTGCTGGAGCACATCGTGCAACGCACCGCAGGCTTCGTGGACGCCGCGCGCGGCGTGCGCTACTCGGGCGATCACCTGTACGCGATCATGCGCGGCCTCAAGCGCGAGCAGCTGCGGCGCGGCCTCGACGCCAAGACCATCGTGCGCGAGGACATCACCGCCGTGCTCGGCAAGCGCGACCGCGCCCGCAAGCTCCAAAAGAGCGAGGAGCGCACCGTCGCCATCCATGAGGCCGGTCACGCGATCTTAGCCTATGTCCTGCCTCACTGCCCCACCGTCGAGCGCGTCACCATCGCCAGCGAGGAGGAGGACTACCTCGGCTACGTGTTGCACGCCGTCTCGCTCAACCAGCACGTGCGCACCCGCGCAGAGCTGCGCGACAGCATCTGCGTCGCGCTCGGCGGCCGTCAGGCCGAGCTGATGGTGCTCGATGAGGTCTCCAGCGGCTGCCTCAACGATCTTCAGCAGGCCACCGCCGTCGCCAGCCTCATGGTCGAGCAGCTCGGCATGAGCCAGTCCATGGGGCTTCGCACCTACCGTCAGGATCGCGACAACGCTCAGCTCGTCATCAAGCCGCGCGACGTGTCTGAGACGACCGCCACCCAGCTCGATCAAGAGATCCGACAGGTCGTCGACGCGGAGCGCGCACGCTGTGACGCCATGCTCACCCAGTATCAACCCGAGCTTGAGCAGCTCGTCGCCGTGCTGCTTGAGAAGAAGACCATCGGCCTTGATGAGATCAAGGCCATCTTCCAAGGTCGCGAGTTCAAGGCCGCCGTCCCCGATGAGGCGCCCGAGCCAAAGCCCGACGGCGCGCCAAGCCCTGCCGCTGCCTCGCACTGACACTCAATGCCCCCAATGACCCTCACCTGATGAGCGTGACATGGCTGAGATGATGATCCGGCTGGTCTCTAACCCCAAGACCGGCAAGCGCGACATCTACATTGACTACGAGTCCGATGACGACGCGCTGCCTCACGAGCACGAGCAAGACCATCGCGACATCTTGGAGCAGCTCTTAGGGCAAGGCATCCTCGATGAGGATGAGCTCGGTCAGCTCCACGTCGGGCGCGCGCGCCCCGGCGCCGCCGCCCCCCAGCAGGCCATTGAGACCCCTCCTGAGCGCGACGCTCAAGATCAACAGAGCTGAGCGAGCGCTACCCTATGATCTATGCCTACCTCGTTGAGGACGTGCGCGCCTTGTCGGATCTGTTCAAGGCGGGCGTTGGCCCCAAGAAGTCCGCGCAGGGCGCCTTCACCGCCTACCACGTCAGACACCCCGAGCTGCGCGCCCGGCGCGCGCTCGTGCTGTGTGGGATCCCTAAGTCTGGCCTGCAAGGCGAGCTGCCCGTGGGCGTCGCGCGCGAGATCCGCGTGGACACCCAAGACGGGGAGCTGTCTTGGTACACGGACGATGGCGTCAAGCAGCCGCTTGAGGTGTCGCACATCGCGCACTCGGCCACGCTGTCGCACCTCATCGCCCCTGTGCCCTGGCTGCAAGAGCCTGAGCACGGCGCGCCGATCGTGTTCTGGCTGCGTGACGCCTCGCTCATGCCCGAGCTTGTGCGACGCAGCCTCTACCTCAACAACGATCGTATCCAGCTCGCGCGCGTCAGCCACGAAGAGCAACAGGTCATGCTGCTGCGCGTCGAGGCGCCTAGCTACTACCTCATCACCTGGGCGCTGGAGCAAGACCCCGACAAGCTCACGCTCTACTACCCGATGGGCGACTCGCCGGGGCTGCTGGTGCAGTGGGGCGTGGAGCACCCGCTGGCCGAGCTGTGGCGGCGCGCGTGGCTCGATCATGGCGAGGCGTGGCTGTTCTTCCCCGCTGATGGCGAGCGTGAGGTGGTGCCACGGCCCGAGTGGACCAGCATCTATGAGCTGGCTGACTTCTCACTGCAGATCACCCCGCAGGAGCTGTGGGCGCCGCTGTCTGCGGCCGCTGACCGCTTCGAGGTCGCGCTGCGGCTGACCCCGCGCCATGAGCCCGCCCCCATCGAGGTGCTCGCCATGCGCGAGCAGGAGCGCGCGCGCATTGAGCGCTACTTGGCGCTGTCCGATGAGGAGGAGCTGGACCGCCTGGAGATCAGCGCCCAGCAAGACACCAGCGGCGCGCGCTGGTATTTTATCCGCGAGAAGTTACGCGGTGATGGCACCACCTTGGTGGAGTTTGGCGGCATCGGCTTCGCGCGCTACAAGGGCTTTGACAACCTCTTCTTGCCCGCCAACCTGGTGCTTGAGCCGCAGCTTCGGCGCGATCAGTACAAGAAGCTGTTCAAGCTGGAGCCGCACACGCTGACGTTCGTGCTGCCGATCGAGGGCGATGATCCGCGCGTCATCAGCGCGCGTCAGGTGAGCGTGAAGCGGCGCAGCTTTGAGCCGCTGGCGCACTTCGTGGATCATATCGTCCACTTCGATCAGGCCGCGCTGCAAGACGCGCTCAACAGCAGCGTGTTTGACCTCGACGTCTACCGCCACGCCCCAAGCCGCGCGGGTTTGGGGCGCGCCGAGCGCGGGGAGCGCCCTGAGCCCAGCCTCCCCCTCGACAAGTCGAAGCCCAGCGACGAGGACATCGCGCGTCGCGCGGCGCAAGCCGCGCAGCGCGCAGCCCAGCTCCAGAAGCGCGCGAGCCCCACAGGCGCGCAGCGCCTGGAGGTCGCCGCCGAGGTCGTCGAGGCCTCCTCGCCCACCGAGCTAGACCTCTTGGAGACGCGCCTGGAGCGTGAGCTGCTGCGCCATGGCCCCGAGACGCAGCGCTGGATTGAGCTGCTCCAGGTCAAGCATCGGCGCCAGAAGTGGCATGACGTCATCGCCTGCAGCGTCGAGGGACTTTGGACCATGACCTTCCCTGACGTCGAGCAGGCCGAGGCGTTTGACCCCGCCACCGCGCGCGCGCTCCAGGCGCACATCGCGCATGCTGTAGCGCAGAATCACGGCGAGCCTGCCGAGCTTGTCCCCGTGGCCGCGCTGTTTGGCGGGGTCGAGGGGGGCGATGAGCATCAGCAGCTCAACGCCATCATCAACGCCAGCGCGGCCCTGCGCCCCGTTGAGGCCAAGCTCAACAAGAAGCTGCGCTGGCTCGCGTGGCGCGGCATCTTGCAGCGCACAGGCGACACGCGCGCCCAAGAAGGCGTGCGCGAGGCCATCCTCAATGACCTCAACCAGAAGGGCCTGGAGACGCACGACAGCCCCATCTTCTTGCGCGAGCGCATCCTCAAAGATCCCGATCTGGACCTGGAGGAGCGCGATGATGACGGGGACAATGTCAGCTATGTGCTTCAGAACATTGAGGTCATTGAGCAGGCGATCTTGCAGCTGCGCACGCACAAGGTGCGCGCGGCGAGCCTCGCGTCGCTGTCGCGGATCATGGGCGGGATGGGGCTGCACGCGCGCAGCCGCGATCTCATCCAGGCCTCGCTCGACATGCTGGAGGCCGACGCGCAGCGCATCGCCGCTGGCAAGGGCGTCGCTGGCGACAGCTGGGGCGCGCGCGTGATCGCCGCCTTTCGCGCCGCCCCCGCAGGCGCGCGCCCCGAGCGATGGCACGTGTGGGTCGCCCTCAACGCCTGGCTCATCTTCCAGCGCGTCGAGCCGCAGCGCGCCGAAGAGGCCCAACAGGTCTACCTCGCCCTGTTCGAGCAGCTCGCCGCCTACGAGAAGGAGGACCTGCGCAAGACCCAAGAGTCGCTTGAGACGCGCATCGGTCAGAGCAACGTCGCGGAGTTCTTGGCCGCTGACTCACGCTCCTTCTTCTCATCGCGCGATCTGCCCGATGAGATGGGGCGCGTGGTGCGCGGCCTCCAGGCCGCGCTGCGCGAGCGTCGCGAGCAGCAGGTCAACGACCTCGTCGCGCGCGGTGTGCGCCTCGCCACCCGCGAGCTGACTGAGAATCAGTCCCCCTCGATGGAGACCGTCGCGCGCCTGATCTTGGAGATGGTCGAGATCCTGCGCAAGCTCAAGTGGGAGCGCGAGCAGCGCCCTATCGAGCTGTTCGAGGGATTTGTCAGGTCGCTGCCGCGCGAGCCCGCCACCCCCGATGTCAGCCGCCTCTACTTCGCCGTCTTGCACTGCGCCGCCACTCGGGCGCTCATGGACCTTGGCCGCGAGAAGGAGGCCATGGTCATGCTCGTGGACACGCTGCGCTGGGTCGGCCAAGACTACATGCAGGTGCTCGACTTCGTGGATCTGGTCAAAAAAGAGGTCCTGCTCGCCATTGAGCTGGCGCCCCGTAACCAGCGCACCGAGGCGCTGCGCTACCTCATGGCCGCGCTGGTCGAGCAAGAACGCATGGAGATCGGCCAAGACCCTGAGCACCCGGGCCAAGGCTTCGAGATGCCCTTCCAAGCCTATGAGCTGGTCCAGATGATCGACCACACGCTGGAGGCCGCCATCTCCAACGAGAAGCTCGTCTTGCGTCGCCTGCGCGACTACGAGGAGCGCGAGGAGGGCCGCATCCGCTACTGGGTCCAGCGTGATCAACCCGCCGCCCACACTTAAGCGATGCAGCGCCCTAGCGCTGAGGCCCGCTCACCCACGAGCGCGCTGGTAGAAGCGAACTCCCGTTCGCTTTGGCGCTTCGATGGGCCGCACTCAGGCGAGAGGGTCGCCTGTGCCTTCCCCCACTTTTAAGCGATGCGGCGGCCCTCATCAAAACGCAGCGCTCACGCACAACCTCCCGGTCGGTGCGGCGATGAGCTTGATTCTAAGCGGGGATCGTCCAAGCGAGCAGGTTTGACGCGGCCAGCGCGGCGCGCGGGCGGGCGCGAGGCGCGCTGCGTCATCGTCTGCCTTGCTGCGCTGGCGCGAGTGCTTAGGATCGGGGCACGAAGCGAGCTTGATGGAGGTTGCCTCAGCTCACGCGCTGAGGCAACCTCGCCAAATGTTGCAAGGAGCAGATGAGATGAAGGTTAATATTGGCATCCCCGAGGAGCAGCGCGAGGCGATCGCAGGTGGTCTGTCGAACCTCTTGGCAGACACGTACACGCTGTACTTGAAGACGCACAACTTCCACTGGAACGTGACGGGGCCGATGTTCAACTCGCTCCACAACATGTTCGAGGGGCAGTACAATGAGCTGGCGATCGCGGTCGATGTGCTCGCTGAGCGCATCCGCGCCTTGGGTGAGTTCGCGCCAGGCAGCTTCTCCGCGTTTGAGAAGCTGGCGACCGTGAAGGAGGCCAAAGACGGCCACATCTCAGCCCAAGACATGCTCAAGGCGCTCACCAAAGATCACGAGACCGTCGCGCGCACCGCGCGCTCGGTGTTCCCGATCGCAGAAGAGGCCAGCGACGAGTCCACCGCCGACCTGCTCGTGGAGCGCATGCGCTTCCACCAGAAGACCGCCTGGATGCTGCGCAGCATGT
>CAYXWB010000070.1:0-18953 GCA_964468515.1 uncultured Bradymonadales bacterium | reverse complement strand
GATGGCGCGGCGCTCGCGCCGCTGCCGAGCGTCGCCCCTGAGCAGCGCATCATCTCGCTGGTCACGGAGCCGGCTGTGGAGGCGACGCTCGTGCGCGATCAGGCGGGCAATCACTACCTGCGCACGGCGCATGTGGGGCTGTTGCGCGTGAACATGCGCTTGAGCGTGCCGCGCTATTACTTTGATGGTGAGCTGGACCCGCGCGTCTCGTGGTCGGACTTCCCGCGCGAGCGGCTCGCTGAGCTGCCCGCCGAGGTGCGACGCAGCGCCTCCGAGGTCCACGCCGCGCTCGGCGTCAGCCGCGCGCGCTCACCCTATGCCGTGATGACGCGGCTCATCGAGCACTTTCGCGACTTTGAGGGTGAGGCTTTCTTGGGCGAGCGCAGCCGCGCTGAGATTTACACCCAGATCGCGCTGGGCAAGCGGGGCGTGTGTCGTCACCGCAGCTTCGCGTTCATGATCACGGCCAACGCCTTGGGCGTGCCCACGCGCTTGGTCTACAACGAGGCGCACGCCTTTGTGGAGATCTACTGGCCGGGTCAAGGCTGGCGGCGCGTGGACCTCGGCGGCGCCGCTGATGAGGTGCTCATGCGCGCCGGTCAAGACACCGCCTCACAGCAGCGCGTCCACGATGGGGCCAGCCGCGACCCGCTGCCCTCGCCGCCAGCCTACACCCGCGAGCTTGCGCGCTTGGCTGAGCAGGATCAGGCGCGCGGCACAGGTGAGGGCGACGCTGCGGCTGGCGATGCTCAGACGCCAGGCGCCGCCGCTGCGACCCAACCCGGCGTCGGTGACGCTGAGGAGGTGAGCGGCGCGGGCGTTGGCGCGCCGACGCTTGAGCCTGGCCCGATGTCGAGCGATCCGCGCGCCGCTGCGGCCATTGAGGGTGCGCCAGGGGCGCTGGTCCAGCAAGACAGCGCCCCTCAGCCGCAGCGCGCGCCGATGCAGCTGCTGCTCAGCGCCCAGCCTGAGCACGCTAAGCGCGGGGAGCGCTTCTCCGTGACGGGCAGGCTGCTGACGATGGAGGGCCGCCCCTTGGCCGAGCGTGAGGTCCGCGTGACGCTCGCGCCCGTCGGCGGGGAGGGGCAGGGCCGCCAGATCGGCGCCGGGATGACCAACGCTCAAGGCGTCTTTCAGATCGAGGCCCAGCTGCCCGCGGCATTGTCGATCGGGCGCTGGATGGTGCGCGTGCGCTTTGATGGCGACGCGGAACACCTGCCTGCCGAGGCGCGTTGAACACGCGCACCTGCTCGCCGCGCTGGACATGGGCGCGTAATCCTGCGACAACGTTAAGACGCATGCGCGTTTTCTGGGCTCTCACATTGAAGATGGTATGACCGGGGAAATTGACCTGAATCGCTTCGAAGGCCAGCAGCTCGCTCAGCGCTTTCAGCTGGGGCGGCTGCTGGGGCAAGGCGGCTACGGCGCCGTCTTCGAGGCGACACAGCTGTCTGTCTCGCGTCGTTGCGCGATCAAGGTCTTGCACGCCAACATCGCTCACGGCGATGACAACGTGATCGATCGCTTCAAGTCCGAGGCGATCGCGACCTCGCGCTTGACGCACCCCAACAGCGTGGTCATCTATGACTTCGGTCATGACGACGCGCTGGGCGTGCTGTTTCTGGCGATGGAGTTCCTCAACGGGCGCGATCTCAACGACATCATCCAGCAGGACGGCCCGCTGGATCTGCCCCTGACGCTGCACATCGTCGATCAGATCGCGGCGAGCCTTCAGGACGCGCACGACCACGGGATCGTGCACCGTGACATCAAGCCGCACAACATCATGATCATCAAGCGCGGCCTCGATGAGCACGCGGTCAAGGTGATCGACTTCGGCATCGCGCGCGTGATGCAAGAGTCCACAAGCTCCACGCTCGATCGCCTCACCAACACGGGCGTCATGATCGGGACGCCGCACTACATGGCGCCCGAGCAGATCCGCGATCACGACGTGGACGGGCGTACGGACATCTACTCGCTGGCGTGCTGCGTGTACAAGATGCTCACCGGGCGCACGCCGTTTATGGGCGGCACGCCCGTGGACATCGCCTGTCAGCAGCTCACCGACCGCCCGCTGCCGCTGTCAGCGTATGCGCCCGCCGAGCTGAAGGTGCCGCGCGCGCTTGATGATGTGCTGTTGCAGGCGATGGACAAGGCCATCGATCGTCGCTTTGACACGATCTCGGCCTTCGCCCAAGCGCTGCGCCAAGCCGCCACTGGCGAGCGCGCGGTGTCGCGCCTGCCGATGCACACCTCGCCGCCGCGCGCGTTGCACACCCCGCTGCCAGACACGCGCCCGCTCAACCCGCCCACCACCCCGCTGTCTGGCGAGCTGCTTGAGCAGCATCGGCGCGAGGACATGGGCTTTGGTGAGACGCTCCAGGCAGACAGCGGCGAGCTGCCTCACGATCGTGTTGAGCAAGAAGAGGCCGCCAAGCGCGCCACGATGATGCTGTTCCCGGTGGTGGTGGGCGCTGAGGGGGCGGCCGCAGGCGCCGCGACCGCCCAGCTGTCTCAGCCCGCCGGGTCGTTGAGCGGTGCGTCGTTGAGCGGTGCGCGCCCCATGATCGCTGATGAGGCGCCAGGGCACACCTTGGTGGGCGCGTCGATCTTGGAGGTCCCCGCGCTCAGCGACGCGCGAAGCGCCCAGACGGCTGCGCCGCTGTCAGCGGCGCAGCCGTCCCGAGAGGAGCCGCAGCTCACGGGCGAGCTGGTCGCGCCCGAGGCGGGGCCGCGCCGCTGGATCTGGGGCGCGCTCTTGGCGGCGGGGCTGTGCGCCTCGGTCTTGCTCGCGGTGGCCGTCTCCAAGAGCGGCGCGCCCACGATCGATGAGGGCGCGACGACGGGCGCGCTCGCCGTCGAGCCTCAGACCTTGCCCACACCTGCGGTGGTGAGCGCGCCGCCTGCGGTGGCCGCGCCTGCCACGGTGGCGAGGGCGTCAGATGCGCCCCCTGAGCCAGCGCCCGAGCCAGCGCCCGAGCCAGCGCCTGAGCCAGCGCCTGAGGCGGTGGCGGCGGAGGAGGCCCCTACGCCTAAAGACAAGCAGCGTCAGCGTGACAAGCGTGACAAGCCAGCGGCGACGGTCGCGGCGAAGGGGGAGCCCAAGCCTGAGCCAGTGGTGGAGGCGCCCGCGCGCCCTGCGTCGCGCGCTTCGGTCCCCGTGCGCTTTCAGATCATCCCGTATGGGACGATCCTCGTGGCGGGCAAGGAGCACCGCGTGCCCGCCACGATCCCCTTGCCCGAGGGCGATCACACCGTGCGCTACTGGCGTCAAGATGGGGAGCGACCCGCCACCAAGAAGATCACGGTGAGCGCCGGGATGTCGATGGTCATCTTGGAGTGATCGGAGCGCTGGCTGTCAGCGCTTCACACATGAAAGGATGGGGTCACAGCGCATGCGCGTTGACGCGCCCAGGCTCACCTTTACAATAGGTGGCGCTGCCCATGAATTGCCGATGCCCAGGACGTGAAGCTCATGACGGAACTGGAAGAGACCAACCCCGCGTATGACGCGAGCCCGCCGCCCCCTGACTCGCTCACCGCCGCCGAGGCCTCCGCTCAGCAGGAGGAGGCGATCGCGTCAGCACCCCCTGTTGAGGACGCGCCGCTGGTCGACTTCTCGCGCGTGCGTGAGCGCGCGCAAGGGGTGATCGACGCGGGTGATGCCCACGCCGCGCTCCAATTCTTGGAGACCTTCTCGCGCTGGCCTGACACGACGCGCCACCTGTCAGATAATGTCTGGCTGCATGGCCAGATCGGCGCGCTCGCGAGCCAAGCGGGCCAGCCCCAAGCGGCGCTTGAGGCGTATGAGCGCGCCTTCTCGCTGGATCCGCGCCAGCGCACGATCTTGGAGCCGCTCGCAGGGCTGCTCATCGGGGCAGGGGAGCATGAGCGCGCGCTGCGCGTGGTGCAGGCGCTGCTCTTGTATCACAAGCACGCGCTCAAGCCCGACGCGCTGGTCGCGCTCTATTTGCAGCTCGGCGCCTGCTATGAGGCGCTGGAGCAGCGCGCGCGCGCGCGCAGCGCTTATGAGAAGGCGCTCGATCAGCGCGCGCAAGATCCGGGCGCGATGGCCGGGCTTTTGCGCGTGGCCGCCGCTGAGGGCGATCCGCACGAGGGGATCCGCGTGCGTCAGCGTCAGCTGCGCGTGCTGACCGATCCTGAGGCGCGCGCGAGCGCGCTGGTGGGCTTGGGCGATGACTGGCAAGAGCAGTTCCAAGACACCGGCCGCGCGATGGACGCCTATGAGCAGGCGCTCACTGAGCACCCCACGCACGCGCCCGCGCTCCAGCGCATCGCGCAGCTGTCCGCCACCCAGGGCGACTGGCGCAGCGTCTCGCGCGCTTACTTCACGCTGAGCCGCATCAGCGAGGTGCCCGAGGAGGAGGCCGACTGGCTCATCAAGGCCAGCCAGATCGCGCGCGATGAGCTGTGGGAGCCGGAGAAGGCGCTGGCAGGTTATCGTCGCGCCGTGGAGCTTGATCCCACGCGCCTCGACGCCTTCAAGATCGTCACCACGATCCTCATCGAGGCGGGCGACTGGGGCGCGCTTCAGAACGCTTATGCGCAGCTCATCCAAGCCAACAGCAAGATGGAGGCGCCCGATCAGAGCCTGCTCATCGTGCTGTGGCAGAAGCTCGGCGAGCTGTATCGCACGCACTTGGAGCTGCCGCGCGAGGCGCTCGTCGCTTATGATCAGGCCAGCAAGCTCAACCCCCATGACATCGCCCTGCATGAGCAGGTCATCGAGCTGGCTGAGCGTGACGCCGAACACTACGATCTTGGCCTAGCGCACCTGCGCGCCATCCAGCAGCTTGAGCCGCAGCGCCCCGGCCTGCTCGATCGCGTCGGGCGCATGTACCTGCGCAAGAAAGACGCTGATCGCGCCTTCATGATCTTCCGCGCGCTCGCCTACCGCAAGGAGCCGCTCGATGACAAGGCGCGCCAGTTCGTGGAGCGCTTCTCGCGCCCCATCTATAAGCCGCTGCGTCGCCCCCTGACCCCCGATCTGCTCAAGCGCCACGTCTTCAGCGCCACGCTCGATCGTCGCATCAGCACCATCTTCGCCCTGCTCAAGCCCGCGCTTGAGGAGTGGGTCGGTGAGAGCCAGCGCCACCACGGCTTGGGCCGCAAGAACAAGGTCAAGCTCGAAGACCCCCTGGCCTTCAACAACATCTACCGCAGCGTCGGTCAGCTGCTCACCTATGAGCGCCTGCCTGAGCTGTGGCGCAAGAGCGAGCAGCCCGGCCTCATCAACGGCGCCCTCATCCCTGAGGGGCTCATCGTCGGCGATCAGCTCATGGGCAGCGGCCGCGAGAAGCACATCGCCTTTGTCGTCGGCAAGCAGCTGTTCATGTTCCTCGCGCCCTTCTATCTGGCCGCCATTCGCCCCCTCAACCACCTCCAGGTCTTCTTCCGCTTGGCGCTGCACTTCGCCGATCCGCAGCGCTACCCGATGCAGCTCACGGGCGATGGCGCAGACATCGTCAAGGAGTACAAGAAGCGCATCCGTGGCGCCGAGTTCCAGCAGCTGCAGCAGGCCGTCGCGGCCATCAGCGCGTCCGGCACCGA
Organism: uncultured Bradymonadales bacterium; assembly: GCA_964468515.1. GTDB lineage: Bacteria > Myxococcota_A > Bradymonadia > Bradymonadales > Bradymonadaceae > CAYXWB01. The sequence goes on along the minus strand of CAYXWB010000070.1, from coordinate 13,379 downwards.
GCCTGACATCGCCACCTGGATTGAGGCTGTCGAGGACACCGCCAACCGCGTAGGCCTGATCTTCTGCGACGATCTGAGCGCCTGTGAGGACTACCTGCGCGATGAGCCCCAGCGCATCAGCCAGCGCAGCGTGGAGCAGCGCATGGCCTCGCTCGTCGAATACGCGCTCTGCGATGAGTACGCCGATCTGCGCGACGTGCTCGGCCTGAGCGTCGCGGGCGGCTGACGCCTCTAGCTCGCCAGCTTCGCGCCTGCGGGCGCGAAGTGGCGCAGCGTGCGCAGCTTCGCCACGAACATCTCCATCCACACCTGATCGCGCGCGTCCAGCTCCCCGGCATAACGCCACAGCCGCTGTGACGCCGCGCGCCCCGCCTCCCCCAGCGTCACGCGCACGCTGCACCGCTGGTCGCAGTCCTCGACCACCAGCACCAGCCGCAGCGCCTCGCCAGCGCGCGCCTCAAAGTCCCCTAAGAACGTGATCTGATGCGGCGTCGCCTCACGCTCACGCGCGCGCAGGTGGCGTGCCAGCTCCTCTTGATCCCGAAACGCGCAGACGATCGTTCGCATCGCCGTCACCTCGCCATCCCTGGCGTTGGCCCTCGTGAGTTTGCCCGTTCCTTGGGCGTCGAGGGGCGTGGGGGCTGGCTTGGTCGCATCATGCGCAGCGCCAGCGCGGTCATCTCTGCCTTCGGTTTTAACCCCGCGCGCCCAGAGCGCCAAATTTTCTACACTTGTGCCTCTCGACCCTTATACGTCTCTGCGCTGGCACGTCAGCTGAGCTCGCGCCTCCGCCTAGGTTGACGCGCGCGCGCAGCGCGCTACAGTGACCCTTGCGAGCGGTCATCAGCAGGAGCGTTGTATGGAGCTGTCAGAGCGTCTGGTCGCCTTGCACCAGACCATCCTTCAGATGAGCCAACCCGCGCCGCCCAATCCGGGCTTGCAGATGGCGCCCGTGTGCGACTTCCCCGCTCAGCTTGAGCAGGGCGATGGCACATGCTTCATCATCTCGCTCGCGCCAGGCGTCGACGCCGCGCTGTTCGCTGACGCGTGGGGCTTGGAGCGCGTGTTCGGCGTGAGGGTCGGTGAGCTCACGCGCCGCTGGGAGCTGACCCTGCTCGACAGCGAGTATGCGCGCGCGCGCCGCGGTCGTGTCGCCACCCATCACATCAAGCTCGGCAGCTGGAGCGTCGTGCCGATCCTCGCTGGGCCGCCCACAGGCGGCCTGCCCGACTACACCACGGGCGCCTCGCCAGCTTATGACCTGCGCGAGCAGCCCGCGCTCATCGAGCGCGTGATGTGTCGCTGGGTGCCCAAGCTGTCCCAAGGCGGCGCCGTCTATGTGGGGCGCCGCCTGCGATGAGCGAGGCCTCTTATTGGACTTGCTCCAATAAGAAGTCCTGCACCCCCTGCTGCCCCTCATCAGGCGCATACTCCGTCGGGGTGGTGCCGGTCAAGAAGACCTCCTCAATGCCCTCGCCGCGGCTCAAAAGGCCCGTGCGAGGATCGATGACGGCGGTGGTGACGCCCACCGCGGGCGGCTCGAACTTGCGCGGCTTGAGCCCCTCGTGGGCGACGCGCATCATCCCAAGCCAGATCGGCGCGCTCACCTTGCCGCCATACTCATTGCGCCCCAGCGGCGCGGGCTGCGTGAAGCCCACCCACACGCCGCCCACATAGTAGGGCGTGTAGCCGATGAACCACGCGTCTTTGGCCTCGTTGGTGGTGCCGGTCTTGCCCGCGATCGGCATCCCCAGCTTGTTCACGCTGCTGGCGGTGCCGCCCTGACGCTTGCCCTCGCTGTTGGTGTAGCCCTGCGTGACGGCTAGCATGAGATCCGTGATGAGGTAGGCGACCTCCGGGGCGATGACCTGCTCCGCGCGCCGCTCGAAGACCTCCTTCTCACCCGTCACCCGCTCCACGCGCGTGATAAACCTCAACGGCGCTAGCTCGCCGCCGCTCGCAAATGTAGCGTAACTGTTGACAATCTCTGTCATTTTTAGATCGCTGCTGCCCATCACCATCGTCGCGTTCTTGGTCAGCTCGCTCTCAATGCCGACCTTCTTGGCGAACGCGGCGGCCGCGTCGACGCCGATGAGCTTCACCAGCACATGCACCGCGACGACGTTGCGGCTGGCGCCGATCCCCTCACGGATGCGGATCGGGCCGCGAAACTGATTGTCCGAGTTCTTGGGCGCGTAGGTCTTGCCGCCCTCGATCTTGAAGACCTCAGGCTGATCGATCACCACCGTGGCGGGCGTGATCTTGCCCGCCTCCAGCGCCGCCGCGTAGACCAGCGGCTTGAACGTCGAGCCGGTCTGGCGCGCGGCCTGCGTGACGTGGTTGTACTGGTTGCTCGCGTGATAGGCGCCCACCAGCGCGACGACGTCGCGCGTGCGCGGCTCGACCAGCAGCGCGCCGACCTCGGGGCCAGGCTCGTAGTGGACCTGGATCGCGCCGTCAGGCCCCTCGCCAGCGGACACCACGCGCAGCACATGGCCGCGCTGGATCACGTCCGCGATGACCTTGGCCTTCTTGTCGCCAGCCAAGATCCGCTCGCGGGGCTCGGCCAGCAGCGTCGCCTTCTTGTCAGCGATGCGGACCTCGATCTCATCGCCCTCAGCGCGCGTGACGACCGCCTCGTAGACCTCGCGCGCGGTGAGCTTGTCGCCCACGCGCTTGCCCTTAGCGAACTTGTCGATCTCGGCCTCCTTGAGCTTGCGGCGCGGGCGATAATAACCCTGGCGCGTGTCATAGTCGGCCATGCCGTCGATCACGGCCTGCTCCGCGCCGCGCTGGCGCTTGATGTCAAGCGTCGTGTAGACGCGCAGGCCGCCCGTATACACGACCTCTTCGCCATAGCGCGCGATGAGCTGCTTGCGCACATGCTCCACGAAGTGGGGCGCGGCGCCGATGTTCGGCTCGCGCTCGCGCAGCCGCGTCAGCTTCAGCGCCGCGGCGTCGGCCTCGCGGTAGGCGGCCTCCTCCACGAACCCCTTCTCCCACAGCTGACGCAGCACGAACGCGCGCCGCTTCAGCGCTCGCTCAGGATACTTGTACGGGGAGAGCCGCTCGGGGCTCTGGTTGATGCCCGCCAACAGCGCGGCTTCAGCCAGCTTGAGGTCCTTGGCGGACTTGCCAAAGTACAGGCGCGAGGCCTCCTCGACGCCGTTGACCCCGTGGCCCATGTAGACCTCGTTGAGGTACATCCACAGGATGTCCTCCTTGGTGAGGTTCTTCTCCAGCTCGCGCGACAGGATGATCTCCTTGACCTTGCGCGCCATGCTGCGCTCGGGCGTGAGGATCAGGTTCTTGACCACCTGCTGCGTGATGGTGCTGGTGCCCTTCATGCCTGTGTCATGGAACAGCGCGTTGTAAAAAGCGCGCACCATGCCCAGATAATCAATGCCCTCGTGGGTCAGGAAGTCAGCGTCCTCGGCGGCCATGAACGCGTAGCGGACCTCCTTGGGCAGCTGCTCCATGGGGACCACCGTGCGCTTGCCGCCTTGGCCGGGGTTGGCGAGCTCCGCGAGCAGCGCCCCGTCGCTGGCGTAGATGCGCGACAGCTGAGGCGGCCTGAAGTCCTCGCGCTTGAGCATCGTGGGCAGATCGCGCCCATAATAATAGAAGATGCCAGCGATGCCGCTGGCAGCCAGCAGCCCCGCGACGAGCCCCAAGATGACGACCCACTTGATCGCGCGCGCCGCGAGGCCCGGCGCGGACGCGCGCGCGCTCGGGCGCGCGCCGCGCCCGGTCGACGCGCTCGCGCGCTTCTTGTTGTTGTTCGCGTTGGGTTTGCCCTTCGATCCGCGTGCCATGCGTCCTCGACGGTGCCTGCGCCTCAAGAGGGCGCGTCTGGTGCGAGATCGCGCGTCGCGCCAAGCCGCGCGACGACTGGCGAAACCGCGATCGGTGGCGATCTCTTCCTTAAGATCGCGCGACAGCTCCCCACAACCTTAACACGCCGCGCCCATCTGGCGCCCCCAATTTTGGCGCGCCAGACGCGCGCCGCTGCGCTAGACTCGCTGGCGAGCCCACCCCCTCTCATCGCTCACCTCGCTGAAGGAGCGCCCGTGCAGGTCCCCTCAACCCTCCCCACCGCCGCGACCTCAGCCCAGCCAGACAGCGCGTCCACGGTGAGCGTGCAGCAGCTCCAGCAGCACATCGCCCGCGCCTTTCGCGATAAGCCTCGCGTCGTCGAGCTGACGCTGGCCGCCATGCTCGCGCGCGGTCACGTCCTGCTCGAAGATGTCCCCGGCGTCGGCAAGACCACCCTCGCGCTCGCGATCGCGAAGACCTTGGGCCTGCGCTTTCGACGCATTCAGTTCACCAGCGACATGTTGCCCGCAGATATCCTGGGCGTCTCGGTGCTGGAGCGGGAGACCAGTGAGTTCTCGTTTCGGCCAGGGCCGATCTTCGCGGAGCTGGTGCTGGCCGATGAGATCAACCGCACCACCCCGCGCACCCAGTCCGCGCTGCTGGAGGCCATGAGCGAGGGGCGCGTCAGCGTGGACAATCAGACGCACGCGCTGCCCAACCCCTTTCATGTGCTCGCCACGCAGAACCCGCTGGAGAACTTTGGCACCTACCCGCTGCCTGAGAGTCAGCTTGATCGCTTCATGATCCGCATCGCGATCGGCTACCCCTCACCCGAGGTAGAGCGCGCGCTGTTGATGGAGCGCGACTCCCGACAAGAACCCGTCGACGCGCTCGGGGCGCTGGCGAGCCCAGACAGCTGGCGCGCGCTGCAAGCGCGCGTCGCCCAAGTCAAGCTCTCCGATGAGATCGCGGGCTACATCATGGCGCTCGTGGAGCAGACGCGCTCAAGCCCGCGCGTGCGCGTGGGCGTCTCCACGCGCGGCGCGCTGGCGATGTCAGCGATGGCGCGCGCGCTGGCGATGGTGCGCGGGCGCGCCTTCTGCATCCCCGATGATGTGCGTGATTTGGCAGTGCCCTGCTTCGCGCATCGCCTCAGCATCGGCGCCGGCACCTCCCGTGAGGAGGCCGAGGGCGTGATGGATGAGCTGGCCCGGGCCGTCCCCGTCCCCGCTTGAGCCAAGCCTAATTCGAGCGATGCCGCGCGCGATGCGTTGAGGTTTGCTTTGTCACAACCTCCCGCGCGATGCCTCGCAGCCCCTGATTGTATGCGGGGATCGCTCAAGCTAGCGCGCCGGATGCGGACACCTTCGGTGTCCGCATCCGGCGGCGCAGGCGGTCGCCTGCGCGGTCACTTAGGACAGATCAAGACGCCGGGTAGAACAGCTCGCCAGAGGCCGCCATCTGGCGCAGCTTGGCGTTGGGGCGAAAGCGCTCGCCATGCGCATCGGCCAGCGCGTCGCACTGCGCGACGAACTCAGGCACGCCGACCGTCTGGATGTACGAGGCCGTGCCGCCGTGCTGCGGGCAGAAGCCCCAGCCGAGGATCGAGCCGACGTCTGCGTCTGCTGGGGCCATGACGACGCCCTCCTCCATGCAGCGCGCCGTCTCCAGGCCCTGGATGTGGAGCAAGCGCTGGATGACATGCGCCACCGAAGGCTGCTCCTGCTCCACTGGGAACAGCTCAGCGAGCTGTGACCACAGGCGCTTGTCCTCGCCATCGGGATAATCATAGAAGCCCGCGCCGACCTTCTTGCCCACGCGCCCATGCTCCCCAGCCACGCGCTGCGTGACCGCCTCGCCAGGGTGCGCGACGTAGGCGTCGCCAAGATCCGCGCGCGTTTGAGCGGCGATCTTGAGCATCAGCTCAAGCGACACCTCATCGGCCAGCGCCAAGGGGCCAACCGGCATCCCGGCCATGCGCCCCGCGCGGTCGATGAGCGCCGGTGCGACGCCCTCACCGAGCATGGCGATGCCCTCCTGCACGTAGGTCGCGAAGACGCGGCTGGTGTAGAAGCCCCGGCTGTCGCGCACCACGATGGGCGTCTTCTTGATGGCGCGCACGAAGTCCATCGACTTGGCCAGAGCCTCGTCGCTGGTCTGCTCTCCCATGATGATCTCGACCAGCGGCATGCGATCCACGGGTGAGAAGAAGTGCAGCCCGATGAAGTGATCGGGGCGCGCGCTGGCGGTGGCCAGGCCCGTGATGGGCAGCGTCGAGGTGTTCGAGGCGAAGACGCTGCCAGGGGCGGTGACGGCCTCAGCCTTGGCGGTGACATCGGCCTTGATGGCGCGATCCTCGAACACCGCCTCGATGACAAGCTGCGCGCCTTCGAGCTGCTGGTAGTCGGTGGTGGGGATGATCCTGGCGAGCAGCGCCTCAGCGGCCTCCGCGCTCATGCGCCCGCGCTTTTGGGCCTTCTCGACGAGCTTCACGGCGTACTGCTTGCCGCGCTCGGCCGACTGCTGCTCGCGATCGATGAGGATCACCTCAATGCCAGCGGCGGCGGTGACATAGGCCAAGCCCGCGCCCATCATGCCCGCGCCCAGCACGCCGATGCGGCTGAACTTTTGGGTGGGGACGCCCTCGGGGCGCTTGCGCAGCTTGTTGGCGTCGCCCAAGCTGAAGAACAGCGAGCGGATCATGTTCTGGGCGACGGGGCCACGCGCGAGCTTGACGAAGTGTCGCGCCTCGACCTTGAGGCCCTGATCGATGGGCATCTGCAGGCCATGATAGACGCAGGCCATGATCGCCGCAGGCGCGGGATACACGCCCCACGTCTCGCGCTGGAGCATGGCGTTGCCGCCGATGAACGTCTCATAGCCCTTGGGGCTCTGGACGCCGCCGCCAGGCGGTGAGAACTTGCGCTCATCCCAAGGCTGCGTCGCGGAGCCGCCGTTTAAGATGTAAGCGCGCGCGGCGTCGAGCAGCGCGTCGGGGGTCACGACCTCGTGGACGACGCCCGCCTCCTTGGCCTGCTGCGCTGACAGCTCCTTGCCTTGCGTGAGCAAGGGCAGGGCGGCGCGCGCGCCGACAAGGCGCGCGAGCCGCTGCGTGCCGCCTCCACCGGGCAGCAGGCCGAGCTTCACCTCGGGCAGCCCAAACTTGGCGCGCGGTTGGTCGGCGGCCACGCGATAGTGACACGCCAGCGCCAGCTCCAGGCCGCCGCCGAGCGCCGTGCCGTTGAGGGCGGCGACGACCGGCTTCTTGCCAGTTTCTTGCTTGCGAAACAGCGCTTGCAGCGCGCTCACCCAGTCAAACAGCTCCTGCGCGCTCTGGCTGGCCGCGCCGCGCAGCATGCGCAGATCGGCGCCCGCGATGAACTCGGGGCGCGAGGAGGTGACGATGACGCCCTTGACGTCTGTATCTTCCAGCGCGCGGTTCAACGCCTGCTCATAAGCGGCGATGGAGTCCGCGTTGAGGACGTTCATGGGCGCGTCGGACATGGCCCAGGTGAGGGTGGCGATCTTGTCTGCATCGACCGCGTAGTGAATCAGCTCGCTCATCTGTTGATCTCCGTGAGGTGGCCGTCGCTCAGACGCGCTCAATGATGGTGGCGATGCCCATGCCCGCGCCGACGCACAGCGTCGCCAGGCCCACGCTGCGATCGCGGCGCTCAAGCTCATCGAGCAGCGTGCCCAAGATCATCGCGCCCGTGGCGCCCAGCGGGTGGCCCATCGCGATGGCGCCGCCGTTGACGTTGATGCGATCATGAGGCACCGACAGCGCCTCCATGAAGCGCAGCACCACGGAGGCGAAGGCCTCGTTCAGCTCCCACAGATCGACGTCGCTGGCGGTCATGCCAGCGCGCTTGAGCGCCTTCTCGGCGGCGAAGCTCGGGCCAGTGAGCATGATGGTGGGCTCGCTGCCGACGACCGCGAAGCTGCGGATCTTGGCGCGCGGCTTGAGCCCCGCGCGCTGGCCTGCCTCGGCGTTGCCGATGAGGACTGCGGCCGCGCCGTCGACGATGCCGCTGGAGTTGCCCGCGTGATGCACATGGTTGATGCGCTCCACCTCGGGATAGCGCATCAGCGCGACCTGATCGAAGCCCGCCATCTTGGCCAAGCCCTCAAACGCGGGGTTGAGCTTGGCGAGGTCTTCGACCGTGGCGCCGGGGCGCATGTGCTCATCACGAGCGAGGATCGTGAGCCCGTTGAGATCGCGCACGGGCACGACCGAGCCCTTGAAGTAGCCTTGCTCCCAGGCGTGGGCTGCGCGCTGCTGCGAGGCGACCGCGTACGCGTCGACGTCGTGGCGGCTGTAGCCCCACTTGGTCGCGATGAGATCCGCGCTGATGCCCTGGGGCACGAAGTAGCTCGGGATGGCGACCGCCGGATCGGCCGCCCACGCGCCGCCGCTGGACTGCATCGGCACGCGCGACATCGACTCCACGCCGCCGCCGATGGCCATATCAGCCTGACCGCTCATCACTTGGGCGGCGGCCATGTTGCACGCCTCCAGACCCGAGGCGCAGAAGCGGTTGATCTGCACGCCCGCCACGCGCTCATCGTAGCCTGCGGCGATCACCGCCACGCGCGCGATGTCGGCGCCTTGATCCATCACTGGCTCCACGCAGCCCATCACCACGTCGTCCACGATCCCCGTGTCCAGCGCGTGGCGCTCGCGCAGCGCGTCGAGCACCGTCACCACGAGGTCGATCGGGGAGACCTCGTGCAGCGAGCCGCTGCTGCGGCCCTTGCCGCGCGGTGTGCGCACCGCGTCATAGATAAATGCCTCTGTCATCGCGCGCTCCCTCATGAAGCTAGGGGGTTGGCAGGCTCACCGCGCGCTCCGCGCGCTTGTTGGTGAGCGTTCACTTACTTCGCGGGCCTTATCATGCCCGCAGCGGGGCTCAGATTAAACCTCAATCGTGCGGCTCGCGCGCCTCGGCGCGCAAGCCCTGCGCAAGCGCGCGCGCCTGCGCGCGCAGCGCGCGGCGCGTCGCGGGGCCGAGCGGTCGCTGGCCAAAGCGCACCTCTAAGTAGCTCGCGCTGAAGCGCTCAAGCGCCGGCGCGAGCTTGGGATAGCGCGCGCCCAGGCGCGCCAAGAACTGCGCCGAGCCCTCATCCACGCGTCGCCCCACGCCCGCGCGCGTGGCCGCGCGCTCGACGGGCTCAAGCAGCGCGTGCGCCGCAGGCGCGCGCGCGCGCGTGGTCGCAAAACGCCCCGCGATGAGCCCGCTCACCATGACCGCGAGCGCAGCGAGCGCGCTGACTTGAGGCAGGTGGCCAAACCCGTGCGTCCACGCGCCTGCCAAGAGCGCGAGCGTGAGCATCAACGCCACACGCTGCGCGCGCGGCCGCTGGAGCGTGCGCTGGCTGGCCTCTTTGGCGAGGATCAAGAACCCCAACAGCCCGCAAAGCCACACCAGCTGCGCGACTGGGACCTGTCGCTTCTTTGCGTCGTCGTCTCGCGCCTCCTCCTCCTCACCGCCCTCGCCGCCCTCCAAGAATCGTGGCGTCTTAGACAGCGCGTTGAGCATCGCGCGCGCGCCGTCGATCTGGTTGTCGAGCCCATACTCCAACACCCAGCGCGACCAGCCCATCTTGAGCGCGTCGTAGCGCATGCGAAACAGCTGCACCAGCGCGCCGCCATGGGGCGGCGCGCTGCTTGTAGGGGTAGGATCAAAGGGCACCCAGCCCTGGCCAGGGATCTCGACCTCGACCCAGGCGTGCGCGTCGCCTTGGCGCACGGCCACATAGCCGCCTACGTCGTTCCAGGTGCCGCCCAAGAAGCCGTTGACCATCCGCGCGCGCACGCCTTGGCTGCGCACCATCAGCGTCATCGCGGTGGCGAAGAACTCACAGTGGCCTCGACGCGTCTCGAACAAGAACCCCTCGATCGGGTTCGAGGGATCAGACAGGGGCGGCAGATCGACCGTGTAGCCATAGGCGCTCTTGAGGTGCGCCTCAATGGCCGCCGCCTTCTCCCAAGGCGTCGTCGCGTTGGCGCTGACTTGAGCGGCGAGCTGGCGCAAGCGCGGGATGTTCTCTGGCAGCTGGAGGGTGGGCTCGTCGCTGGGGGCGCGGCGGCGCCGATGGGGGGGCAGGCGCGCTTGCGCGTCGGCGTCTTGTGCCTCATCCGCAGCCACCGGCGCTGGCTCCTCCACGGCGCGCCGCAGCGGCTCCAGCGGTGGCGTGGGGAGCACCTGCATCTGATAGATGATGCCCTGCTCATTGCGCCGCTCGTACCACACATCCCCTAAGGCGTCGGTGGCGAGGTAGCCACGGCGCGGGTCAAACGGCAGGTTGACGCCGCGCGCGCCGGGCTGCACGCTTGAGGTGAGCCACAGCAAGGGTAAGCGCGGCGTGCCGAGCGGCTCGCTGTAGATCTCGAGCTCTAGCGCGGGCTCGACGCCGCGCGTGGCCCGCTCCAGCCCCTCACCCAGCCGCTCGCGCAGATCGTAGCGCTGCTCCTTATCACCGCGCAGCGGGCGCTTGTTGAGCTTGGGGGAGCGCGACCAGCTCACGCCATCGTAAGTGTCAAAGGCCATCACCCGCCAACGCCAGCTCTGATAGCCCGGGGGCGCGGTGTCCTGGCCCGGCCGCGAGATGCGCAGCGCCACCGCGGGGTTGTCGCGGATCAGCCCGTGCGAGCCTAGCTCCACGCGGGTGCTGAACCCCGTCATCGCCAAGCCCTCGCGCTCCTTCTTGGCGAAGAAGCCTAACCCCACCCGTGGGAACGCGAAGAAGATGAAGGCGCTGAAGGCGAACATCAGCGCGGCGAGCGCGCCGAGCACGCCCATATAATAGCGCGAGGTGGCGACCTGCGGCGCGGACTCACCGCGCATGTAGTGCGCCTCGCGCGTCAGGTGAAACAGCGCCAGCCCGAACGTGCCGACGACCACGTAGCTCGCGAAGATGAACCCATACAGCAGGTCCTCATTGACCGCTGTGCCCGCCGCCAACAACAAGAAGCTCAGCGCATAGAGCTGCCACACATCGCGCTCACCGCGCCTGCTGAGCAGCTTGACGACGATCAGCAGCAGGATAAAGCGCACGCCGTGGTGCAAGATCGCGCCAGCCTCATCGCTCGCCATGATGGCGCCTGTGATGAGCAGCGCGGCGAGCACGAGGCCAGTCCACAGGTTGTTCGGCACGCGTTGTAGCCAGCCGCGCTGATGCACCGCCCAGCTCACTGGCAAGCTGAGCGCGAACAGCACGCTCGCCACCAGCCCCGCGCTCTGGGCCGCGACGCTGGCCGCGCCCAGGATCACCGCAGCGTAGAGCGCCAGCTCATGCCAGCGCTGCAAGCGTCGCTCGCGCATCATGGCAGACCTCCAGGCGTCGACTCATCGAAGGGCAAGATCATGTCAAGCGCGCCCGCGCGCGCGCGCCACGCGGCGTCAAAGCCGACGCCCACCACGGCCACCCCCGCTGAGCGGCGCGGCAGCGCCCCGGTGGCGACGCCGGGCTCAGGCATGAGGGCGGCGAGCTGGCGTAAGAGGAGATCGCCGTGGGCCTCGCCATCGCCTGCGGCGATGAGCTGCGAAGGCGTGGCAATCCCCACGCGCTGCTGGCGCGCGATCATCGCCAGGATCAGGCCCGTGAGCTTGCTCAAGCCGGCCTCAAACGTGGCGCGCTGTGAGGGGAGCACGGGCTTGTCGCTGCCCGTGGCGGGGCTGAGCACGAACATCACCGCGCGCTGTCGCTCCTCCTCCCACTCGCGGATGACCAGAGCGTCGCGTCGCGCGCTGGCCTTCCAGTGGATCTGACGCATATCCTCGCCAGGGCGCCAGGTGCGCAGCCCAAAGTATTCATGCCCGACGCCCGCGCGTGATCGGGGCGTCTCACCCAAGCGCGAGGCGACATCGGCGGCCCAGTCATCTGCAGGCGCGGGGGAGGGCAGCACGATGAGCGTCATCGGCGCCTGCGTCTCCGCGACCTTGTGGAACAGCCCGAACGGGAACCGCGTCGCCAAGCGCAGCCCCGTCATCGTGTAGTGGCCGCGCGTGCTGAAGTGATAGGGCGCGTTGATGGCGAGGGTGGCCTGTGACTCGATGAGCCAAGCGCGCGCGATGGCGACATAGCGTGTGTCATCAAACACATCACTGACCCAGAACTTCCACCACGGCAGGTCACGCATCCCGAGGGTCTGCCCCGCCATCGGCCCGGCGGTGGCGAGCGGGTGCATCTCACAGACCTCGACGTTGAGCGAGGGGTAGCGGCGCGGGTTCTCAAAGCGCAGCTCGCCAGGGGCGGGCAGCTGCGCGAAGACCCGGCGCGGCGCGCGCCGCGTCACCTTGAGCTTGCGCAGCACCGCCTCGCTGAGCACGCCGCTGGCGGTGATGGCTGATAACATCAACCCCAGCAACAAGAATAGCAGGTTGTTGCCTGTGTTCAGCGCGCCCGCGCCGACCCCCAAGGTGATCAGGATGAAGAACTTGCCCGCGCGGGTGAAGGTCAGCCGACGCGGCGGCTTGGTCCAACGCTTAAGATACGCGCGCCAGCCCGTGAGCGCGGGCGCGTCGGGCGCGGTAGGATCCTTCGGGGTCGCTGTGATCGTCAAGCGCGTGCCCTTGTGGTCTAGCCTGCGAGGCGTTAGGCTCGCCGCCCGCTAGGCGCCAGCTCCCGCGCGATGTTGCGCGGCGATCGCGCTGGTGCGCAAGCGCGGCGGCGATGATTGGCGAGGAGGCGCTCACGCCGCCTGCCAGCTTAACGCGAGGCCTCGCTAACTCACAAGGAGATCGCGATGGCGGTGAACATGACCCAGGTGGAGATGCTGCGTAAGCTGCTCCGCCATGGTGCGACTGAGCGTGTGGTGCGCCTGCTGTCCCGCTTTCGTCCCGCCGAGATCGCCGAGATCTTTAGCGTCTTGAGCCCCGCTGACCAGCGCCTGTGCTTGGACGTGTTGTTTGAGCATGGCGACGTGGTCAACATCCTGCTGGAGCTGCCAAACGGTATCTTCGAGCAGATCCTTGAGCGCCTCACCGAGGAGCGCATCGCCTTGCTGTTAGAGCAAGCGGCGGTCGATGACGCTGTCTTCGTGATCTCACTGCTGGATGAGGAGCGCATCGACGCCATCTTGGCCAGCGTCTCCCCCAAGAAGCGCGATCGCATCGAGCACGTGCGCGCGTACCCTGAGCAGTCCGCTGGCTCGCTGATGACTAGCCAGATGCTCACCATCCGCGAGGAGCTGACCGCACAAGAGGCCATCGACGCCATCCGTGGGCGCGGCAAAGACTCCGAGTTTGTCTTCTATGTTTATGTCGTCAATGAGGCGCGCACCTTCCTTGGCGTGGTCCCCATCCGCCGCCTCATCTCATCGCCGCCTGAGCAGCCAGTGCGCGAGATCATGGTCACCAACCCGGTCGCCGCCAAGGCCACCGATGATCAGGAGCACGTCGCCGATCTCACCGCGCGCTATAACCTGCTCGCCGTGCCCGTGGTCGATGACACCTTCCGCTTGCTGGGCGTGATCACGGTCGACGATGTCATCGACATCCTCCATGAAGAGGCGACCGAGGACATGTACCTGATGCAAGGTCTGTCCGAGGAGGATCGCG
>CAYXWB010000069.1:0-19017 GCA_964468515.1 uncultured Bradymonadales bacterium | reverse complement strand
CGGCGCGCTAGCGCGCCGCGGCCTCCTCGCGTCTTGGCGCGCGCAAGCGCGCTCGCTCAGAACAACACGCCGAGCATCAGCGTGGTGTTGCGGTGCTTGAAGTTCTCATCGTCGGAGAAGCGCGCGCTGACGTTGTTGAAGCCCATCGCGTGGCGCAGATCGACGGTGAGCACGAAGTTGGCCAGCTGCAGGTTGACGCCCGCGCCAAAGGCCGCGCCAAAATCAAGCCTGTTGATGTCGTCGGCATCGAAGTTGTTCGTCTCTGAGCGGTTGCTCGTCGCCGTGGTCTGGGACCCGAACAGGAAGTAGCCCGCATAAGGCCCGCCCATCACATAGGGGGTGATCCCCTCAATGAGGGGCAGGCGCAGCACCGCCAGGATGGGCACCTCCAGGTAGTTGGTGCTGATCGTGTTGTCGGTGCTGATGCCGAGGGCGGAGACTTTGAAGCTGTTGCCCTTGTTCACGAACAGCAGCTCAGGCTGGAGCGCGAAGATAGGATGAAAGCCGAGCACGAACTGGGCACCTGCAGAGAAGCCGAGCTTGGTGTCTGCGAGCGTGTTGAGATCATCATCAGCATAGGCGGCGCCCGAGAAAGAGATGCCCCCCTTGAGGCCGACCCCTTCAAAGCGAAACTCCGCGCTCGCGGTTGAGGCGAAGCAGGTCAAACCCAAGATGACGCCGAGGATCATCAAGCTACGTTGCATAGTCACACTCCTGCTCTTTTAGGCATTGTTGGCAGTTTAGCGCATCACATCGCATCGCGCGCGCCGCGCTGGCCTCCACAAGGTAGCGAGATCGACGCTCAGGTCAAACGCTCTTTTGGCGCAGGCTCAAGGGCCGAGCTGCTTGAGGACCTGCCCCGCGACCTGACGCACCTCATAGGGCTCGCCATTGTCGGCCACGATCTGCTCAAACCACGCGCGCTGCGCTTTGGCTTGGCCCGCGTTAGCGACGATCTTGAGCAGCTTCGCGCGCGGCGGATCGCCATAGATCAGGGTGTGACGGCGCTCGTCGCGATCCTCCCATGAGCGCGTCTCACAGCGCTCGCCAGGATCTTCGCGCGCGAACTGCTTGCGCGCCCAGATGAGGTCCTCGTCATCACCCACGAACTTGAGCGCGTCGAGCAGCGCGCAGCGTCGCTGGCCAGGTGTGGCGCGTGACAGCGCCGCGTGGACCGCCTCGCGCTGGGTGACGGCTGGCCCCTGGCGCAGCGCCCACAGCGCCAGCGTGGCGGTCATCTCATCGGGGGACTCGATGTGGCGCGCGAGCGTGTCGCCGAAGGCGGGCGCGCGCATCAGCGCCATGGCGCGCAGCGTGTCATGGCGCAGCGCCTCACTTCTTGCCTGAGCGAGCGTCTGGATGAGCGCGTCGCGCGCCTCCACGGCGTCGCCCATGCGCCCCAGCGCCAGCGCCGCTGCCGCTCGCGTCGCCTCAGGCTGCGCTGTATCGCGCAAGATCGTCACCAGCGCGGGGCGCGCCTCAATCAGCCCCATCGTGCCCGCCGTCCACGCCGCTTGGGCGCGCACCTCAGGGTGTGCGTCCGTCAGCGCGTCGCGCGCCACAGCCCGCGCGCCCGCGCGCTCCCACAGCGCGCTCTGCGTCGGTGAGGCCATGTCGCGCAGCGCCGCGATGCGCTCCTCAGGATCCTCGGCGCGCATGCGCACCTCAAAGAACGCCTCGTTGTGATACCGATCCAAGAACCCCCCCGCCATCACGTTGAGCGCGGCGGCGTGCAGCGCAAAGATCACCCCGATCGCGATGAGGAACTCCGCCGTGTGATCGCGCACCACGAGCGTGTCGCGATCGTCGCGCTCGTCCAGCTCGGGGCGCAGCCCCAAGATGACCTGCTCGCGCCACGGCCCCGCGAAGCACAGATCGCCCACCACGATCGCCAACAAGTACGCGCTGACCATCAGCACGAGCATGTTGAGCGTGATGAGCAGCATGTTCAGGCCCACCGAGTCGCTGCGCTCCAAGATATAATGCGCGCTCACTAGCGCCAGCCCCGTGCTCACCAGCGCGCTCACCAGCGCGCTGGTGATGATCCTCGCGCGTGAGCGCGCGAGGCTCTGGAACAGGCCGAACTCCGCGACGTTGCCGATGAGCTTGTTCTTAGGCATGATCGGATCCAGTGGCTTGAGATGTGGCTTAGCTAGACAAGCTCCAAGGCGCGCTATGATGCATCGCTCCACCTCGCTCAGACAACAACCGTCGCGTCGGGTTGCATCCCTCGCCGCGATCGCGCTCTTATCGCTGCTGTGCGGTTGTGGTGAGCCTGAGCCTGCGCGCGATCCTGCTCCTGCGCCAGCGGACGCGCCCAGCGACACGTCGCTCGACGCGCCCGACGCCTCGCCCGACGCGCCTGCGGCTGATATGGCGCCCGATGAGCCGATGCGTCAGCGCGCAGGTGAGCTGGTCTTGCGCGCGCCTGAGGGCGGCGCGCCACGCGTGAGCGCGCCGTTGTGGCGTGATGGTGAGCGGGTGGTGGGGGAGCTGATGTGGCCCGCGGGCGAGCTGGTGTTAGAGGTGCAGTTGGAAGGTCGCGCGCTCGCGCTCTCAAGCGATCGGCTCACGGGGGTGGCGCGCGAGGATGACGCGCTGGTGGAGGTGGCCATCGCCCGTCAAGCGCGCCAGCTCAGCGCCCAAGATGAGCCGATCACCGCGCTGATCGATCCTCAGGCGCGCACCCTCACCTTGCGGCGCGTCTGGCCAGACGCGCCGCCGCTTGGCGACAAGCTCGCCATGCCCGCCACAGGCGCGAGCGTCGGCGCGCTGTTGGATGAGGCGCTCTATGGGCTCAACATCGGCCAGCAGCCGCCCGAGGCGATCATCGCCGCGCTGCTTGAGGCGCTGCGCTCACGCGGCGCGCACCCCATCCGCTCAAGCGCGGGGTGGCTGCTCTTAGCGCACGGCGCGCCGGGCGACGCGCCCGAGGTGCGCGGCAGCTTCACAGACTGGATGCACGACCCGCGCTACGCGCTCGCGCCGCTGTCGGGCGCGCTCTGGGGGCGCTGGGTGGCCCCCATTGAGGGCTATCACGCGTACAAGGTTGTGCGCCGCCAGGGGGCCTCATGGCTGCCCGATCCTGGCAACCCGCACATCCAGTGGGACGGCGTGCCTGTGGCGGGGCTGGGCAGCTTCAACGCCGCGCTCAACCCCGAGGCGCGCCCCGCATCGCAGGGGCGCATGGTGTGGTGGCCCGCTGTTTATGCGCCTCAGCTTGATGACAGCCGAGAGGTTTATTTGCACCTGCCTCCCGACTATGATCGCGCGCCGACGCGCCGCTACCCGACGCTCTATGTGCAAGATGGCAATGAGAGCATCGCGCGCAGCCAGCTCCACGAGGAGGCCGACGCCTGGGCGACGGCTCGCCCCGACGAGGCGCTGATCATGGCGTTCATCGGCCTGCCTAGCCAGGCGCAGCGCATGGCGCAGTACACGGTGGGGGCGCAAGACGCGCGCGGTGAGCGCTACGCGTCGTTCGTCGCGCAGGCGCTCGTGCCGCAGGTTGATGCGGCGCTGCGCACGCGCGCTCAGGCGCGCTGGCGCGGCGTCAAGGGCGCGAGCTTGGGCGGCCTCATCTCGTACTGGATCGCGACGCGCCACCCGACTATCTTTGGTTATGTCGCTGGGATGTCGTCGTCCTTCTGGTGGGAGGACCAGCTCATGGTGCGTGAGCTCGCGCGCCTGGGCTGTCAGGGGCTGCGCTATTACCTGGACAGCGGCGCGCCGATGGACAACACCGACAGCACGCGCGCGATGCGCGCGCAGCTTGAGATGATGAATTGTGCCTTCACCCACGTCGAAGAGGCGGGTGGCCAGCATGACTGGTCCACCTGGCGTGGCCGCTTCTCTCTCGTGCTGCGCGCCTTCTTCAGCGAGCAGGTTGAGTAGTCTCGAAAAGCTCAAGGTGATGATGATGAGATGGACCAAGACGATCCCGGCGCAGCTGGCGCTCTCCCTGTCGCTACTGTGTGGGTGGGCAGCGGCCGCGAGCGCGCAGGACAAGGCGCCACCGCAGGAGCGTATCAACGCCTACGAGGAGCTGGCGCGGGCGAACAAGCTCGCGGGCGCGGGCGCGCTGTCGCGCTCCATCCCACACTATGAGCGCGCGCTGCGCGGCGATCCGACCAACTACTCGGTCGCCCATTACAACCTCGCTGAGGTGCAGCGCGCGCGCGGCAAGTGTGAGGTGGCGGGGTTTCACTACCAGGCTTATGTGGCCATCGGGACGGACTCGGAGACGGTGGAGGCCGCGCGCAAGGGGGCCGCAGCGTGCGGCATGAGCAGCTGGCCCGCGCTGTCTGTGAGCGCGCAGCCCAAGGGCGCGCGCGTGCACATCAACGGCTTCCTGTTCAGCGATGGCGCGCCTTTGGAGGCGCTGGCGTTGCCCGCAGGCGACTACAAGCTGGAGGTCACGCTGACAGATCATGAGCCGCAGACGCGGGCGCTGACGCTGCGCGCGGGTCAGCAAGAACGCGTCAGCGTCACGCTCAAGAAGATGTCCTTCTTTGGGACCGCGTCGTTTGAGGTCAGCGAGCCTGGGGCGACCATCACCCTGACCCCCCGTCAGCTGGATTCGGATGCGGCGAGCGTGGAGGCGATGACGCTGACCTCGCCCGTGACCGAGAAGCTGCGCTTGCCCACGGGCGCCTACTTTGTGGAGGTCACGCGCGAGGGCTACGAGCGCTGGATCCGCAACGTGCAGATCAGCCGCGACTCAGACACCCAAGTGCAGGTGCGACTGTCACGCGCGCTGCCCGCTGAGATCAGCAAGCCAAAGCGCGCGCCGATGCCTTGAGCTAGGGGCGCTCAGTTGAGCTCGGCGTCGGCGTCGGAGAGCCAAGCTTTGGGGCTTGGCTCATCGCCCTCAGGCTCCTCCGAGATCGACAAGCGATAGCCCTCGCTCAGCCAGACGCTCAAGTCGAGCTGCTTGCAGCGGCTGGAGCAGAAGGGGAAGGAGGGGTTGCTGTCGCGCGTCGCGATGGGGGTGCGGCACTTAGCGCAGCGCAGCGTCTGCGTGTCAGGGGCGTCCTGAGGCATGGTCTTATTCTCGTGCGGCATGGATCCTGACCTTGCGATATGCGCTTAGGTGACTAATATCGCTGGGCGCGCTCGTCAGCAATGTTTGACAGCGCGTCTGTCGAGCCTATAACACATGTCGTCGCGAACATATCCGCCCTCACATGTCGGCGCATCAGGCTATCATAAACAACCCAGGAAGTGCTCAGATGATGTCCAAGAAAATCGTGATGATCGGCCTCGTGGCAGGGATGAGCTTTGGCGTGGTCGCGTGCAAGAGCGAGGTCGATAACAAGCCCGCAGCCCAAGTGGAGGAGCCCAAGGCGGTCGACAACGCGCTGGAGCAGCCAGCCACGACGCAGCCCGGTGCGGCTGTCGCTGCTCAGCCTGCGACCTTCTCGCTCAACTCCGAGAACACCAAGATTGAGTGGGTCGGCGCCAAGACCACAGGCGATCACAAGGGCGGCTTCAAGACGATCACTGGCGAGGCCAAGGTCGGCGCTGAGGACACGCTCACCGCCCTCAGCTTTGAGGTCGACACCAAGAGCGTCTACTCCGACGATGACAAGCTCACGGGTCACCTCATGAGCGCCGACTTCTTTGACGTGGAGACGCACGCCAAGGCCACGTTCGTCATGACGAGCATCAAGCCGGGCGGCGTGGACGATGCCACCCACACCATCACCGGTAACCTCAACCTGCGCGGCGTCGAGAAGTCGATCTCCTTCCCCGCCACCATCAAGGCGGACGCTGAGAAGCTCAGCGCTAAGACCGAGTTCACCCTCAAGCGCTTCGACTTCAACATCAAGTACGAGGGCAAGGCTGACGATCTCATCAAGGAAGACGTCCTGATGAAGATCAACATCGACGCCTCCAAGGACTGAGCCTCAAGCTCGCGCGCGACCGCGTGAGCTGAGCGCCGCCCCCCAACGAGCGAGCCCCCGGCGCCGTGAAGGCGCCGGGGGCGCGCTCGTTGGGGGGGCGGCGCGCCTCATACGGCCTTGCGCGTCTCGTCTTGCTTGTAGGTCTCGTGCAGCAGGGCATACATGTTGAGCTGCTGCGGATCATCCTCGTAGCGATTCTCCAGCGCGAGCACGCCGCGCGGGCAGACCTCGGCGCACAGGCCGCAGCCCACACAGGAGGCGCGCACGAAGCTCTGGCTACGCTGGGCGTAAGCGCGCACGTCGATGCCCATCTCGCAGTACTTGCTGCACAGGCCGCACGAGATGCACATCTCTTTTTTGACCTTGATGCGATAGCGGCCAAACTTCTGCACCAAGCCGAGCACGGCGGCCATGGGGCAGAAGTAGCGACACCAGATGCGCGTGCCGCCGATGGGGTAGAACGCGACGCCGACCGCGCCTGACAACAGCGCCATGATGAAGGTGCCATAGAGGATCTTGATCACGACCGAGGCGCGCGCGAGGCCAGGCAGATCGGGGCCCACGAGCCCGCTCAGCCCCACGATCCCGGTGGTCGCCAGCGCCACGAGCAAGGTGCTGTGGATGCTGTAGCGCTCAAAGGTCCAGGCCGCGCTGCTCTTGTTGGACAGCTGACGCCAAGGATCGCCGAAGGTGTTGGCGAGGCCGCCGCAGCCGCACACCCAAGAACAGTACCAGCGCTTGCCAAAGAAGACGCCCAGGATGGGCACCAGCAGCAGCGCGCCTAAGACGCTATAGAGCATCAGGATGAGCGGCATCGCCTTGAGCGTCTCGGGGTACATGTATTCGATCTTCAGCGGCCAGAAGTAGCTGAAGTAGTAGCCATAGCTGCCGCGCGCGCTCATGAGCATGGGCAGCGCGTAGGCCAAGCTGATCTGCACGAGCATGACGACGCTGGTGCGCACGAGCTGGTAGGGGTTGTGGCGATACTTGCGCATCACGAAGACGCCGCCGCCCAAGATGGCCACGGTGTAGAGGGTGCCGTAGAGCGTCCACTTGTTCCAGATCGGATCCCAGCCTTGGCGCACCTCGCGCCCGAGCAGGCCGCCGAGGCCTCGCATCATGCCCTCAAACACGTTGAGGCGCTGGCCCCACGCGCCCAAGGTCCGCTGCGTTTCAACCGACGCGCCGAAGGCCTGGCCCAGCTCCCCGAACTTATCCGGGAAGTAGAGTAAGAAGTAAAAGGCTAGCAATAAGAAGAAGATGAGCCACGCGGTGATGCCGCGATGGGTGAGGTCGTGCTTCAGCCAGCCGAGCTTGCCGCGCTGTCTCATGGGCGTGTCTCTGGGGTGGCGGGGCGCACGAGGCGCGTGAGCTTGTCGAGCTTGACGCGTCCAAACTCAACGTCGAACTGCGCGTGGGGCAGGCGCGGCTCGACGAACTCAATCGGGCGTCGCTGCATGATCCAGGCCTCTAGGATGCGATGATCCCAGCGGCTGCCGAGGAGGTTCGCGCCGATGAGCGCGCCTGAGGCGTCGAACACGAACCTGGCGCTGATCTCGCGCTTGGCGTCACGAAAGATCAGCTCAGTGGCGTCAGGGGGCAGGTTGATGGCGTGGCCGACGGTGGTGAACTCAAGCTCAAAGAACTTGGAGCTGTTGAAGAACAGCGGGGGGGTGTAGCGGACCCGATCGCCCATCATGGCCTGGGCGGCGAGCCTGCCGTGGCGCTTGGCGGAGTACCAGATGGTCTCGCGGATGGGCGGCGCGTCGTCCATGGCGATCTCGGCGCAGTCGCCTGCGGCCCAGACATCAGGCAGGTTGGTGGCGAAGCTGCGATCGACGCAGACGCCGCGCCCTAAGCGCAGCGCCGGGGCGCCCTCGCGCAGCCAGTCGATCTGGGCGACGACGCCGACGGCCACGCCGAGCAGCTCACAGGGCAAGGTCTCACCGGCGCTGGTGCGCGCGCCGCTGACGCGGCCTGTGTCATCGCACAGCACCTCCTCCAGCGACTCGCTCAGGCGCAGCGCGACGCCGTGGCGGCGCAGGTGCGCCGCCACAAGCTCGCCCTCCTCAGGGTCGAGCGCGGCGGGCCAGTAGGTGGACTCGCGCACCAAGAAGGTGGTCTGGACCTTGTGATGGAGCAAGCACTCGACCAGCTCGACGCCGATCAGGCCGCCGCCGACCACCACCGCGCGCTGCGTCGAGGGGGTCAATCGCTCGCAGTCATCAAGGTCTTGCATGGAGACGAAGTGGACGACGCCATCGCGCGCGGCGTCGAGGCCCTTGAAGGGGGGGCGCGCGGGTTGGGAGCCGACCGCGAGCAGCAGGCGGTCGTAGGTTATGGCGCCCGCTGCGCGCAGCGTGAGGGTGTGGGCGTGGGCGTCGAGAGCGACGACCTCGTCGCGCACTAGGTTGATGTGCTGGCGCGCATAGACCTGACGCTCATGAGGCTCTAAGTCGCGACGCTGCATGTGCTCCATGAAGGCATACATGAGCGCGGTGCGAGAGAAGAAGTAGTCGGCCTCTTTGCTGATGACGGTGATCTTGGCCTCGGCTGGGGGGAGGCGCTCGCGCAGCGTCATGGCCGCCTCAACGCCGGCGACCCCGTTGCCGATGATGACAAAGTGCAGCATCTAGGCTCCTGCTGATGGCGAGCGCGCTTGCGCGCTCAACCGAAAGATGTCACGAGGTGGAGCGTGGTTTCATGGCGCTGAATGGGCGCGCTTGGCGCCTGATCGCCTATAGCGCGCATTGGCGCGGCTGGCGAGCGCCGCGCGAACCTCCGCGTGGCCCCGTGAAGGGGTTTGACAAGATTTGCCCCATCACCTTAGGATGCCGCCTCATGGGCGCCTGAAGTGGAGCGCGATGATAGCGCAGCTTGTTCGAGGCGGCTCGAGCGAGGCGCGTCAGGTCTACGATGGTCTGGCTCGATCCCTTGAGCTATCAGCTAGGGTCCTCACCAAAATTTGTAAGGAGACTGAGAATGAAGGCACGCGCACTTAAGCCGATGATGATGATGAGCTTGCTGGTGACTGGTCTGCTGCTGCAAGCCTGTGACAAGAAAGAGACGGATGTCCCTGTGACCACCCCTGTGACGAACAACGCGCCCGCGACGGTGCCCGCGACGGTGCCCGCGACCGTCCCTGCCACCGCGCCTGCGACGGTCCCCGTGACCGCCGCGCAAGGCGAGGAGGTCGAGGTGGACGAGGGCATGTTCACGAACGCGTATTATGAGGTGACCTGCGTCCGCGCTAAGATCACCGACACGGAGAAGCAGAAGGAGGTGATCGCTGAGATCCTCCCCCGCTATGGCTTCACCGAGGAGAGCTACAAGGCCGCTGAGGCGAAGATGTCCACCAGCCCCAGCATCACCGCCGCGCTCACCTCGCGCATGACGGGCTGCACCGTGGAGGCCGCTGAGGGCTTCCGCACCGCTGGCGCTGGCGAGGAGGCTGAGGCGACGGAGGAGGGCACCCCCGACAAGCCCAAGCCCACGGGCCCCGTGTTCGTTGGCACGCTCGCTCAGCGTGGCATCAACTACGGCGACGTCACGCGCGGCGAGCTGCAGCTCAACTTCAACAGCAAGTCCATGGTCTCTGGCAAGTTCAACGGTCAGCGCGAGGGCAAGATGTTCAACATCCCCTTCTCGGGCAAGCTGGAGCGCAGCGGCGCCTTCACCGCGACCGGCAAGCAAGGCCAGAGCACGGTGACGGTCAACGGCAACGTCCGCAACAAGGCTGCCACGGGCAACCTCAAGGCGAACATCAACCAGAAGGACCTCACCATGTCCTTCAACGCCAAGTGATCGCCCTCACGCGTGAGCCGAGCGCTCACGCGTGAACCGCGCCCTGCTTGAGCCAGCAAGACGCCGCCCGCGCCACGCGCGGGCGGCGTCTTCGCTTGATCTGCGCGTGCGCGCGCGCTCAGAAAGTTGTCGCGCCGTGTTTTATGATATATGGTGCCAGACGACCCCGAGGATTGCGGCCTGCCATGCGCTCGCGCGCTGCCACTTTCAGCGGCACTCACTCGCCGCAGCCGCGCTGACTGATGCCGGGTTTGACATTCAGGAGAGCGACGCCCCATGCGCTTTTGCACCACTTGTGGCAGAACCTACGAAGATGACGATATCTCGATCTGCCCGCATGACGGCACCCCGCTGTTTGATATGGCCGGGAGCGAGCAGGCTGACGAGGATGAGGAGGTGGGGCTCCCCTTGGACGCGTTCCAGGACACCCCAGCCTCGCAGGTGGTGGCTCACATGCCTGAGCCCGAGCCCGAGCCCGAGCCCGCACTGGAGGAAGATCCGCTCGCGCCCATTGGCCTGAGCGCGCCCTCGGATCCGTTCGCGGATCTGCCCGCGCCAGCGCGCACCCCATCAGCCGCGCCCGCGCCAGCGTCATCGCTTGACGATGATCTGTTCGGCAGCGACGCGGACGATGAGGAGGATGTCGCGGCGGCTCCCTTGCTCACCTCGCCAGCCAGCGCATCCGCGACGCCTGCGCCCGTGATGACGCCCGTGGGCTTTGATGATGATGATGCGCTTGACGCGCCCATCGATCGGGTCAGCGAGGCTCCTCAGCTCACTGGCAGCTTCGATGAGGGTCCGCTTGATGCGGATGAGGCCTCCTCGCGTCAGATCTCACAGAGCATCTCCAGCGCGCTGGATGAGATGAGCGATGGCGAGGACGAGGCGCCGCTGGCGCCCGCGCTCGTCGCGCCAGCGGCGACACCGAAGCCCGCTGCCAAGCCCGCTGCCGTGGTCAAGGATGACGCCCCCGAGCCCCCCGTGGCTAAGAGGGGAGGTGGCGCTGGCCTGGTGCTCTTGTTCTTGCTGCTCATCGTGGGTGGGGCGGCAGCCTGGTATTTCCTCATGGGCCCTGGCAGCCAGACAGGGCAGCCGATCGCTGAGACGCCGTCTGCGGTGCTCCCTGAGCCAACCCCTGAGCCGACGCCGCTACCTCCTGTGACCACCCCTCCGGAGGCGCCCGGCGCTGAGACCACCCCCGCTGAGACCACCGCCCCTGCGGCGGTGCAGGAGGCGGTAGATGCAGCGACCGACGCCGCAGGCACACAGGCACCTGATCAGGTGGCTCCTGAGCCTGCGGCTCCTGCTGTGGTGCCCGAGCCCGCGCCCAAACCTGAGCCGAGGCCTAGGGTTGAGCCGAAACCGAAGCCCGCGCCTAAGGCTGAGCCCCAGCCTAAGGCTGAGCCCAAGGAGGCGCCGGCACCGGCGGTGAAGCCCGAGGTGAAGCCCGAGGTGAAGCCCAAGGGTGAGACGGTCATTGAGCCGAAGCCTGAGCCCAAGCCCGAGGCCAAGGATCAGGATCAGCTTGAGAATGAGCTAGACAAGCTGATGAACTGAGCTAGCGCGCAGCGCCAAGCGAGGACGCCCCCATGACCTTGAGGTCATGGGGGCGTCCTCGCTTGGCGTCGTGCGCTTTTATGGGGAGGGGAGGGCGTCTTGGCGTTGTCGATAGCGTGTCAGGTCGTGCTCTAGCCACTCGGCCAAGATGCGCGCCTTCTTCATCGCGCCGGGCATGAGCCCCGCATAGACCATACGATAGAGGCCATAGGCGGCGGCGCCCTCCATGCAGACGCCCATGATAGACGCTGCAGCGTGTCCTCGCCCCAGCGTGATCAGATCGCCTTGATGTTGGAAGGACCACGGCTGATAGGTGCGGCCTGACATGGCCGCCATGAGGTTGTGGGCGGCCACGGGGGCTTGCTGTTTGGCGACCTGCGCGGTCTGTGGCGCCAGCGCTGGCGTCTGGGCGGCGTCACCAATCGCGTAGAGGTCCTCGTAGCCCTCGACCTGCAAGAAGTCATTGACGCGGATGCGCCCCTCGGGGCTCAAGGGGATGCCCTCGACGGCGCGAAGCCACGTGGGGGCGCGTACGCCAGCGCACCAGAAGAAGTGAGCGGCGTGGAGCGTGGTCCCATCGCTCAGGTGGATGGCGTCGTCAGGGCCGAGGTTGGTGACATGGGCGCCAAGGCGCAGCGCGACGCCTTGGCGCTCGAAGTGGGCGCGGGCGCTGGTGCGAAGCGCTGGGGGCAGGTGAGGCAGCAGCTCTGGGCCAGGCTCGACCAGCACAAAGCGCAGCTGGGCGCGCAGCGCCTCAGGCAGGGCAGGGTCGCGCGTCAGCGCGGCTTGCAGCTCGGCCAACAGCTCCACGCCCGTAGGGCCGCCACCCGCGAAGACGAAGGTGAGCATGCGCGCGCGCAGGGCGTCATCCTCGGTGGCTGCGGCGATGGCGAGCGCGCGCCGGGCGGACTCGCGGATGCGCGCCGCGTCGGAGGCGTCTTTGCAGGTGAGCGCGCGCTGCTGCCAAGCGTCGGCGCCTTGGGGCCATCGTATCTCGGCGCCGGGCGCGATGATCAGGTAGTCGAAGGGGAGGTCGCCTTGCTGGCCTCGGAGCACGCGCTGCGCCATGTCAATCGTCGTGACGCGATCACAGAGGAGGGCTGTGGTGGCGTCGAGCTGATCGCGCAACGACAAGGTGATGCTGGGCAAGCGCAGCTCGCCATTGGCGACGTTGGGCAAGAGCGGGGTGAACAAGAAGTGGGGGTGCTCATTGACCAGCGTGAGGCGCACGCGGCGGCGCCCGAGCAGGGAGCGCTCCAATGCGAGCGCGGCGTGCAGACCGCCAAAGCCTGCGCCGAGGACTACGACGCGTCTCATGACTTGACCTCTCAACAGCGCGGCATCACAGGCCGCTGACAGGGGGGAACCCAACGCGCGAAGCGTGACGCGCGCGCGCCGCGATGTCTACAAGAGATGCGTCAGGGGTGTGATCCCGCTTAGACGATCGCATCGCGCAAACAATGCATCTTCTGTGCGTGATCGCCCGCGCGCGCACCCGCATGGCGTCGTGCGGCGCTTGGAGCGCGCCCCCAGATGCACTATCACAGGAGCAGGCCGCGCCTAAACATGCCGCTTCGCTCCTCAACCCCTCTGCCGGTTGAGTCTCTATATCTTGTGTCTAGGCAAGATGTGGGCCACTAGGGATGGTATAATTGAGGGTTGCGTCCTGTCAGGCTGGCCCCTATAACTTGACCCCATCAATGGCCCTGGGGCGGCGCGCAACAGATGACTGGCACGCCAATCATAAGCGCCGAGCTCGCTCCACGCATCCGCTCTTCGACAGCTGACGCGCGAGGCGAAGGTGCATGCGCGCCGGCAAGGTATCTGATAAGATGTTCAGTGTCATTGGATGATTAAGTCGTGGTCGTCGTGAAGAACCTCGCGCCATGGGTGGTGCGAGCGACGCCCGCAGGACAACAGCAGGGGAAGGCATGTCCACATCGATCGAGGCAGGGTTAACACAGCCGATCCAGAGCAAGAAGCTGCGGGCGGCGCGCGAGTTTAAGGGCACGGGCGCGGGGGTCACCTTCGCCCGCGTGAACACCCGCGAGGGTGTGCATCCGTATGATGAGGTCGAGTGGGAGCTGCGCACTGCGGCGATCACCAACGAGCGCGGCGAGTCGGTGTTCGAGCAAGAGGACGTCGAGGTGCCGTCGCTCTGGTCGCAGATGGCCACCAATGTGGTCGTCTCGAAGTACTTTCGCGGCAAGATCGGCACCCCGCAGCGCGAGCGCAGCGTCAAGCAGCTCATCAGCCGCGTGGTGGACACCATCACCGACTGGGGCGTCAAGGACGGCCTCTTCACCAGCGCCGCCGATAGCGAGACGTTTCGCGCTGAGCTGACGCACCTGATCTTGCACCAGCGCATGGCGTTTAACAGCCCCGTCTGGTTCAACGTCGGCGTGGAGGCGCGCCCGCAGGCCTCGGCCTGCTTCATCAACTCGGTCCAGGACACGATGGAGTCCATCATGAACCTGGCCAAGACCGAGTGCCTGCTGTTCAAGTGGGGCAGCGGCGCGGGCTCCAACCTCTCCCCCATCCGCTCCAGCCGCGAGCACCTCTCGGGCGGTGGCACCGCCTCGGGGCCGCTCAGCTTCATGCGCGGCTATGACTCGTTCGCGGGCGCCATCAAGTCCGGTGGCAAGACGCGCCGCGCGGCCAAGATGGTCATGCTCGACATCGCGCACCCTGACATCATGGACTTCGTCTGGTGCAAGGCCAAGGAGGAGCAGAAGGCGTGGGCGCTCATCGACGCGGGCTATGATGGCGGCTTCAACGTGCCTGGCGGCGCGTATGACTCCATCTACTTCCAGAACGCGAACCACTCGGTGCGCGTGAGCGACGCGTTCATGCGCGCGGTTGAGGCTGGCGAGCCGTGGCAGACGCGCGCGGTGGGTGATGGCCGCGTCATGGACACGCTGGACGCGCGCGAGGTCCTGTCTGACATCGCGCAGGCCACCTGGCTGTGCGGCGATCCTGGCATGCAGTACGACACCACCATCAATGACTGGCACACCTGCCCCAACACGGATCGGATCTATGGATCTAACCCGTGCGTCACAGGCGACACGCTGGTGGCGACCTCGCGCGGCTGGCAGCGCATCGATCAGCTGCTTGAGGCGCCCTGTGAGATCGTGGGCGGTGATGGCGAGCTGCGCGCGATCGCGCCCGCCTTTAAGACCGGCTTTAAGCCAGTCTATCGCCTGCGCACAGCGGCAGGCTTTGAGCTGAAGCTCACGGCCGATCACCGCGTCTGGACGAAGAATCGCGGCGACGTGCCAGCCTCGGAGCTGACGCTGGATGATGTGCTGGAGCTGGCCACGCCGCGCTTTGGCGAGCAGACGCTAGAGGCTGACTTCGCGCAGTATGTGGGCCTGATGGTCGGCGATGGTTGCATCGCTGGCGCCGATGAGATCGCGCAGCTGACGCTCGCCCCAGAGGAGCTTGCGGTCGCGCAGGCCGCGCAGCGCGCTGTCACGCGCTGGCAGCAGGAGCACGCCCCCGATGGTCGCGGCGCGCGCGATGTGAACGTGACGCAGCCACAAGACACGCTGCGCTTGGCCACCTCCTCGCGCTGCGTCGTCGAGGGGCTGCAGCGCTGGGCCGTCCTCGACGCAGGCAGCAAGGCCAAGGCGCTCACGCCTGAGGCGCTCACGCTCGATCAAGCTTCAACCGCAGCGCTGCTGCGCGGGCTGTTCACCGCCGATGGCACCATCGCCAACTACGGCGAGCGCTCACAGTATGTCAGCCTGGAGAGCTGCTCCGAGACGCTCTTGTCGCAGGTGCAGCTGCTGCTGCTCGGCTTCGGGATCAAGGCCAAGCTCTATCGCAACCGTCGACCCCTGGGCCAGACGATGGCGCTGCTGTCTGATGGCAAGGGAGGCCGTCGCGAGTCTCCGATCGAGCAGGTGCACAGCCTGCGCATCTCGCGCCAAGGGCGCGTGCGCTTTGAGGAGCTGATCGGCTTCGTCGAGGGGAGCGCCAAGAACGAGCGCTTGCGCGAGCTGAACGCGCAGGTGAGCGCCTATGCCGATCCCCACGTGGATCGTGTCGCGTCGCTTGAGTTCTTGGGTGAGGAGGACGTGTACGACCTGACTGAGCCTGTGACGAGCCACTTTGTGGCCGCTGGGCTCGTGGTGCACAACTGCTCCGAGTACATGTTCCTCAATGACTCTGCCTGTAATTTAGCGAGCTTGAACCTGCTCACGTTCCGCACGCCGGATGGCGAGTTCGACGTGGAGCAGTTCAAGCACGCGGTGCGCCTGACCATCACGGCGCAGGAGATCATCGTCCCCAACGCGAGCTACCCGACGCCGCAGATCGAGCAGAACTCACACGCGTTCCGCCCGCTGGGCCTGGGCTACACCAACCTCGGCGCGCTGCTGATGGTGCGCGGCCTGCCCTATGATTCGGAGCAAGGGCGCGCGGTCGCGGGCGCGATCACGGCGCTGATGGGCGGCGAGGCGTACCGCCAGTCGGCGCTCATCGCTGAGAGCACGGGGCCGTTCCCAGGCTATCCGGTGAACGAGGAGCCGATGCTGCGCGTGATCAAGAAGCATCGCGACGCGGTCGAGGGGCTGACCTCACGCTGGGCGGCGATCGGCCAAGATCCGATCTACAGCGCTGCGGCTGAGTCTTGGGATGAGGCCTACAGCTTGGGCAAGCAGGCGGGCTTTCGCAACAGCCAGGTCACCGTGCTCGCGCCGACCGGCACCATCTCCTTCTTGATGGACTGCGACACCACGGGCATTGAGCCTGACATCGCGCTGGTGAAGTACAAGAAGCTCGTGGGCGGTGGTTACTTCAAGATCATCAACCGCGCGGTGCCCGAGGCGCTGGATCGGCTGGGCTACGACCTCAAGACGCGCAAGTCCATCGTGGACTATGTGCTAGAGCGTGGCACGGTCGAGGGCGCGCCGGGCTTAAACCCCGAGCACTTGGCGGTGTTTGACTGCGCGTTTAAGGCGCCCGAGGGCACCCGCTCGATCGCGCCAATGGGCCACGTGCGCATGATGGCGGCGGCGCAGCCGTTCATCTCGGGCGCGCTCAGCAAGACCGTGAATGTGCCGCATGAGGCGAGCGCCGATGACATCGCGAAGGTCTACATTGACGCGTGGAAGCTGGGGCTGAAGGCGATCGCGATCTATCGCGATGGCTGCAAGCGCACGCAGCCGCTGTCCACCAAGCTCGATGATGGCAACAGCTCCCCTAAGGTGGCGCAGGTCGTCGAGGTGGATGATGGCGTCGTGCCTGTGGCCGCCGAGTCTGTGGCGGTGGCGGTGGCGAGCGCGGTGAGCGCGCCGATGGCCAAGCAGCGGCGCCGCTTGGCGGATGAGCGCCCCTCCATCACGCACAAGTTCTCGATCGCGGGGCACGAGGGCTACATCACGGTCGGCATGTACGATGATGGCCAGCCTGGGGAGCTGTTCATCGTGATGAGCAAGGAGGGCAGCGTGGTGAGCGGCCTGATGGACTCGTTCGCGACCTCCATCTCGCTGGGCTTGCAGTACGGCGTGCCGCTTGAGGTGCTGGTGGAGAAGTTCAGCTTCACGCGCTTTGAGCCAAGCGGCATCACCAACAACCCGCGCATCCGCATGGCCAAGTCAATCACGGACTACATCTTCCGCTGGCTGGCGGACAAGTTCTTGCCTGAGGCGCAGCGCTCGCGCTACTTCCCCGCGAGCGCCGAGGCTGACGCGCACGACCCTGTGGCCGAGGCGATGGCGGCGATCGGCTCAAAGGGCGCGGCGTCCGCGCAGGCGTCACCGATGACCACGGCCTCCGGCGTCAAGGCGCTGCGTGATTCGGGCGGCTTCGCCAGCGCGCAGCCCGGCAGCGTGGTCTATGAGTCGCGCGGCGCGCAGCTGTTCGCGGGCGCGCAGTCCGACGCGCCGCCGTGCCATGTGTGCGGCAGCATGACCGTGCGATCAGGCGCCTGTTATCTGTGCTCCAACTGCGGCGCGACCACCGGCTGCGGCTGAGCCAGCCCGCTCGGCGCGCCTGCCCTTGCCAGGCGCGCCCGTCACTGACAGGATCGGACGCCGCTGCGCGCTCGCGCAGCGGCGTCTTCTTGTGTTCTTGTGCTGCTAGATAGGAGTCCGGTTTTGAGTCGTTCGCTGGTAACAGAGGCCCAACATTGGGTGATCAAGCTCGGGAGTAATGTGCTGTTGCGTGATGGGTTGCGCCTGGACAGGCCAACCTTCGCCGCGTTGTTGCGCGGCATCGACGCGCTGCTGATGCGCGGCATCCGCGTCACGGTGGTGTCGTCAGGGGCGGTGGCCTTGGGGCGTCAACGCCTAGGGGGCAAGCCTCGCCCCGTGGAGGTCCCGCAGCTTCAGGCGCTGGCCGCGCTGGGGCAGCCGCAGCTCATGAGCCTCTACCACCAGGAGCTGTCGCACTACGATCGCTTGCCCGCGCAGGTGCTCTTGACGCGTGAGGATCTGGACGATCGCCACCGCTACCTCAACGCGCGCGCCGCGCTTGACGCCATCCAGCAGTATGGCGCGCTGCCGATCATCAATGAGAATGACACGGTGGCCATTGAGGAGCTGTGCTTTGGCGACAACGATCAGCTGGCGGCGATGGTCTGCGGGCTGGTGCAGGCCGATCTGCTGGTGATCTTGAGCGACGTGCCTGGCATCTTTGAGGTCTCTTACGATACGCATGGCGAGCGCGTGTTTGGGTCGCGCATCCCAGAGATCGCCTCGGGCGATGCGCGGCTCGACGCGATCGCGGGGCCATCCCAGTCGGGCGTGGGCACGGGGGGGATGGTGACTAAGGTGCAAGCGGCGCGCATCGCGGCGCGCGTGGGCGCGGCCACGGTGATCGCGCCGGGCAAGCTCTCGGGCGTGCTGGAGTCGCTGGCCTCAGGCGATGATCTGGGCACGCTGCTGCTGCCTGGCGAGCATCATGGGGCGCTGGGCAAGAAGGTGTGGCTGGGGGCCGGGGCGCTCGCGGTGGGGACGCTGCGCTGCGATCGCGGCGCGCAGCGCGCGGTGGTGGAGCAGGGCGCGAGCCTGCTGCCCTCAGGCGTGCGCGCCGTGGAGGGTGAG
Source organism: uncultured Bradymonadales bacterium (assembly GCA_964468515.1). Lineage (GTDB taxonomy): Bacteria > Myxococcota_A > Bradymonadia > Bradymonadales > Bradymonadaceae > CAYXWB01. The sequence goes on along the minus strand of CAYXWB010000069.1, from coordinate 698 downwards.
TTTGAGCGTGGCGCGGTGGTCGATCTGGTGGGGCCATCGGGGCAAGCGTTCGCGCGCGGCATCAGCGCTTACAGCGCCGAGGAGCTGCGCAGGCTCGCGGGCGTGCAGAGCGCCCAGATTGCGAGGGTCTTGGGCTACAAGCTCGCTGACGCGCTGATCCATCGCGATGAGCTGGTGCTGCTGTGAGCGCGGCGTCTGGCCTCACCGCGCGATGTAATGGCGCAGCACGTCGGGGCCGATGTAGATCATCAAGCAGGTCGCGGCGAGGATGAACAGGATGAGCACGGGGTTGAGGAGGTTGTCGACGCGCACGCGATCGCGCGCGATCTCCTCACCCTCGACGCTGACCACGCAGCGCGGGCGCACGCCCGCGAGCGACAGCAGCTGCGCGACGATGTGATGGCGCTGGCCGTCATCATCCTCAACGATCGCCTCCAAGCGCGGTGAGGCGCGCGGGCCGCCTGCTTGATCGAGGCGCTGATCATCGATCCACAGCTCATACTCGGGCGCCAAGAAGAGGTAGCGTCCCACCCAGTTGCCTGTGATCTTGATCGTGTGTCCGCGCCAGTCGATCTGCATGAGGGGATCCTCGTCAAAGGGGAGAGCTGGCGATGTGCTACGCGCGCGCGTCGTGTCTCTGCCTTGATACTAACGCGCGCGCTCACGCGCGGCAAGGTCACCCGCGCGCGGGTGACCTT
>CAYXWB010000068.1:0-19160 GCA_964468515.1 uncultured Bradymonadales bacterium | reverse complement strand
GTTTGAGGCGCCCAGTGAGCAGGCGTGGCGCGTGGTCTTGGGCGTCGCCAACGCGCTCGTGCTGCGCGAAGACGAGGCCACCGCCCGCCAGGCCATCGCCGCGCTCCACGACGCCATCTCAAGCTGGCCCGACGCCCTGCGCGTCTGCCCGCAGCAGTGGGCGCCGCTGCTGTTTCAAGACGCCGCCGATCCGCGCCTGTCGCTGGTGCGCGCGCTGCACTTGAGCAGAAGCCAGCACTTCTACGACGCCCGCACCCAAGCGCAGTGGCTCAACAGCATCGCCGCCTCCGCTCACGTTGGCCACATCACCCACCTGGAGGTGTTCAGCTTTGATCCTCAGAGGGGCATCCTCGACGCGCTGGATGCTGTCGTCAAGGCCACCCAAGCCGCCACCTACTACCTCGTCGCCAAGAGCAAGAGCGACGAGGCCAAGCTCGCTGTGGTGCTTGATGAGGCAGGCTGCAAGCGCGTCAGCGCGCGATTGGAGGGGGTGACGCCGCGCGACACGCGCGTCACGCTGGATGACCTCGACCACGCGGAGCTGACGCTGCAGATCGACAGCATCGCGCTGCTCACGCAGCTGCTCCAGCTTGAGGCGATGGAGCATATCGTGTCCTTGCAGCTCGACATTCAGCTCCCCTATGACCAAGACGACGCCATCGCCGCAGCGCTCAACCAAGCGCGCGCCGCAGGCATCGCCGCGCCGCGCTGGACCCGGCTGCGCTATCTGAGCGTGCGGCTTGGCGGCGGGGGCGTGCCTGAGCTTGATGAGGCGCTGGCGCGCTGGCTCGGCGCCGCGCGCCCGCTGCATGTGGAGCTGAGCTGCGCGTCGTGGCACAGGCAGGTGTACCTGCCCGAGCTGCTGGCCGCGCGCGGCGCCTATGCGCGCGCCTACGCCAGCACGCTAGAGCTCTGCGCGATGGGCGATCCTGCGCGGTTCTTAGCCGCGATCAACCACCCCGACGTGCGCGTCGCCGCGATCAGGCCCGATGATCAAGCGTGCGCCGCGCGTATCGGCACCCAGCCGCTCGTGGACGCGATGCACCCGCACCTGCGCGACAGCCTCACGCACCTGAGCTGGTTTGTCAGGCCCGAGGATCTGGAGGCGTTCGAGCCCATCGTGACGGCCCTGCCGCGCTTGGTGCGGTGGCACATCTACGACAACATCTTCACCTCCAAGGAGGGCCGCGCGCTCACGATCGAGGCCATCGCCAAGGCGCCGCGCGCCCGCGCGCTGCCCTTCATCGCGCTGTGCGATCGCAGCAGCTTAGGCAAGAACGAGCGCCTCACCAGCGCCGAGCTGAAGCCGCTCGCCTCGGGCCCCGCGCCCGCTTTTTTCATCCTCCCGCGCCCGGGCGAGGGGGATCTGTTGTGCGCGGTTACCGACGCGCGGGCCGGGGCGCGCCCCGCCCCGCGCGTCTGCAAGCGAACAGCTCACCAGGGCGAGCCCCGCTTAAAATCAAGCGCATCGAGGCGCCGCTCGGGAGGTCGTGTGTGAGCGGGCTGCTTGTAAGCTGCGCCGCATGGCTCAAAAGGGGGAGGCTCAAACGGGCACCCGCGTCGGTGGCGCCCCTGGCGCCCAGCTCAAGGCTGCACCTTCAGCTTCACGCCAGCCAAGCAAGGCAACTTCTTGAGGGTGGCGTTGACCGAGCCGTCATAGGGACGACATAAGGCCAGCGCCTCGAACGTGTGCTCAGGAGCATCCCAAGCCCCCTCCAGCTGAGCCAGCCCCGAGCCGATCCACAGCTCGCGCACGGTGCGCATCAGCTCGCTGGTGCGCAGCTCGCGAAAGAACCCCAGCGAGTACGAGTTGCTCATGCCTAAGTTCAAAAAGCGCAGCTGACGCAGGTGCGGTGACGCTAAGACATGCGCGCCATGCGCGCCGTTGAGCTTCATGCCGTCCAAGCTGAGCGCGCGCGCCAAGGCGTGCTTCACATGGTGGCGGCCGCTGATCAGCTCAAACACCCAGCGCGGCGGCGCCACGCGCAGCTCATCCTTGGGCAGATCTTTCGCCCAATATTTTGGCGCGTTGGCCATCAGCGGATGCGCCTCGGGGGGCCGCCACTTGTCCATCTTCGCCTTGTCCCAGCGGGTGATGAAGTGCTGCGCATAAGCGACCAGCTCCTCCACACGCTCCTCATCGCAGCCCTCAATCACGCTCAAGCAGCGCGTCCACGCCGAGGAGGTCGGCGCCGCGCTGAAGATCGCGCGAAGCTGCGCCACGGACTCATCGAAGCTCTGCTTGGACTCGAACGGATCTGCCTCCTCCCAGCTCACGAAGCCTTCCTCAAGCAACGTCAGCAGCTGCGCCTCCGTGATCACTGGCACCCCGCGCGCCAGCGCCTTCGTGATCTTGCTCTGCGCCTGCGTGCCCGCCACAAAACACGTCAGATCTGCGCTGATCGTGGACGCCACATGGCCGCCGCCTGCGATGATCCTGCGCGAGGCGGCGCCCCACTGTATCTTGTTCAACCGCCCGCCATACGTGATCACCGCGCCCTGAAGCTCAACGCGCCGCGTCGCCATGAGAGAGCCCTCGCTTGACACTCGCTAGCATCATCGTCATATTACGATGAGACTATGACGAGGTGTGACTGATGACGACCATCCTACCAGACTGCTGCCCCGCGCCAAGCCCGGAGGCGACGCTCAACCCCGGCGAGCTGGACGTGACGTTGGCGAAGCTCGCTAAGGCGCTCGGGCATCCGGCCAGGGTGGCGATCATGCGGCTGCTGATCCGGCGCGAAGGATGCGTCTGCGGTGAGATCGTGGATGAGCTGCCGCTGGCGCAGTCCACCGTGTCGCAGCACCTCAAGCAGCTCAAAGAGGCGGGCCTGATTCGCGGTGAGATCGACGGGCCGAGGATCTGCTACTGCGTCGAGCCCGCCGCTGTGGCGACCCTCAAGGCGCTGGTGGCCAGCCTCTGATGATGATCGCGCGCCTCATCAAGCGGGGCGTGCATGACAGAAACATCGCATTTCTACGATATACGATAACAAAACGCAGGACGTGATGGGTATCTTCGAACGCTTCCTCTCCGTGTGGGTCGCGCTGGCGATCATCGCAGGCGTCGCGCTGGGTAGCGTCATCCCCGGCGTGTTCGCCGCCATCGCTGGATTAGAGTTTGCGAACGTCAACCTCGTGGTGGCCGCGCTGATCTGGCTGATGATCTACCCGATGATGCTCAAGGTGGACCCGTCCTGCGTCAAGGACGTGGTGCGCAAGCCCAAGGGCATCGGCCTGACGCTGGTGGTGAACTGGCTCATCAAGCCCTTCACCATGGCCGCGCTGGGGCTGTTGTTCTTCAAGGTGATCTTCGCAGACCTCGTCTCTGCCGATGACGCCTCACAGTACATCGCGGGGATGATCCTGCTGGGGGTCGCGCCCTGCACCGCCATGGTGTTCGTCTGGAGCAACCTCACCGACGGCGACGCCAACTACACGCTGGCCCAGGTCTCGATCAACGACCTGATCATGGTCTTCGCGTTCGCGCCAATCGCGGGGCTGTTGCTGGGTGTGACGAACCTCACGGTGCCGTGGGCGACGCTCGTGGCGTCGGTGGTGATCTTCGTGGTGCTGCCGCTTGGCGCAGGGCTCATCACGCGCAAGCTGCTGTTACAGCGCGGCGGCGCTGAGGCGGTGCAGGGGCTGGCCAACAAGCTCAAGCCCACCTCGATCTTGGGGCTCTTGCTGACGGTGGTGCTGCTGTTCGGCTTTCAGGCCGAGACGATCCTCGCCAAGCCGCTGCACGTCGCGCTGATCGCCGCGCCGCTGCTTTTGCAAAGCTACGGCATCTTCGCCATCACCTACGGCTTGGCCAAGGGGCTGAAGCTTGCGCACAACGTGGCGGCGCCTGCGGCCATGATCGGCACCTCCAACTTCTTTGAGCTGGCGGTCGCGGTGGCCATCAGCCTGTTCGGGCTGCAGTCGGGCGCGGCGCTGGCCACGGTGGTGGGCGTGCTCATCGAGGTGCCGGTGATGCTCACGCTGGTCGCCTTCGCCAACCGCACCAGGGGCTGGTTTGCGGCCCCTGCCCCAAACACAACCTCCCCAGGAGCCCCCCATGTCTGAGCCCAACCCACCGCTGCGGCTGCTGTTCTTATGCGTCGCCAACTCCGCCCGCAGCCAGATGGCCGAGGGGTTAGCCCGCGCGCTGTTCGCAGACAAGGCCGTCGTCCAATCGGCGGGCTCCTCCCCCACGCGCGTCAACCCCCTGGCGATCGAGGTCATGGCCGAGCTTGGCATCGACCTGACCACCCACAAATCAAGCGCGGTGAGCGACATCGACCCCACCAGCGTCGATCTCGTCATCACGCTGTGCGCGCAGGAGGTCTGCCCTGCGTTCTTGGGCAGAGCTGAGCGGCTGCACTGGCCCTTGCAAGACCCCGATCGCGCCCACGAGCAGCTCACCCACGAGGAGCGGCTCGCGCACTTTCGCGACGCGCGCGATCAGATCAAGGCGCGCCTGCTCACGCTTGATGAGCGAGCGCTTGATGACGCGCTGTCACACACCACCCACTGAACAAGCCCCACCCCCTGGACAAGCCCCATGAGCACGCAGCACGACGCCCCCCCCGCCCTGATCCTCACCGCGAAGCCCGAGACGCCGCCGAGCACCCACCCGCCGCGCATCCTGTTCTTGTACGGCTCGCTGCGCGAGCACTCGTTCAGCCGCCTGCTGGCTGAGGAGGGCGCCCGCGTGCTGGAGGGCTTGGGTGCGGAGGTGCGCTGGTTTCACGCGCATGACCTGCCCGTCAAGAGCCCCAAGCACGAGGATCACCCCGAGGTCGCGCGTTTGCGCGAGCTGTCGCTGTGGTCCGAGGGGCAGGTCTGGTCAAGCCCCGAGATGCACGGCAACATCACCGGCGTGTTCAAGAATCAGATCGACTGGATCCCGCTGGCGATGGGCGCCGTGCGCCCCACCCAGGGCCGCACCCTGGCCGTGATGCAGGTCTGCGGTGGCTCCCAGTCCTTTAACGCTGTCAACACCCTGCGCGTGCTCGGGCGCTGGATGCGCATGATCACCATCCCCAACCAGTCGTCGGTCGCCAAGGCCTACGAGCAGTTTGACGGTGACGGCCGCATGAAGGACTCCCCCTACCGCGATCGCTTGGTGGACGTCATGGAGGAGCTTTACAAGTTCACCGTCATGACCCGCGACGCGCGCGACTACCTCGTCGATCGCTACAGCGAGCGGCGCGAGGCCGAGGCCAAGGCCATGCTTGACCCCAACACCCCCAAGCACCGCATCAACCAAGCGGGCCTGTGAGCGAGTGAGCCTACGCGACCTCCCCTGCGACCCTCGCCAGCAGCGCTTAAAATGCGGGGATCGCAGGAGTAAGCGGGCGCGACGCACCACGCGCCTGACTGACGCATGGAGGCGCGCTATCTCCCCAACACTTCTCAACAATTCTGGCTCTAGTCGTAGGCCCCGCGTGTGGCTAGGTTCGCCTCGCCATCCTTTGCCCCCCTCATCGCCTCGGAGCCCCCATCGTGATATCCCTCCTCAAGCGCCGCTGGTTCAAGTCTCTGGTCGCTGGCACCCTCGTGGCCGGCGGCGCCTTCACGCTCGCCGGCCTGTACTCCACGAGCTGGCTCAAAGCCTTGGGCGCGCGCGCCGAGGGGGAGCGGCTGCGTCAGATCGAGGCCTCGCCGCTCTACAAAGACGGCGCCTTTGAGAACGTCATCCCCACCAAGGTCGGGGAGATGAGCACGATGTGGCCTGTGCTGCTTGAGTGGATCAACGGGGATGAGGAGCGCACGCCGCTGTCACCGACGCCCATGCACCCTGACACGGCCAGCGCGCTGGCGGCGCCGATCCATGACGGCCTGCGGCTGACGTGGCTTGGGCACTCGACCGTGCTCATCGAGCTAGAGGGCGCCACCATGCTCACCGATCCGATGTTCGGCGAGCGGGCGTCGCCGTCGACGCTGATGGGGCCGAAGCGCTTTCACGCGCCGCCGCTGGCGCTGTCGCAGCTGCCGCAGCTCGACGCCGTGCTGATCTCACACGATCATTATGATCACCTGGATATGGGCTCTATTCAGTGGCTCGCGGCCAACCGCGACATGCCCTTCTATGCGCCGCTGGGCGTGGGCGCGCACTTGGAGGCGTGGGGCGTGCCCGCTGAGCGCATCATCGAGGTGCGCTGGTGGGATGAGCTGGCGGTGGGCAGCACGGGCGTCAAGGCCGTCGCCACCCCGTCGCGACACTTCTCAGGGCGCGGCCTCACCGATCGCAACGCCACGCTGTGGACCTCGTGGGCGGTGGTCGGCCCAACGAGGCGCGTCTACTTCAGCGGTGACACCGGCCCCACCCCGCAGTTTGAGGAGATCGGCGCGCGCTTAGGGCCGTTTGACGTCACCATGCTGGAGGTCGGCGCCCAGCACCCGAGCTGGGGTGAGATCCACTTAGGCCCCGTGGAGGCGCTGCGCGCCCACAAGATGCTGCGCGGCGACGCGCTGTTGCCCATCCACTGGGGCACCTTTGAGCTGGCGTTGCACGCCTGGAACGAGCCCTTGCAGACCTTGAGCCGTGAGGCCACCACCCTCAACATCCCGCTGCTCACCCCCATCGTGGGCGCGCCGATCAGCGTCACCGATGAGACGCCCGTGTGGTGGGAGGACATGGCGCGCTGAGCGAGCGTCGAGCTGGCGCGCGAAGCGCGCCCAAGGGGGCCGCGCGCAGCGCTTGGCGAGGGGACCGAGCGCGCGGCGCGCTCGCGCGCAAGCGCGGCCTAGCTTGAGCGATCCCCGCATTTTATGCGGGTGTGCGAGGGTGGCGAAGCGAGGTTGTGGGGAAAACCTTGGCGCAGGGCGCGACAAGGCAGGCCGCGTTCTTAGGTTTGGGCGTGATGATCGCCACGCCTCTTGCCCTGGTCACCTATGTTCCGCATCCGACGCATCCACGACGCCGCCTCCCCCGCCGCCAAGCAGCCTATCTTGCAAGCGCAAGCGCTGATGCGCGAGCGCATCCCCGACGCGCCCGAGCGCGAGGTGTTGGCGCTCGCTGAGTCGCTGCGCGACCCGTTCACGCGTCAGCTTCGCGGCGTGCTGCTCATCGCAGAAGGCCCCCAAGGTCGCCTGCTCGGCTTCGCGCTGGTGCTGCAAGCGCTCGACCTCAAGTTTGCGTATCTGGACTGGCTGTGCGCCGCACACGACAGCGGCGGCGGCATCGGCTCCGCGCTGTACCAGCGCGCCCGCGAGGACGCCCGCGCGGCGGGCGCCATGGGCCTGTTCTTAGAGTCACTGCCCGATGATCCCGCGCAGATCGATGACGCGCAGACGCTCGCGGAGCATCGCAAGCGGATGATCTTCTATGAGCGCCACGGCGCGCGCCCGATCATCAAGACCGCCTATGAGACGCGCCTGCCTGAGCATCCCGACGATCCCGCGCCGATGCTGCTGTACGACGACCTCGGGCGCGACACACCGCTTGATGGCGCGCAGGCTCGCCCCATCGTGCGCGCGATCTTGGAGCGCAAGTATGGCGCGCTGTGTCCGCCCGAGTACGTCGAGCGGGTGGTGGCCTCGTTTGCGGACGGCCCCGTGCAGCGGCGCGCGCCTGTGGAGCCCGCGCCCGCGTGGCGCGGCGCGCGCAAGCTGGAGCCGCTGCCCGAGGAGCGCATCGCGCTGTTGATCAACGACCAGCACGACATCCACCACGTGCGCGAGCGCGGCTATGTGGAGTCGCCCGTGCGCATCGCCACGATCCTACGCGAGCTGCGCGAGTGCGGACTGTTCGAGGAGCGCGAGGTCAAGGTCGCCCCCGATGAGGCCATCACCGCCGTGCATGATCCCGACATGGTGGCCTACATCGACACGGTGTGCGCGCAGCTGCCGCCAGGCAAGTCGCTGTATCCTTATGTGTTCCCGCTGCGTCACCCCGATCGCAAGCCACAAGATCTGACGGTGCAAGCGGGCTATTACTGCTTGGACACGTTCACGCCTTTGCACCAGAACGCGCCGCGCGCGGCGCGCGGGGCGGTGAACTGCGCGGTCACAGGCGCTGAGCTGTTGCGCCAGGGCGCGCGCTTGGTCTACGCGCTGGTGCGTCCGCCGGGCCACCACGCGGAGCGGCGCACGTTCGGCGGCTTCTGCTACTTTAATCATGCGGCCATCGCCGCGCATCAGCTCAGCGCGGATGGCCCCGTGGCGCTGCTCGACATTGACTATCACCACGGCAACGGCCAGCAGGACATCTTCTACGAGCGCGCTGATGTGCTCACGGTGTCAATTCATGGCCACCCGCACATCGCCTATCCTTACTTCACGGGCTTTGAGGATGAGCGAGGCGAGGGCGAGGGCGAAGGGTTCAACGTGAACCTGCCGCTGGCGCAGCGGATCACCCCGGCGCAGTATGATGAGGCGCTGCAGGTGGCGCTGGCGCGGGTGCGCGAGCATGAGCCGATGGCGCTGGTGTTGTCGCTCGGGTTAGACACGGCGCTGCGCGATCCGACGGGCACGTGGGCGCAGCGCAGCGCTGATTTTGAGCGTGTGGGCCGCCAGATCAGCGCGCTGGGGTTGCCGACGCTTGTGATCCAGGAGGGCGGCTATGACAACCGGGTGCTCGGGGTCAACGCGCGCCACTTCTTTCGGGGGCTGTGGCTGGGGATGCATCGCCCCGCGCGCTGAGCGCGCCCCTCGCGCGCGGGCTCATGCTTGGCCGTTGATCATGCCCTGCGCGCGGGCGCGCGCCTCCCACTGCTTGCGCGCGAGCGCCTGAAGATCGACCTCCCGATCGGACTCATCGGTGATCTCCAGGCCGAGCAGCGTCTCGAACAGATCCTCCATCGTGACCAAGCCCGTCACGGTGCCGAACTGATCGGTGCAGATGGCCACGTGCGACTTCTGCTTGGTGAACACGTCGAGCAGCGCCGCGAGCTCCAGCGACACGTTCACAAAGGGCAGCGGCCTGCGGATGGAGGAGAGCGGCTCATCGCCCTGGCCCTCAATGATCTTCTGCAAGACCTCACTCTTGAGCACGAAGCCTGTGATGAGATCGCTCGACGCGTGCTGATGAATCGGCACGCGCGAGAAGCTGAGCTTGGGATAGGCGTCGTGCAGCTCACGCATGGTCATCGACTCATCGGCCACGCGCATGACGGTCTTAGGCGTCATGATGTCTTCGACCTTGAGCTGATCGAGGCGCAGGAGGTTGGTCATGATCTCCGACTCAGCGCGGTTGAGCACGCCCTCCTGCTCACCCTCGCTGGCCATGAGCAAGAAGTCAGCGCGCGAATAGACGCTGCCGACCTCGGCGCGCTTGAGCGAGCGTGTGATGCCCTGGCTCATCCAGACGAACGGCAGCAGCACCTTGGTCAGCACGGTCAGTGAGATCACGGTGAACGGTGCGAGCGCGCGCCAGTTGTTCGCGCCCAAGGTCTTGGGGATGATCTCGGAGAGGATGAGGATGGCGAGCGTCATCGCGGCGGCGACGATCGACTCATAGCTGACGCCGAAGATGGCGCTGGAGGCGTCAAACAGCGTGCTGGCCTGCGCGCCGACGCCGATGGCGCCGACCGTGTGCGCCACCGTGTTCAAGGTGAGGATCGCAGACAGCGGCCGATCGATGTCACGCTTGAACGCCTCCAAGCGCGCCCCGATCGCGGCGCCCTGGCGCACCTGCGCGTTCACATAAGAGGGCGTGATGCTCAGCAGCACCGCCTCCCAGATCGAGCACAAGAAAGAGCAGATCAGGGAGAGGGAGAAGAAGATCAATAACAGCAGCATGAGCGATCACCGCAGCAGATGAGCAGGAGCGGCGCCAACGTAGCGCTAGAGCGTGGCAGTGACAAGGCCTCCGCTCGCGGGCCGTGCCACCTCAGATGAACCGATGTGTGCCTTGGCGGCCATCGCTCACGTACCCTTCTTGGCGCTGATAGGCGGGCTCCAGCAGGTCGTTGAGGCGATCCATGATGAGGTCGGTGGACGCTTGCAGCGCGTCGCGGTTGGCCTGCTCATCATCGGGGTGAAAGGGCCTGTGCCCTGGGGGCAGCGCGATCTGCTCAGGCCAGATCGGCTCACCAAAGCGCAGGATCGCGCGTCCCCCGCGCAGGATCGGCGCCGAGCGCGAGATGAACACGTCTGGCGCGCCGCTCATCCCGAACGGGATCACGGGCAAGCCTAGCGCGCCCGCGAGCTGCACCGCGCCGATGCGCCCGCGCGTCAGCCGCGAGGACACGCTGCCTTGGGGGAACATGTGAATGTGGACGCCTTGGGCGATCGCCTCGCGCCCAAGCCTCAGCAGCTGCTCCGTCTGGAAGCTGTAATAGAAGCCGCGCACGAACGCGCGGTAGTCTTCGCGCGCAGGATCAAAGCGCGCGCCGAGCACGTCGCGCGGCTCGCTCAAGACGCGCGCGAGCACAGGCTCAGCGTGTGGCAGCGGCGCGTCGTGATCGACGTGATCGCGCAAGGCGCGATAGAGCGCGTCGGGCGGGCGCTGCCCCAGCAGCGTCTTCAGGTCCATGGCCAGGATGTAGCCGCGCGACATCAGCGGCAGCGAGCCCAGATGATTGCAGGCGGCAGCGGCCAACAGCTCATGCCAGTTCTTGCCCTTGCTCACGGTGCTCGCGCGCAGCCCGCGCTCCTTGAGGATCGCGCGAAAGATGAGCAGGTCATGTTTGTGGGTGGCGTTGCTGGCGAACAGCGCGGGCGCCCTGGGCAGATGCCGCTCACCCTCGACCTCAAAGCGGGTGTTCGTGAGCGCGCGCAGCGCGCGCCAGAGGTGGTGCAGGTTATCGGCCACGGCGGGCTTGTCCACAGGGCACAGGCCACGGGCGAGCTCAAGGGTCAGCATCGTCGGCTCCAGGTTCGACGCGCGCATCGGCGCGTGGCTGTGGGTGATGCGCCCGCACCAGGGCGGCCATCTGTTCGAGCGCGTGGCGCGGCATGGCCGCGTCCAGCGGCAGGTACAAGATGTCGCGCATGGCCGCAGCGCAGGGGCCAGCGGTGCCCTCGGCGCAGGTCAAGCTGCTGCTGGCGCGCGCCGCGTCAAAGCCCGCGCTGGCGAGCGTCGCGCGCAAGGCGTCAGGCTCGCGCGCGACGATGGGGAACAACCACGCGGTGTGATCGGGCGCGCGCGCTCCGGGCATCACCACGGCGCCAGAGAGCGCCTCGCGCAGCTGCGCGCCCGCGCGCGCGCGCGCCACCACAGGGGCGTGTGCGCATCGGCGCAGGCGTCGATGCAGCGATGACATCAGCGCCGCGCAGGGCCGATGGCGCAGCGCCACAAGCAGCTCATCGCCTGGGAAGCCGCGCGTGGCGCGCATCACCAGCGCGTCGTGATCGTGGCCCAGCGCGCGCGCCACGCGCGCCAGCGCCCCATAACGCACAGGCGACACGCTCACCCAGTGCAGCGCGCTGACCTGCGCGACCTTGCGCGCGTAGGCGGCGGTCGGCTGCACAGGATAAGCGCGCTGCAGCGCGCGCATCCGCTCCAGCAGCTCAGGATCGCGCACGCGCAAGAGCCCGCCGCCGAGCGCCGTGCAGGTCTTGATCGTGCCGAAGCTGAACATGCTCACGTCCGCCCCATCGTGGCCGCGATACGCGTCTCCGGTGAAGGCCTGCGCCGCGTCTTCGAACAAGAGCAGCCCGTGGCGATGGGCGAGCTTGGCGATGGCGTCAAGCGGCATGCGGCTGCCGAACCGGTGCGCGACCCCGATGGCGCGCGTGCGCCCCGTGATCGCCGCCTCCAGCGCCTGCGCCGACACGTGCAGCGTGTCAAGCTCCGGCGCCACGGGCACCGCCACCAGCCCGTGCAGCGCGATGAGCTTCAGCATGTGCGGGATCGTGATGGCGGAGATTAACACCTCGCTGCCTGCAGGCAAGCGCGCCGCCTGCAGCGCCAGATCAAAGCCGCTGCGCACGGACAAGCAGCACAGCGCGTCGCCACCGGGTGACCACTGCGCCTCTACCGCCCGCGCACACGCCGCCTCATCGAGCGGCGCCGCGCAGCGCGCGGCGCTCGCCAGCAGCTCTCCCCAGCCAAGCGCCAAGCGCTTTCGCGGATACATCACAGCGCGCTCCACACATCCTCACCACATCATGGCCGCGCCTCTATCACACCTCCCCCTCATGGCGCCAGACGTGATAAGCTAGCCGTCGTTCATGGGTTGATTGTTCAATTCACACTGACAAAACGACCCCTTACCGAGCTTAAGCGCGCCGCGCTGCGCGCGCTCACTCATCCCCCGAGCTGATCATGGCGCGACCTGCGCTACGAGATGACGAGATCGCGCGCTTTCGCGCGATGTTCTGCGACAAGGCCATGGAGCTGTTCGCCACGCGCGGCTACGAGGCGGTGACGATCCGAGGCATCGCGCGCGAGCTAGGTTGCAGCCAAGCGACGCCTTATCGCTACTTCCCTGGTGGCAAGGAGGAGGTCTTCGCGTGGGCACGGGCGCGCGCCCTTGAGGCGATGTGCGACGCGCACGAGCGCGTCTTTGAGGCGGAGCAAGAGCCGCTGGCGCGCCTGTACGCGATGGCGGACTGTTACACCACCTTCGCGCAGACGCACGCCCCCCCAGTTTCGCCTCATGTTCGATCTGGCGCGCCATGACGGCTCGCCTTCACCCCATGTGCAAGTCCAAGTGCGACGCGCTTGGCGCCTGCTCAAGCAAGCGCTCGCCGCCGCGCGCGACGCGGACATCATCACGGGCGACATCACCCAGCTGTGTCACCTGCTCTGGGGCGGCATCCACGGCGTCACCGCGCTGCACCTGGCCGATCGCCTCTCGCCGCGCTGGCCCGCGCCCGCGCTCGTGCGTGATATGGTGACCGCACTGTTGGCCGCCCATCGCCTCGACCATGAGCCTCAGACCTTCATGACCCCTCAGGAGCGCTGAGAGTCAATGGAGCAGAAGATCACGTTCTACAGCGAGGGCATCCCCGTCAACGCTGTGCTCGGCATCCCCGATGACCACACCCCGGGCCAGCGCCGCGCGGCGGTGAGGTTCTGTCACGGCGTCTCCCTCACCAAGGAGAGCTGGTTGCCCGCCTACGCCCCGCGCTTTCGCGAAGCGGGCTCTATCACCCTCACCTTCGATTATCGCCACTTCGGTGAGAGCGGCGGCCTGCCGCGCCAGCGCCTCAACCCCGCAGCCCAGGTCATGGACGCACGCTGCGCCGTCACCTACCTGCAGTCACGGACCGAGGTCGCGCCCGATCGGATCGTCCGCTATGGTACGAGCTTCGGCTGCGGCATCGCCACCGCCGCCGCTGGCCAAGATGACCGCGTCGCGTGCGTCGTCGGCACCGCTGGCCCTGGCGACTGCATGCGCCAGTTTCGTCACTGTGAGGGGTTCGACGCGTTCTTGGAGAAGGTGCGCCACAAGCGCGCCAAGCTCGTGACGCGCTGTGAGGTGGACTACCTCTCGGTGCCGCGCATGTTGCGTCGCGATCCTGAGCTGGAGGCTGAGCTCGAACAGCTCGCCATCGACCTCCCCAAGTGGCGCCCTGAGATCACGTTCGCGTCCATGCTCGCCATCTTGGAGTTCAAGCCCGAGGCTTGGGCGCCCTCTATTCGCGGCGCCGCGATGTGGAGCTACGGGGAGGGCGATCTGCTCGTGCCGCTGCCCAAGGGACAGAGCTACTATGCCAAGGCGCGCGAGCCAAAATCACTGGTGATCTTGCAGGGCATCAAGCACCGCGAGGTCTACGATGGCGGCGACCGCGACACGCTGCTACATCACGCGCTAGGCTGGTTCAGCACCCCCATGCCGGCGCTCAACGCCCCGGAGGCCGCGCGATGAAGGTCCAGCTCGACAGCGAGCACGAGCTCAACCCCTACCTCGTAGGCCCCTACGCCCCTGTGCATGATGAGCTGAGCGTCGCCAACCTGGAGGTCATCGGCGAGCTGCCTAGGGATCTGCGCGGCGTGTACGTGCGCAACGGGCCAAACCCGCGCTTTGACACCCAGGGCCGCCACCACTGGTTTGACGGTGACGCGATGGTCCACGCGGTCCACTTTCATGAGGGCGGCGCGTCGTATCGCAACCGCTACGTGCACACCCAAGCCTACAAGCGCGAGAGCGCGGCGGGTGAGGGGTTGTGGCAGGGGCTCATGGAGCCCGCCCATCACAACCCCCGCGACATGCCCATCAAGGACACCGCCAACACCGATCTCATCTACCACAATGGCGGCCTGCTCGCGCTGTGGTACCTCGCCGGGCAGCCCTACAAGCTCGATCCACGCACGCTGGAGACGATCGGCGCCGAGGACTTTGGCGGCAAGCTCAAGCTCAACGTCTCCGCCCACGCCAAGGTTGATCCTGTCACTGGCGAGGCGTTCTTCTTTGATCAGAGCTTCAGGCCGCCGCACCTGTCTTATGGTGTGGTGGACGCCAGCGGTGAGCTGGTGCATGCCATCCCGATTGAGGTGCCAGGGCCGCGCCAGCCGCATGACATGGCCATCACCGAGCGCTTCGCGATCCTCATGGACCTGCCCCTGTTCGCTGACCCTGAGGCGCTGCGCGTGGGCCGCTACAAGGTCGGCTTTCATCGCGACGTGCCCAGCCGCTTTGGGATCATCCCCAAGCGCGGTGGCCCCGAGACGATCCGCTGGTTTGAGGCCGAGCCTTGCTACGTCTACCATGTGGTCAACGCCTGGGAGGAGGGCGACGCGGTGGTGCTCATTGGCTGTCGCGTCAAGGCCCCCGAGCCCGACGTCAAGGGTGGCGGCAACCTCGCGCGCATGATGGCCTTCTTGCGCCTTGACGCGCAGCTCTATCAGTGGCGCTTTGACCTGCGCACGGGCCAGACCACGCAGGGGCCGCTCGACGATGACAACACCGAGTTTCCTACCATTCACGCGGGCTACACGGGCCGCCAAAGCCGCTACGCGTACAACGTCCACCTGAGCCCGGCCAAGACGCTGCTGTTTGACGGCCTCATCAAGTACGACCTGAGCACGGGCACACGTCAGGCGCACTGGTTCGGTGAGGGCCGCTATGGGTCTGAGGCGCCGCTGGCGATGCGGCCAGGGGCGGTCGATGAGGATGATGGCTATCTGGTGAGCTACGTCCACGACGCCACCACCGACCGCTCCGAGGTCGTGATCCTCGACGCGCGCGAGCTGAGCGCCGCGCCCCTCGCGCGCGTCTTGCTGCCTCAGCGCGTGCCGCTGGGCTTTCACGCGGTCTGGGTCCCCGAGGCCGCGCTGCCACAGGAGTCGCTATGATGGATGAGGTCTACGTGATTGACGCCGCGCGCACGCCGCGCGGCAAAGGCCGCGCGGGCGGCGCGCTCTCAAGCGTGCGCCCCATCGCGCTGATGCGCGCCCTGTATCACGCGCTCGGCGCGCGCGGGGTGCCGCTGGATGAGGTCGATCAGGTCCTCCTGGGCTGCGTCACGCAGACCCATGAGCAAGGCGGCAACCTCGCCAAGATCAGCGCCCTGTTCGCAGGCCTGCCCGATCGCACCAGCGGCATGACCCTCAACAGCTTCTGCGCCTCGGGTCTCGACGCCGTGGTGCAAGGCGCCGCGCGCATCCACGCGGGCCTTGATGAGCTCGTCATCGCGGGCGGCGTCGAGTCCATGTCGCGCGCCCCCCTCTTCAGCGATCGCGGCCCCTGGTTTAGCGATCCCGAGGTCGCCAAGATCACAGGCTTCGTGCAGATGGGCTTCGCCGCAGACCTCGTGGCCTCGCTCGCGGGCCTGGAGCGCGAGGCGCTCGACGCTTACGCCGCGCGCTCGCATGCGCGCGCCTCGCACGCGCACAAGCAAGGCCACTTCGCCCGCTCGCTCGTGCCGATCTATAACGCCGCTGGCGAGCGACTGCTCGATCACGACGAGCTTGTGCGTGACACCCTGAGCCTCGACTGGCTCGCCGCACAGCAGCCGCTGTTCGCCGATGAGGCCGCCAGCGCCCTCGCCCGCAAGCGCTACCCTCAGCTCGACGCCGTCATCCCGCTCCACCACCAGGGCAACGCCCCCCAGCTCGCCGACGGCGCGGCGCTCGTCGCGCTCGCCAGCGGCCAGCGCGCTGACGCGCTCGGCCTTCGCAAGCGCGCGCGCGTGCGCGCCGCCGCCAGCGCCAGCGTCGAGCCCGTCGCCATGCTCACCGCCGCCGCCGACGCCACGCGCCGCGCCGTAGCGCGCGCGGGCTTGCGCCTAGAGGATGTGGACCTGTTCGAGATCAATGAGGCCTTCGCGGGCGTCATCGTCAAGCTAGAGCGTGACCTGGAGCTTGACCCCGATCGCCTCAACGTCGACGGTGGCGTCATCGCCGCAGGTCACGCCATGGGCGCCTCCGGCGCCATCTTGCTGACCACGCTGCTCGACGCCCTGGAGCGCCACGATCGCAGCGTCGGCGTGGTCGCCATCAGCGGCGGCGCGGGGCTTGGCAGCGCGCTCGTCCTCGAGCGCGTCTGAGACGCTAGCGCCGCCCACTGACAGCCTAGACGCCAGCCGCGCACGCGCGACGGGCGTCTTAATGGCTCACCCCCTCTGGAGCATCATCCGCTATGAGCACGAGCGCCACCGCGATCCTCTCCGCCTACTATGAGGCGTTCAACGCCGCTGACGCCGAGGGCATGCTGGCCCTGCTGAGCGAGGACGTCGCCCACGACCTCAACCAAGGCCCCCGCCAAGTCGGCATCGAGGCCTTTCGCGCCTTCCTCGCTCACATGGCCCGCTGCTACCGCGAGCAGCTGCGCGAGCTCGTGATCTTCGCCAGCGCCGACAACACGCGCGCCGCCGCTGAGTTCATCGTCGAGGGGACCTACCTCGCCACAGACACCCCCCTGCCCGAGGCCACAGGCCAGACCTACACGCTGCCCGCTGGCGCGTTCTTCTCGCTCGAAGGGGGCAAGATCACGCGCGTGACGATGTACTACAACCTCGAAGACTGGCTGCGTCAGGTCGGCGCGCAGCCTGCCTCATCATGAGGTCAGCGCGCGCGACGCAGGCGCACAAGCGCCACATCAGATCCATGCGCGGCCCAGCGCGTTGACATCAAGCTCACGCGCGAGCTCCCATCGCGCCCGGCCCACCGAACACGCGATGCTGAAGCCCCACAGCTGCTGTTCGTCGGTCAAGCCCATGAGGTGCGCTGACGCAACCTCCGCTGGCCAATCTTGCGCGCGGTGACCCCGCTTCGCGGGCGCGATGCACGAGCTTGGCCCACCTGAGCAGCGCACTGCGCGCCACTCACGTGATAAGATACGGAGATGACCTTGATGTTGACCTCAAAACACCGCCTGCACACGCTGCTCTGCCTAGCGCTCCCCGCGCAGCCCGCGCTCAGCGAGACGACGCCCAAGACCACCCCCCCCGAGGCCGCCGTGACAGCACCCAAGCCCGACGCAGACGCGACACACTCAGCCGACGCCCAGGCGCTGGTCACAGCCCAAGCCCACTTCACCACCAAGCTGTTCCTGCTCATGGACGCGCAGCAGCTGCCCCAAGCCAACCTCGCCTTCTCCCCCTACAGCATTCACACCGCGCTTGGCATGACCCAGCTTGGCGCGCGCGGCGAGACGCTTGAGCAGATGCGCGCATCGCTCCAGGTCGCTGACATGAAGGGCGCCGAGCACGCCTCCGCACGCGCGCTCGTCGACGCGCTCTCAGCCACACCTCAGGTCAATGAGGGGCAAGTGCCCGCCGAGGTGGCGATCGCCAACCGCGTCTGGGTTGAGGCCACCTATCCCCTTGAGCAAGCCTACACCCAAGCGCTTGATACGCAATACAAGGCGCCCGCTGCCCAGGTCAGCTTCATCACCGAGCCCGAGCCCGCGCGCTTGCAGATCAACAAGTGGGTCGCCGAGCAGACCAAGGAGCACATCAAAGATCTGCTCCCCGCTGGCCTCATCACGGACCTCACGCGCATGGTGCTGACCAACGCCGTCTACTTTAAGGGCGCATGGGTCCACAAGTTCAACGCCAGCGCCACCAAGCCCGGCGACTTCACGCGCCTTGATAACGTCAAGGTCAAGGCGCCCATGATGACCCTCACCAAGAGCCTGCGCTACGAGGAGGATGACACCATGCAGGCGGTGGTGCTGCCCTATCAAGGCGACACCATGGAGCTTGTGGCCGTGCTGCCCAAGCCTGACAAGCGCGCCGAGGTCATCAACGCGCTGGGCCAGAGCCTCAGCACACGCGCTGGCCAACAAGTCAGCTATCGCTCGATCGCGCTCACCCTGCCCAAGCTGTCATTTCGCACCAAGACCTCGCTCAAGGAGGTCCTCACCGCCTTGGGCATGGACCTCGCGTTCAGCGATGACGCTGACTTCTCAGGCATGAGCCTCAAGGCCAAAGACGAGCCCATCAAGATCAGCGAGGTCGTCCATGAGGCCTTCATCCAGGTCGATGAGAAGGGCAGCGAGGCGGCCGCCGCGACCGCTGTCATCATGGTGGCCCTGGGCATGGCCATCAACCCTGAGCAGCCCCTTGAGGTCCGCCTGGATCGCCCCTTCTTCTTCGCCATCCGCGAGGTCAAGAGCGGCGCGCTCCTGTTCGTCGGCTCCATCATCGACCCCACTCAGAAGTGAGCTGCTGACGCGAAGGTGTCGCGCTCACCCGCACGGGGTGAGCGCGTCCTCGTCGCAGCCGCAGCTCAGGCACGCTCGGACCGAGGTCGTGCCGCAGCGCTCCTCCAGACGCGCACGCAGCGCATGGCGCGCTCAATGCAGACGCACTGACGCCAGCCCCTCGCTGGATACGCTTGGCTTTGGCGAACCTCAACGGCACATCATGACCCCCAAACCCACCACCCCAGCTGCCGCACCCGACGCCCACCAGGTCCGCTTTGATCGCCCCTTCATCCTCGCCGTACGCGATGTGAAGACAGGCCTCTTGCTGATCGTCGCGCAGGTCCATGAGGTGCGCTGACGCAACCTCCGCTGGACAATCTTGCGCGCGGTGACCACGCTTCGCGGGCGCGACGCACGAGCTTGGCCCACCTGAGCAGCGCGCTGCGCGCCACTCACTTAATAAGATACGGAGATGACCTTGATGTTGACCTCAAAACACCGCCTGCACACGCTGCTCTGTTTAGCGCTCCCCGCGACCCTCGCCATAAGCGCCTGCAAGACCGACATGGCCCCCGCCGATCAGCCCCCCGTCGCGCAGCCCGCGCTCAGCGAGACGACCCCTCAGACCACCGCCCCCGAGGCCGCCGTGACAGCACCCAAGCCCGACGCAGACGCGACACACTCAGC
>CAYXWB010000067.1:9114-19270 GCA_964468515.1 uncultured Bradymonadales bacterium | reverse complement strand
GTCGAGACGACCCGAGCGCCCGCTCGCTTTGGCTTGACTCGCGCTGACGCTATGCGTCAGGGCGC
The DNA here is from genome assembly GCA_964468515.1 of uncultured Bradymonadales bacterium. GTDB lineage: Bacteria > Myxococcota_A > Bradymonadia > Bradymonadales > Bradymonadaceae > CAYXWB01. The sequence continues at coordinate 19,205 of CAYXWB010000067.1, read as the reverse complement.
CATATCGTTATGACTGGGAGGTGAGAGCATCTCATCACCGCGCTCGTTCACGAGCGCGGCATCTTGCCCGGGCGCGCCGCCGCGATCTTGCGTCGTGTTGATGCAGTCCACGAACTCATCGGCGGTGAGGTCTGAGGCAGCGCAGTTCTGGGTCGCAACGAACAGCTCATCTGGCGAGGTGCGGGCCAGGATGTAGCACATGTTGCGGATGGTATCGATCACGGCGATCTGCCCGCTGACCTGGTTGGCGCGCAGGATGATCGTGTCACACACGGCCTTGCGCGCCTCAGGCAGCGGGATCTGCTGATAGCACAAGCTGGGGGCGTTGACCTGGACAGCCTCCTCACAGGTGAGGCCCACCGAGCAGGTCTGGAAGACCTCAACGGCCGCCTCAGTCCAGCTTCGCAGCGTGTTGGTGCAGGCCGTGACACAGCAGCGGTAGGAGCCCTGGCTGCCACAACCGGCCGAGGTCTCCGTACGACCGCACTGGGTGACCAGACGATCACAGGATGACTCACAGGCGAGCGACACGTTGGTCAGCACGCGCACGCAGGTGAAGTTCTCGCAGACGTGATCGTCGCGGCAGTCGAGGTCGCTGCCCGCGCAATACTCACCCGCGTAGCCATCTTTGCGTTCTTCGGTGTCCGTGCAGGCGCCTAGCGTGAGCGTGGCGAGCATGGCGAGCGCGAGCGCGCGAGAGAGCGAGGTGATCAGAGTGGTCATGCGCAGAAGCTCCGGCGATTCAATGGGCCAGGACGGTTTGAACGGCCCTACTGTCGAACAATCGCCCCCAAAACGCAAGAACATCACGCGCGCCACATCAGCGCGAGCGCGAGCGGGCCGCGACACGCCTCGCGCGTCGCGGCCCGCTCATCCTCACACGCTGTGCGAGCAGCTCATTTCACGCTGGTGCCCAAAAACCAGCTCGTCTCGCCCTTAGGCGCGACGCGCACGTAGCCGGGGTTATCTAAGAGCAGCTCCGTTTGACCCTTCTTGCTGCCGACGGTGGCATAGAAGGAGACCTGATCGCCCTTGGCGACCTTGACGCCCTTGGGCACGGCGACCACGAGGACGTAGCCATCCTTCTGCTTCTTATAGTTGCACTTCTGGGCGTAGTAGACCTGGCCCGTGTAGAGGTTCACGCTGGAGACGGTGTTGGTGTTCCAGCACTTGGTGGGGACCTCATACTCGCGCTGGAAGTCAAAGCGCAGCGTGTTACCGCGCACGTCATCGACGGGCTCCTCGACGAACACGACCTTGCCCGCGTTGGCGGAAGGATCGGAGGCGCCGACGCGGTGAGAGATGAGCTCAATGTCCACGCCCATCAGGTTATAGGCCTCACCGCGACGCGCCTGAGCGACCTCAGCCACGCCCTTGAACTGCTTGCCGACATCCGAGTAGCGGCCCGCGTAGGTGCGCACGGGGTCGGTGGGCTTGGGGGCGAGCTTGCCGTTTTGGTCGGCGAGCACGTCGTAGTGGCGGATCTGAAGCTCCTCCTCCTTGCTCATCCAGGGGCGGCCGACCTTGATGATGGACAGCTCCGGGTAGAGCTTGGCCTTGACGCCCTGCTCAAAGTACAGGCGCGCGAGCGCGGCGGCGATCTCATAGGAGAGGCCCTTCTCCAGCGCGCCGTTGCGGTAGGCAGTCTCAAGCGCCACGCTTGAGGGGTAAGCTGTGTTGTAGAGCGTCTGACGCGCGGCCAAGAACTTGGCCTCAGCGCTCTTCGCGTCCCCCGACTCTAAGGCGGCCAGGCCCTCCTCGTAGAGGGGGCGCGCGGTGGCCTCGGCGGCGGCGATCTTGTCCCACTCGGCGTTGAACGCCTTGGTGACCTGATCGCTCCACGCGTCGAACGCGCCCTTGGCCTGCTCAGCCTCGACCTCCTTCGGATCGCGATACTTCTTGCGGGTCGTCTCCAGCTTAGCGAGCGTCTCCGCGGGCTTCTTGCTCTTTGGCGAGATCTCTTGATAGTACTTGACGTGCTTGTCGAGCGTGGCCTCAAAGCCTGAGGAGCGATAGAAGTCCTTCTCCTTGCGGAACGCGCTGACCTGCTCCAGCAGATAAGCCAAGTAGCCGTCGTACTCCGGGATGGCGCGCTTATCGAGCTCATCAATCTCGCCCTGCGCCAGCTGCGCGTCGACCATCTTGCGGCGACACTTGGCATAGTCGGTCAGCGCGCGATCGGTCTGTGACCAGTTCTCCTCCATCTTGCCCGTCTTGGCGCGCTCCACGAGCTCCGCGCACTGCGTGCCCAGCACCTTGCGGTTGTACACGTCCTCCGTGTACGTGCTCTCCAGCTCACCGACCTTCTTGGGGGCGCTGGTCAGCTTAGCGTTGCGGCTGTCGAGCTTCTTCAGCTCAACCAAGCGCTTCTCTAGGCTGCGCTTGCGGTAGTCGGCTGAGCTGAAGCGACCGGTCTGACGCAGCTCCTCGATCTCCTTGAGGTCCTCGTCGATCGACGCCTCAATGCGCGCGACCTGCTCCCTGTCTCGCTCATTCTGCTGATAAGCGCGATCACCCTCATTGACCATGTCATCTCGAGTGATCTTGTCTCCCTTGGCGGCCTTCTTGATGAGGTTACAGCCAGGGAGGAGCATCGCGCTGGCGATGGCGAGGATGATGAGCTGCGAGCGATGGTTCATGAATGACTCCTTCAAACTGCGGCTGATCAGCCGCCTCTTATCTCAACACGCCTCGTCGGGCTTGGCCCACAACAGCGACTTCACTAAGACCCGACGAGGTGGCGCCCAACCTAATGGGGGGGCGAGGCGCTGTCAATCTGGTGAGCGATGACTCAGTGATCGGCATGAGCACAAAAAAGCGCGCGCGCCGCTGTGGGGGCGCGCGCGCGAGAAGCTGCGCTGCTCGGTCAAACAGCTTATTTTTTCTGATTGAACTTGATCAGATCGCCGAGGGTGCCAAAGCCGCCTTGCTGCTGAGGGGCCTGCTGCGGCGCGGACGCTTGACGCTTGGGCTTGGTCGCGTCGCCTTGGGGGCGCTCACGGCGCGGCGCGGGCTCAGCGGACGCGCCCTCGCGGCGCGTCAGCGCCATGCGGCGACGCTCGACGTCGATGGTGAGCACGCGCGCCTCGATGACTTGGCCTTGGCTGGCGATGCTGTGCGGCGACTGCTCACGCGCGAGCGCCATCTCACTGCGCGGCAGCAGCGCGGTCAGCCCCTCGCCGAGGTTCACGAACACGCCGAAGTCCTCGATCTTCTCGACCACGCCTTGGACCTGCTGGCCCTCCTCGTAGCGCGAGGCGATGTCGGTCCAAGGATCCTCCTTGGCCTCCTTCATAGACAGCGCGATGCGACGGCGCGCCAGATCGATGTCGACGATCTGCACGCTGACACGATCACCGACCGAGACGACATCAGAGGGGCGCGCGATGTGCTTCCAGCTCATCTCGCTGATGTGGACGAGGCCGTCCACGCCTGGCAGCAGCTCCACAAACGCGCCAAAGTGCGTCAAGCGCGCGACCACGCCGTCAAGCTCTTGGCCGATGGACAGGCCCGCGGCGCTCTGCTCCCAAGGATCCTCGTCGAGCTGCTTGAGGCTCAGCGCGATGCGTGGGGCCTTCTCACCAGCGCGCTGCTCAATGCTCAGGACCTTGACCTGGAGTTCTTGGCCCTCGGAGACGATCTCATCGGGCTTGCCAACGTTGCTCCAGCTCATCTCGCTGATGTGGATGAGGCCGTCCATGCCGCCCAGGTCCACGAAGGCGCCGAAGTCCATGAGGGAGCGGACCTTGCCGTTGAGCACGGCGCCGACCTCCAGGGCCTTCATGGTCTGCTCACGGGCGATGTCTTGCTGCTCGCGCAGGAGCGCGGCGCGGCTGACGACGACGTTGCGGCCATCCTCGCGCACGTCTTGGACGCGGAACTCGAAGCTCTGGCCGATGTAGACGTCGGGGTCAGGCTGATTGTAGAGGTCGATCTGGCTCAAGGGGCAGAAGGCGCGGGTGCCGAGCACGTCGACGTCAAAGCCGCCCTTGTTGCGCGCGGTGACCTTGCCCAGCACGGGGATGCCGCCAGCCATGGCGTCGAGCAGGCCGTCGAGGCCCGCGCTCTGATCCATGCGCTTGCCAAGCTCGACGCCCTCGGCGTTAGCGGACAACACGTAGAACTCGCGCTCATCGCCCACGCGCAGCTCCAGCTCACCCTCGGCGTCGGTGAACTGCCCGCGCCCGGCGCGACCCTCAGCGCGGCTGCCGAGATCGACGTGGATAAAGCGGGTGTCGATGTGCGCCACGCGGCCCTTGACGCGCTCGCCAGGGGCGAAGTAGCGCCGCAGCGGCGTCTCCGAGCTGGTCTGCGCGAACAGCGCGGCGAAGTCCTCGGTGGTGGCCCCTTGCTCGATGGTGGTCAGCTCCAGCGGCGCCTCATCCTGAGTGCGAGGCGCGGGCGCCTCGGCGCGCGCGACGCGGCCGCGCGTGTCCTGCGAGGAGGCGTGATACGCTGGGGCGTCAGCCTTGGGCGCGGCTGGCACCTCGGCGTGGGTGGGTGTGACGCGCGGCGCCTCAGCGGGCGTCGCGGCCTCATCCTTCTTGCGGATCTTGAGGCCCTCTGGCGAGGGGGAGGAGGTGCCCTGATCGTTCTTCGTGTCGCTCATCATGACTCTCGGCTCTGCCAGCGGCTTTGGCGATGTCGCTGCGGATGAGCGCGCACTAGAAGCAAGCGCGCGCCCGGCTCACGACGCGCTCGACTGGCGGCGCGCCACGCTTAGAACACTGGCGGCGCGCGCGTAGCGCGCCCTGTCTGCTGCCGCCCTCACGCCGGGCAGGCGCGCACAGCGCGCTGTGGCGCCCACGAGGCTCCTGAAGGCTCCCTCGTTTAACGTAGCGGCGCGCGAGGCGCAAGGCGGATCTTGCCACGCACCCCGCACCTCGGCCCACCGCCTCACTCACAGCGGCTGTCCCGCGACAAGATCCGCCTTGCGCCTCGCGCAACGAGGCGACCTCCTCTCACGCTCGACCTCATCGCGCGGCCTGCCGAGCTTCGAGGTGGCCGCCGCCACGTGGTTGGGGTTGAGCATCAACCCCAGCTGCCGCTCCACCAGTGACAGCGCGTCGCTCGGCAGGCCGCGCTCACCCCACGCCTGCGGTCTTGGGCTTGGAGCGCCTCACACAGCGCGACCAGCGGGCGCTGCGTACGCGCCACGATTTCTTGCGCGTTGAAGAACGGCTCATGGGGCTGAAGCAGCGCCTTGCGCTTGGCCGCGAACACCCCATCACCGCGCGTCATCAAGCAGCGGTTCGCGCCGGGGATCTTCTCCGTCATCAGCCACGCGCAGCGCTCCAACACGCGCGCTCGGCCTCATCAAGCCCCCACGCGGCGCTCGCCTCAACGCGCTTCAAGTCAGGTTCATGTGCCATCCGCTTGGCCACACGCTGTGAGGCTTGACGCCTCGTCGCTGACGCGCGACCACACCCAAGGCGCGCGGCGCATAAAACCTCCGCGGCGCGCGTTATGTTCGCGCGATGTGCGTCCTCCTCTCCTCCCGCCCAGGATCCCCCCCGGCCATGCAAGCGCAGCCCGACCGCCCCGCCCCCTCAAGACGACCGCCGCTGCTGCTCTGGACGCTGCTGGCCAGCGCGCTGCTGCACCTGTCGCCGGGCCTCGTCGCGTATCTGCTCGATCTGCGCCCCGACCTCTCCGGCGCGCAGCTTCAGTGGATGGAGGATCATCGCCCGCTCACCAGCATCGGTCATGGCAGCCAAGGCCGCTGGGCTGAGCTCGGCCCACCGCCTGCGGCAGAGCCACCGCCCGAGACGATCCCTGAGGCACAACCTGAGCCAGAACCAGAACCAGAACCAGAACCAGAACCAACGCCCACCCCTGAGCCCAAGCCCAAACCCAAAAGACCCAAGCCTGAGCCCGAGCTGGCGAGCGCAGACACGCCCAAAGCGCCCGAGGAGGCTGAGGCCGCTGAGGCCGAGCCTCCTGCTGCGCAGCAGGAGGACGCCTCACAGACGACGCCGCGCGCGCTGAGCGGGCTCGCCAGAGGCGGCCCGAGCGACCTGCCGAGCTTCAAGAACTACGCCCCTGGCGACGCGCGCATGACCGCGCTGATTCGCCTCGATCGTGTGCGCGGCACGCCCCTGGCGGCGCCCACGCGCAGGCTCTTGGAGGCGGTCCCTGACTATCGCATCCTGCTCGATCGCGCGGCCCTGGACCCGACGCAGCGGCTGGACACGATCTTCATGGCGAGCGCGAACCCGCAGTATCTGCAAGAAACCTTCCTGGCGGTGCGTCACAGCATGAGCGAGCGCGAGCTGCGCCAGGTGTTGGGCGCGCGCTTCGCGCAAGAGGTGCCCTGGGTGCGCTATCGTGGCTACCCCTCACGCGCGCTCGTGCCCTCCGACGGCGCCTACCAAGACCCGCGCCGCATCTTGCTCGCGCGCGAGGGGCTCGCCATCGTCACGCGCCCGGAGTGGATGGGCCAGCTCACCAGCGAGGGGGCGCGCGGTGACGACGCGCAGGCGCCTTTGCCCATGCTGGATGGGCTGGCGCGCATTGAGGAGGCGGCCCAAGACGACGACACGCTCGCCATGGTGAGCGCGCAAGGGCTGATCTTCTTCTTCCCAGGCTTCGGGCGCCTGCCCCGCTTTGAGACGGTGCGCTTGGCGCTGCGCGATCCGGCGCGACCGCGCCTGGTGATCGACCTCCAGTTCGGCGATGACGCGCGCGCCGCACAGTTCGTGAGCCAGTGCCCGCGCTTGAAGTCCGGCCTCGTGGACGCCATCCCTGGCGCGCGACTGATCGGGCTTGGCAGCTACGTGGAGCGGCTGAGCTGCGCCCAAGAAGGGGCCTATGTGACGGTCAAGGGCGACTACACGCAGGCCGAGCTGCTGCGCATCATCGGCATGGTGCAGCCGTTCATCCCGCGCCCGAGCGCGCTAGAGGACCTGCCCAAGCCGCCTGCGCCGCCGCCCCCGCAAGCCGCGCCGAGCGCTGGTCGCGCGCAGCCCTCATCTGCCGCAGACGCCCTCTCACCGGACGCCTCACCTGACCTCGCAGCTTCGCCCAGCGCGCCCTCCAGCGCGGGGCCAAGCTCAGGCGCGTCTGAAGACGCGCCCGCAGACGCGCCTCATGAACAGCGCGCGCCCGTCACTGCAGCGCCGCATGATGGTGAGTGAGGCGCCCTGAGCCGTCACCTTGCCAAAGCGGCGCTGACGAGGCACCATGAGCGGCGCGTGACGCGACCCGCTTGTGTGAGCTGTCATGACCCGTCTGCCCCTCATCGCCACCGCGTGCCTCTGGCTCGTCTGCGCGCTCGCGCCAGACGCCGCAGCCTTTGTGCGCACGCGCAGCTGCGATCCAGTGGGGGAGTTCGCGCCCGCGTGCGCGCCTGGCGAGGCGCCGATTGAGATCGCTTGGCCGTCCCCCTGCGTGGGCTATCATATCAGCTTAGCGGGCAGCGATGACTTCCCCCAGGCCGATCGGCTGCGCCTCAACACCACGCTGCGCGAGGCCATCAACGCCTCCTTTGAGGCATGGAATGAGCCCAGCTGCGGTGCGCTTCAGCTGAGCTTCGCGGGCTACACCTGCGACGCGCAGGTGGGCTATCGCGCGCGCGCCATCACGGGCGGCAACACCAACCTCGTGCTCTTTCAGGAGCAGGGTTGGGCTCACCCCGCCGACGCGGTCGCGATCACCTCCGTCTTCGTCGATCGCAAGACGGGTGAGATCCGCGACGCGGACATTGAGCTGAACGGCCAACACTTCACCTTCGGCGCGCTGCCCACCGACGGCGGTGAGCTGATGATGGACGTGCGCAACATCTTGACCCATGAGGCGGGCCACTTCTTGGGGCTTGATCACGAGCTAGCGATCCCAGACACCACCATGGCGCCGCTCGCCATGGAGGGGGAGACCTCCAAGCGCGCGCTGCACCCAGATGACATCGCGGGCGTGTGCACGATCTACCCTTCAGACGGCGCGACCCCAGCGCGCTGTCGCCCCGCGCGGCTGCCCGATCGCAGCTGTGACATTGAGCTGGAGGGGGAGATCGCATGCGCGCAAGCGCGCGACGCACACTACGGCCCTTCCCCACGCGCGCCCTGGGGGCTGGGGATCGTCCTGCTCGCCATCATGATCCTGCCCGCGCGCCTCAGAGCACGACGCGGCGCGTGAGCGCGCCGGTCTTGGGATCGAGCCAGCGCAGCGATGCGCCCCAGAGATTGCCGCTGAGCACGACCAGCGCGCCGCGCCAGACGGCCGCGCCATGAGGCGCGCCCTCCCAGCCTGACAGATCGAGCGCCCACAGACGCGCGCCCTCAACGTCAAAGCCTACCAGCGCGGGGTCATCGTGGCCGCCCGTCCAGACCAGCGCGCCGAGCCCCAGCGTCTCAAACGCCTCACACTTGAGCGCGCTCGCGTAGAGCGCGCGCGGCGTGGTGAGCGCGTGCTGTGAGATGGCGGCGGCAAGCTCCAGCGGCCCCTGCTCGATCGGGGCAAAGCCCTTCAAGGTGCAGATCGCCAGCGGCTCATCCTCATCGGAGGTGCGCAGCGCGTCCATCACGGAGAGCACCTTGCCAAGCTCAGGCGCCTCGTCAGCCCCCTCCTCGCTTCTCAGCGCATCAGGTGGCGCCTGCGCGTCAGCCGCCGCCCCCACCCCCAGCGCGCCCAGCTCAGGCGACGCGTCCTCAGCGGCGAGGTCAGCGGGCGTGTCGCTGCCCTGCTGTGGGACAATGGTGGGGGCGGGCTCAGGAGGCGGCGCAGGGGCTGGCTCAGCTGCGCCTTCAGGGTTGCGCTTGGGCCGCGCCTGCTCCAGCTCACGTGGCGCCACCACCAGCGTCTTGCCATCGCCGCGCTTGACGTTGAGCCAGCTCCAGAAGACGCCCTCAATGTGCGCGCCCTCGTCGAGCGTCTGCCCTTGCGCCTTGAGCAGGCTGTCAAGCGTTGACAGGACCTGCAAGGAGCCCAGCTCAAGCCACAGCGCGGTGCGCGGGGAGGTGATGATCCAGGCGTGGCGACCGAACATGTGGATCTGGACCGCACGCTCGGCGCCGAGCGTGCGGCGCGCGACCAGCGCGCCGCCCTCCATCATGCTGGCGCGCGCGTGCAGCAGCGGCTGCGCCATGCGCCCAAGCCGCAGCTGATGCACCACCGTGACGCGATCCTCGCGGGGCGAGTCACCAGCCACCAAGATCGCCGCGCGCGGCGGCCCAAGCGCCGCGCCGAGCCACAGCAGCGCCGCCCCAAGCGGCAGCACGAGCAGCGCCTTGAGCGCGTGACGCGCCCTCGGGCGCGCGCCCTTAGGGTCAACCTGCGCGGCCACCACGACATAGAGGATAGCGCCCAACAGCAGCGCGCCGCCCAGGAGCAAGAGCAGCTCAAAGCGAGGCAGCTGCGTGATATGTGCGAGCGACCAGCGCATCATGGACCTCCAGCGCGACATGACGAGGCGCTCAGGCTAGAGCAACATCGACGCCACCTCAACGCCCATCACCCCCTCGCCTCACTCCGCCGCCTGCGCTTGGGCTTGCGGCGAGGTCACCTCGTACAACGCGCCATCCTCGCCTTGGCCCGGCCAGCGCAGCAGATCGCCAGGCGCGTGGGTGAGCCAAGCGAGCATCATCGCGTCGAGGGCGGCGGCGTGCTCTAAGATGGCCTGAGGACCGCGCGCTCGTGCGTCCAAGCGGACGATGGTGTGACCCGGGTGCGCGAGCGCGGCGCGCAGGCGCGCCTCCAGCGCACGACAAGCGCAAGCCTCGTCGTCATGCGCCAGCACGATCCACAGCGCGCCGCGATGCCAGGAGGCTTGCAGCGGGCCGTGGGCGACCTGCAGCGGATCGAGCAGAGGCGGCAGCTCCTGACACAGCCCCTCCAAGAGCTTCCACGCGAGCAGGTGCGCGTGGGCCAGATAATCACCGCAGGTGCAGGCGATGAGGCGAATGGGGCGCTGACGCGCGCCAGCGCCGAGCGCCTCGCCAAGGGCTGCCCCCTTGGCGAGCGCCTGCGCGACGCGCTGCGGCGCGTGCTCCAGCCCGGGCGCAGGATCAGGCAGACCGCGCTGTTGTTGGAGCGCGCGGCTCCACTGCATCACGCCCGCGATGGCCGTCAGCGGGCCTTGCACGCGCAACAGCAGC
>CAYXWB010000067.1:0-9014 GCA_964468515.1 uncultured Bradymonadales bacterium | reverse complement strand
CCACTGCATCACGCCCGCGATGGCCGTCAGCGGGCCTTGCACGCGCAACAGCAGCCGATCCTCACACGCGGGCGGCAGCTCATGCACGCGGCCGCCGCTGGCGCGCCACCCCGTCAGCGCGTGCGCGCAGCTCGCCGCGCGGGACGCCGGCGAGGTCCACAGCAGGCCGCTCTGAAAGCGCCCCAGCGCGTCGAGCGCCAAGCGCGCGTTGGGGGAGAGCCCCTGGGAGAAGACCCACAAGGCGTCCTCTGCCGGGGTGGCTTGGGGCGGCGCTGGCGCGAGGAACGACGCGATGGGCGAGTAGCGCGCGCGCGCGCCGAGCTGGCGCGCCAGCCACGCGGCCGCAAAGCGCGCTGGCCCCTCAGCCATCCCCACCCCCGTGACCACGATCTCGCCAGGGCCATCCAGCTCCGGCGTCTGGGGTGGAGCCACCGCCAGGGCCTGCGCGATGAGCTGCGGTAGCGCGTCGAGGCGCTGACGCAGCAGGTTGACGCCTTCATCCTCCATCAGACACAACCTCCGGTGGGCTTGGGGTGTCGCGCGACTCAGGATCGTGCTTGCGCTCGCGCATCACGCGCAGATACGCCATGAGCTGATCCAGCTGCGCCTCGCTCAAGTGCTCAAACGCTGGCATGTTGCCGTAGCGAAACGTGAGCGGGTTCTTAATGTAGGCGCGGATCTGCGCCTCGGGGCGATACTCTGTGATGCTCTGGGGCACGTTCAGCTCAGGCCCCACGCGGCCGCCCTCGCGGTTCATCGCGTGGCAGCGCACGCACTGGGCTTTGAACAGCTCGAAGCCCTCCCACGCCATGTCACCTTTAGGCAGGCCTGTGGGTAAGGTGTGCGCGTGCGTCTGCTCAAAGCGCGCGATGGCGATCGAGGCGAGCTGCCAGGGCCTCGGGTAGACCTCCTTATCTTGCTGATGCGGCTCGCGCCACACCACATAGAAGGGGCCGGGGTTGACCTGGCCTGGCCCGATGGGCGCCCAGCCCGCCACCTCCACATCTTCCACGGCCACATAAGCGCCCGGCTCCATGAGGCGCGCGCCCGTGATAGGGACCGCGTAACCGTCCGAGGCGCTCAAGATGAAGTCCAAGCTCGCCAGCTGCTCGGCTTGCTTGGGGAACGCGGCGCGCAGCAGCGGCGCCATCGGCATCGCGCGCCACGTCTTCGGCGCCTTATAATAAGGATCAGGCGCGGTGAAGACCTCCAGCGGCGCATGACCCGCGAGCTGCGCCACGGACAGCGCCCTCGGCTCGGCGTCGTCGCCCTCAAAGCGCAGCTGCTTGTCGAGCACCTGCGCCGACGCCTGCGCGCCAGCCACCTCGGCGGCCTCCAGCGTCGCCTCGTGACGGCAGCCCCCGAGCGCGCTCAGCAGCAGCAGCGCGCAGCACACGCGCGACCTCAAACCACACCACACCATCACAGCTCTCTTTGGGTGAGCGACGCGGGCGCCAACCACCACACCGCAGGGACAAACGCACCATAATAGATGGCGTTGGGGATCATGCGCAGCGCCAGCGCCCACGGCTGCTGCGCCACCAAGATGAGGGCATCAGCGAGGGCCCACAGCGCGTAGCCTGTGCACTGCAGGGCGACCACCCCATAGGCCCAGCGCCGCGCCTGTGAGCTCTGAGCGCGCAGCGCGCGCGGCAACCACAACAGCCCCCAGCTCACCGCGACACCTAAGAACAGCAGCTCGTAGATCAGGAAGATGTGGCGCGGCGTATCGAAGAACCCTGGGAAGATGCGATCCATCGCTACGATGACAAGGGTCGGGATCATCGTCAGCCCCAACGCCCCGAGCCACACGCGCCATGAACCCCAACCCTGCGGCGCGTCACCGCGCTCGCTCACTCGCCGCGCCAGCGCATACATGCGCAGATCACCCACGATGACCGCGCAAAAAGTCAGCGGCTTGTAGAGCGCGTGCGACTCGCCGCCGCGCGGCCCCCAGCCCCCTGAGATGATCGCGTCGGCCGCGCTCACCGCCAGCGCCACCAGCGCGAACCCCTGCAAGAAAGGGAGCTTGCGACACACCACGATGAGCATGAGCGCGGCGCTCAGCCACGCGACGCCGGGGTGATGCACCGCGCTCTGATAGAGTGAATCATAGACGCTCACAAGGGCACCTTTTGCGCTGTTGTGTAGGTTGCAAGCTGAGATGTCATCCAATCCCCCGAGGGTGCGCGTTGAGGTTGCGCGCTGAGCATAGCTTGGGGGACGCGCCAGGCGCTAGCACGCTGTGAGCGCGCGTTGACGTATCAATTAAACACCGACCAGATCATCGCCAAGCGCGCGGCGCTGCTCGCTTGTGAGCTTGCCGCAGTTGCGCCCGCGCGGCGCGCGTGTCACCTTCAGCCGTTGTGTCGTATGTGAGAGAGGTTAGCATGATGATGAGACGTGAGGCGCTGGCGCTGCTCATGGCGCTCAGCGCGCTAGGGGGCTGTGAGAAGAAGGCCACGGCGCCGATGAGCTGGCAGCGGGTCGCCACACAGCGCGCTCAGCAGACGCACACCTCACTGCGCGGCGATGACGCCTGCCGCGCCTCGCTGGCGAGCGCCCCCACCTTAGGCGACGCCCCTCACCAAGCGCTCAACACCTGGCCCTGCGCCTATGATGACGCGCGCGCGCAAGCGCCCCACCCTGACTACAAGCTCGTCAAGATCGCCTACGAGCAGGACGCCGCCGCGATCCTCTTCTTGGCGCCTCGTCAGGCCGTCCCCTTTGAGGCCTCTGCTGGCATGGCGCTCTTGGGGCTGAGCGATGAGGGGGCGCAGGTCATCCCTGGGATGTGGCATCAAGACGCGCTGCCCGTCCTGCGGCTGCGCGCGCTGCCCGCGCCCGAGACAGGCCCGCGCCCCATCGGCGTGGACCTGATCGCCAGCGGCGAAGGCGCGCAAGCGACGCTCTCGCAGGTGGTGATCTATCTGGACTCGCCCAGCGCGCACAAGCTCGCGGTGGCACCCGCCTCGCCCGCCGGTGAGGGGTACGTGCTGCCCGCGAGCGACCTCACCACAGAGTGGCGCGAGGATCGATTCACCATCACGCGCACGCTCACGGAGCTGACCGTGCTGGCGCCACAGACTAGCCCCGGCGCCACGCGGCCCACCGTCGCGCGCTTTGATCTTGGCGAGGATCTGCGCACGCGTCGCCCTGAGGCGATGGAGCGCGCTGTGCTTGATCTGGCCCGCAAGCAGCGCGCCAGCGACGACCAAGCCCCCGCGCGCTTCGCCCTGCGCTGGCCCCGCACCTCGCCCATGCAGCTGATCTACACGCTGCATCAGGCCACCGCGCCCGCCAGCGACGCGCTCGCCATTGAGCTGGAGGTCTATCGCACCACCTCGCTGCGCACCCCAGGCAGCCAGCACGCTGACACGGGCATGATGGCCCTGCTGGTCGAAGCGCGCGCCATAGAGGCGCCGCTTGAGTCCAGCGACGAGCCCGGCAGCTCGCCGCTTGAGGTCCTGATCCTGCCCGACGGGATCAACGTCATCGATCGGACCACGGGTGAGCCGCTGGCGCCTGTGGCGCCCTGCCCCGCGGAGGGGCCGACGCTCTGCTTGGATGGCCCTGGCGCCGACCCGGTCGACGTGTTCGCGCGCGCCGCGCAGCTCGACCTCATCCATGAGACGCAGCAGGCCAGCGACGCGCTCGATCAAGCCATCGCGCGCTATGGGCTGCATCGGCTCTATAACCTGCTGCACGCGCGCGCCTCCGGCTTCACGCAAGATCCGATCCTCATGATCACGGTTCACGCAGACCTGCCGCTCATGCTGCTCACGCGCGCGCTCGACGTCGCGATGGTCCAGCGCGCCGCGCCTGAAGATCCTCAGCGCTGCCTCGACACCATCGCCTCCCACGAGGCGCTGCGCGACACCACCCCTTGCAAGCTAGAGGGTGAGGTGGGCCGCTTCGTCGCTGCGCGTCTCATCGCCCCATGAGCCTGGAGAGCCGCCATGTTTGACGCGCCCCAGATACGCCCACGCGTCGCAGCGGAGATCGAGCAGCAGCGCGTCCGCCACATGCGTCAGATCGCCACCGTGGTCGCGGGCATCATGACGCTCTTCGTGCCCCTCCTCATGTTCAGCACGCGCCACATCTTCTCGGCCATGGGCCTGCTCGTCATCGGCGCGAGCGGGCTGGCCACCATCGGCCTGTGCGTGCTCGCGCGTTTTGAGGCCATGCGCGGTCATCCTCAGCGCGCCTGCGTCATCTTGAGCGTGGTCACCACCGCCTTCGTCGTCACCGCCTCCTCCGCCAACCCGCCCACCATCATCGCGCCCATGTTCCTCGGCTTGCCCATCCTCATCGTCGCGCTCGCCTTTCGCCCCCTCATCGTCAAGCTCATCGTCGTCGTTCAAATCGCCGTGGCCGCGCTCATGTTCGCGCTCGTCCCTCCCCCTGAGAGCTTCCCCACCCACATCCTGCTTGTTGAGTTTGGCGGCTTCTACGCCCTCATCGCCGCCCTCGCCCTCGCCAGCGTCAACGGTCAGCAGATCGTCTTCACGCAGCTCGACGACGCGCGCCTCGAAGCCGAGCAAGCCAGCGCGGCCAAGAGTCAGTTCTTGGCGAATATGTCGCACGAGCTGCGCACGCCCCTTAACGCCATCATCGGCTACGCCGAGCTGATGCAAGAGGAGGTCGAGGAGGCCACGCCCAAGGAGCTCAGCGGCGACCTGCAGAACATCCAGAGCTCAGGCCGCTACCTGCTCGCGCTCATCAGCGACGTGCTCGATCTGTCGCGCATTGAGTCCAACCGCTTCGATCTGCACGTCACACAGGCACCTTTAAGCGTGCTGCTCGACGCGCTACGCCCTGTCGGCCAGACGCTGTGCGCACAGCGCGGTAACAGCTTCGAGATCACGCACGACGACGGCCTCGCAGACATCAACCTGAGCACGGATCAGACAGTGCTACGCCAGATCCTGCTGAACCTCTTATCCAACGCAGCGAAGTTCACGACGCAAGGCAGCGTGACATTGCGCGTGACCAAGCCCGACGCCACACACATCCGGTTTGAGGTGATCGACACGGGCGCGGGCATCCCGGACGACGCGATGGAGCGCATCTTTGGCGAGTTTGAGCAGGTGCGCGGCGCGCACCAGGAGAGCCTCAAGGGCACGGGCCTGGGCTTGGCGCTCGTGCGTCGCCTAAGCGCGCTGCTCGGCGGTACGGTCACTGTCCAGAGCGTCGTCGGCCAAGGCTCCACCTTCGGCGTCACGCTCCCCGCAGCGCTTGGCGGCCGAGAGGTTGATGGCACCGCAGCGGCATGAGCGTGCCATCCGACAGCCCGAAAAATGCAACCTATTGATTAGACTTACAGAGGTAGGGGCGCGCTCAACACGTTGCGAACCAGCCTCATCTATGCGACCGTCTGCACAGCGCCGCGATGACGCGATGCATCACCTCAGAGGATTCAGGCGCGGGTTCCTTCGCCACGTGCGCAGCACGGGTCCACCCCTGCGCGCCGCGCAGCCTCGCATGCGCGCGGACGATCGCCTGACCTCACACGCCAGTCACGCTCACACCATGCGCCTGGAAGCCAGCCATGCAGGACAGCACCGTCAAGGCGACGAAGCATCAGCCCATTGATGAGATTGAGCAGCAACGCATCCGCCACATGCGCGAGATCGCCCCAGTGGTCGCGGGGCTGTTAGCGCTCTTCATCCCGCTCATCATTCTCGGCGCGTGGGAGGTCTTCACCTCCTTTGGCCTGCTCGTGCTCGGCACGGCGGGCCTGCTCACCGCCTTGATGTCCTTGCTCGCCAGGCGAGAAGCGGGCCGAGGCCGCCCTCGGCGCGCGGGCTTCATGATGTGTGCGGCGATCACCGCCTTCATTATGGCCGCCGCCTTAGCCAACCCCCCTCCCATCATCGCCCCCACCTTCCTGGCCGTCTCTATCCTCATCGCAGCGCTCGCCTTTAAGCCGCATGAGGTCAAGCTCATGACCGTGTTTCAGACCCTCATGGCGGTGCTCCTCTACGTCATAGGCGACATGCCTGAGGATCTCTCCAAGGTCGTCTTACTCCTCGAATATACCACCTACTATGCGATCGTCGCCGCGCTCGCGCTGGGCAGCGTGCGTGGCCACCGTATCGTCTTCACGCAGCTTGACGAGGCGCGCCGCGACGCCGAGCAAGCCAGCGCGGCCAAGAGTCAGTTCTTGGCGAACATGTCGCATGAGCTTCGCACCCCCTTAAACGCCATCATCGGCTACGCTGAGCTGATGCAAGAGGAGCTAGAGGAGGCCTCGCCAGACGAGCTGAGCGGCGATCTACAGAACATCCAGAGCTCGGGCCGCTACCTGCTCGCCCTCATCAGCGATGTGCTCGATCTGTCGCGCATTGAGTCTCACCGCTTCGACCTTCATGTCACACAGGCGCCCTTGAGCGCGCTGCTCGACGCCGTTCGCCCTATCGCGCAGACGCTGTGCGCGCAGCGTGGCAACAGCTTCACCATTGAGCGCACCGACGACCTCGCCGACACGAGCTTGTGCACGGACCACACGGTGCTGCGTCAGGTCCTGCTGAACCTGTTGTCCAACGCGGCGAAGTTCACCAACCAGGGCAGCGTGACCTTGCGCGTCAGCAAGCCACAGGCCACGCACATCTGCTTTGAGGTCATCGACACAGGCGCAGGCATCCCCGAAGACGCGCTGGAGCGCATCTTCGGCGAGTTTGAGCAGGTGCGCGGCGCACACCAGGAGAGCCTCAAGGGCACGGGCCTTGGCTTGTCGCTCGTGCGCAGATTGAGCGCGCTGCTCGGTGGGGAGGTCAGCGTCCAGAGCACCCTCGGCGAGGGCTCTAGCTTCGCTGTCCTTTTGCCTGCAGATCTGAGCGCGCATGCCACGCGGGCGCCCCGCTCACTATCCAACACAGCGAAATATACAAGCAAATAAATCCACTTATCATCAGCCCAAGCATCACACCGTTGCACAATCCCTAAATGTGTGCGACCGTTCATAGCGCGTCCTCAAGGCGCATTACCAATTGTCTGTGGATGAGGCGCGGGGCCTCGCTCTTGCGGCTCGCGCGTTCAGCCCTAGCGACTGCGCGTGTTTCGCTTGTCACTTGGCGTGACTTGGCGTGTTATGCAAGTCACGCGTGCATCCAGCCCGCCTCCAAGTCAGACCCTAAAGCGTTTGGAAGATCGCCATGCGAGGCAGCGCAGTCAAGGCCGCGAGCCAGGATCGGCTCATCGAAGAGATCGAACAACAGCGCATCCGCCACATGCGCGAGATCGCGCCGATGGTCGCGCTGCTCTTAGCGATCTTCGTCCCCCTCATCGTGATCGGCGCGCGCCATGTCTTCTCAACGTTTGGCTTGATCGTGCTCGCCGCGACGGGCTTGACCACGGCCCTGCTGTCCTTGCTCGCCAGACACGAGGCGATCTTGGGGCGCCCTCGACGCGCGGGCTTTATGATGTGTGCGGCGATCACCGCTTTCATCATGGCGGTCTCGCTGGCGAACCCCCCCCCCATCATCGGCCCCACCTTCTTGGCCTTGCCTATCCTCATCGCCGCGCTCGCCTTTAAACCGCATGAGGTCAAGCTCATGGCGGTGTTTCAGTCCATCATGGCGACGATCATGTATGTGGTCGGCGGCATCCCCGAAGACCTCCCTGCGGTTGTCATGCTCCTTGAATACGTCGCTTATTATGCGCTGGTCACGGCCCTCGCGCTGGGCAGCGTGCGCGGTCACGGCGTCGTCTTCACCCAGCTTGATGAGGCGCGCCGCGAGGCCGAGCTTGCGAGCGCGGCCAAGAGCCAGTTCTTGGCGAACATGTCGCACGAGCTGCGCACGCCCTTAAACGCCATCATCGGCTACGCCGAGCTGATGCAGGAGGAGCTGGAGGAGGCCTCGCCAGACGAGCTGAGCGGCGACCTGCAGAACATCCAGAGCTCAGGCCGCTACCTGCTGGCGCTCATCAGCGACGTGCTCGACCTGTCGCGCATTGAGTCCAATCGCTTTGATCTGCACATCACCCAAGCGCCCATCGGCACACTGCTCGAAGCGCTGCATCCCATCGGACAGACGCTGTGCGCACAGCGCCTCAACAGCTTCACCATCGAGCATAACGCCACGATTGATGCGCTGCTGGTTCGCACGGATCAGACGGTGCTGCGCCAGATCTTGCTGAACCTCTTATCCAACGCGGCGAAGTTCACGGAGCGAGGCAGCGTGACATTGCGCGTGAGCCAACCCGACGCCACACACATCCGCTTTGAGGTGATCGACACGGGCGCGGGCATCCCGGCCGACGCGCTGGAGCGCATCTTCGGCGAGTTTGAGCAAGTGCGCGGCGCGCACCAGGAGAGCCTCAAGGGCACGGGCCTTGGCTTGTCGCTCGTGCGTCGCCTGAGCGCGCTGCTCGGCGGTACGGTCTCCGTTGAGAGCGTCGTCGGCCAGGGCTCCACCTTCAGCATCACCCTGCCCGACCAGCTCCCCATGAGCGAGCCTGAGCCGCGCTGACGGGGACACGCCAAGCGGCACGCTTGGCCCAGAGCCTCACTCAAGCGATGCGGCGCGCTCGTCACGGGCGCTTGTCTCCCCCACAACCTCCAGAGCGGTGCCTCGCAGCCCCTCATCCCAGGCGGGGATCGTCCAAGCTAGGCTGCTCGACGCACCACGCCAGCATCGCGCACGCTCGTTACTCTTGAGATATCAAGTCAATCGCAATATTGCCATGAAGATAGCGATCATCCCCCACGCCGACATGAACAAACCGCAGCGGCACGCTCGCCTTATCTAACCGCCCCACCTCTGGGAACCACACATACACATCCACCTCAGCGGCCTCGTCATAAGGGAGCGCATGGCGATGCAACACGTCGAGCCATCGCGCGCTCACCTGTGGTTCTCCCTGGGGGAAGAATGGCAAGCTCGGCGTCAATGTGTGGGGCGAGTTATAGGCCTTCATCAAGACAAAGCGTAAGTTGTCAGTCTCCGTAAAATCAACGCGGACCTCAGGGTGGGGTCTCCATATCTTCCAAGCCTCAACGCGAGGGCTCA
>CAYXWB010000066.1:0-19459 GCA_964468515.1 uncultured Bradymonadales bacterium | reverse complement strand
GGATCACCTTCGAGCAGCAGATCGATCGCAGCGAGGACGCCATCTTCTCCTCGTCTCCCGAGCTTGACGCGCTGTTGAGCGAGGGGGTCACGGAGCTAGAGGACGATGAGCTGGAGCTGCTCGACCCGCTCGATCCGCTCACGGAGGTCAGGCTCGGGGCAGGCGCTCAGGTTGAGCAAGCGCTGGAGCTAGAAGACGCGGAGCTGGAGGAGATCCTCGATCCGCTCACGGAGGTCGGCGCGGGCATGCTCGACCCTGACACCTCACCCGAGCGCATCGCATCGGCGAGCGCGCAGGCGCGCTTGCGCGCCTGCTTGGAGGCGATCGGCGCGCGTGTCGAGCTGAAGGGGCCTTGGGCGAGCTGCTTCGAGGAGCTGCGCGTGGAGCTGGGCGCGCAGCCTGTGACCCCGCTGTCCCAGCACATCGTGCTCTTATGCGCGACGATCTTGCGCTTGCATGGGGAGGCGGGCGTGGGGCTCGCGCGCCAGCTCGAAGACGCCGCGCAGCAGGCGCTCGGGCCGCTGCGGCCCGCGCTCATTGAGCGCGTCATCGACGCGTGGCGCGCGCCCCTGGAGGAGCTGCTCGACGCGCTTGACGCGCTGCGTGTGCACGAGCTGTCGCTTGATGGCGATCCTGGCGAGGTGGAGGAGCGCCACGTCGGCCTCTTGGCCGCGCGCGCGATGGCTCAGCTCGCCCATGGCGTGCCTGATCTGCGCTTGGCTCAGCGGCTCGACGCGCACGAGTCTGTCATGGCGCTGGCCGTGCAAGCGCTCGCGCGCCATCGCGGCGCCGATCGTGCGGGCGCGGCTGGCTACTGGAGCCGCTTGAGCGACTATCTGCGCGGTGAGCGTCGCGAGGAGGTCAACGCCCTGGCAGGTGTGGCGCTCGCTGGCGAGCAGGCGCTGTTTCATCATGTCGAGGCGCTGGACGCGCGCGGTGAGGCCTCCTCGCTGCTGTGGCGCATGGCCGCGATGCAAGCGCGCGCAGGCGGCGAGCCGCTGCGCGAGGTGCAGGCGATGCACAGGCTCTGCGCGCTTGAGCCCGATCCTGAGGAGGTCGCAGCCCACCTCATCTTGCTCGCGCCTCGCGTGGAGGCGTTGCATCGCGCGGGCGCCCGCGAGGAGGCGCTGCGTGAGCCTGTGGCGCTGTGGCGCAGCGCCTCGCGCGCCACCTCAAGCGACGCCCTCATCGCGCGCCAGCTGGAGCGTTTAGGCGTCGCGCGCGCCGATGTCAGCCTGCAGATCGAGGCGCTCGCCGCTCAGATCGAGGCCCTGGAGGCCGAACCCCTTCAGCGCGCGCTGGCCATTGAGCGCTTAGCGTGGCTCTTGCGTGAGCAGGGTGGTGCGCTTGAGCCCTGGCGTGAGGCGCTTGAGGAGGCCATCGCCCTGTCAACGCAGTGTCTGCCCGCGCTCGTGATGCTCGGACAGGATTACATTGAGGGCGGCACGCTCGCTGGCGCGCTGCGGCTGCGCGCGGCGCCCTCCCATGGCGAGCGCGCGGGCACCGATCCGGTGTGGCGCCGCGCTGAGCTGCTGGAGCGGGTGGGCGGTGATCCGCGCGAGATCTTGAGCCTCTATCAAGGCGCGCGTCGTGAAGATCCCGACGCACCCCACCTGTTCTTCTGTGAGGAGCGCGCTTTGGCCGTGCTAGGTCAGTGGCGCGGCCTGCTGATGCTGCTTGATACCACGAGCCCCGCGCTGCGCGACGCGCTGTCGCGCGCAGGTCTTGAGCTCGACACCTGGCGTTTGGCGCTTGTCACTTATTTTGAGGATGTGCAGCCGCCGAGCGTGGCGCAGCTCGACGCGCATGTCAGCGGGCTCAGCGAGGGGGCGCCTTGGCGCGATGATGCGCCCATGTTCTGGCGCCGCGTCGCCGCAGACGCGCTCGCGCGTGAGCGCGAGCGCGCCTTAGCGCGCGTTGACGCGATCGTCGCTGAGCCCGCCCCTGAGGATGAGGATGAGCTGACGCGCGCGCTGCTCTGGCAGGTTTACCTGCTGGCAGGCGCGGAAGGGGAGGGCGTTGAGGCCGCCTTGGCGCGCGCCCGATGGTGCGCCGCTTCGCGGCGCACGCGGCGCTTCGCGCCGAGGATCACGCGTGGCTCGCCGCACACCTCATGGCCCACCCCACGTCGTGCTGGCTTGAGGGGATCGAGGCGCGCGCGCTGGCCGCTGAGCTGTGGCTGCTCAGCCAGACGCCAGCGCGCGCTGAGGAGGTGCTGTACGCGCTGGTAGAGGGCGAGGACGAGGCGACCGCGCGCGAGGCGCGCGGTCGCCTCGTCTCGCTGCTGACGCGCTCGGGGCGCTGGCGCGCCGCGCTGGCGCTGGTGGGAGACGCGCAAGATGCGCCAGCGCGCGCTGAGCTCGCGCTGCACATGATCGCCTGCGCGCCGACGCCTGAGCCGGTGCCGGTCGACGCTGACGCGTCGCGCTGCGACGCGCTGACGCGCGTCGAGCTCATGATGCGCCAGCGCGACTTTCAGGGGGCCGCATGTCAGCTTGAGGCGACGCTGTCACGCGATGAGGGGGCGGCTGGCGAGCAGGCCGCGCTCGCGGCGCTGCTCGTCCAGATCGCGCTGCGCGCGACGCGCGATGCTGAGCTGATGGCGCGCGCGCTTGAGCGATGGCGCGCGCTTGAGCCTGAGCCTGAGCGCGCGCTGGATGCCATGCTGATGCTCAGCGCGCAGGCCACGGTCGCGACACGCAGCGGCGACGCGGCCCTCTTGGAGCGCGCGCTCACGCGCGCGCGCGAGCGGCTAGGCGATGAGGTCGCGGCGCAGCTCCACGCGGACGCCTGCGGCGCGGGCGCGCCCAAGGCGTCTGAAGCGCAAGCGACGCGCTATCGGCGCGTCGTGCAGGCGCTTGACGCGTGGATGAGCGTGAGCCGGGGCCGCCACGCGGGCCCCGCCTTGGTGGACGCCCTCGACGAGCCTGACGCCTCGCCGGCGTGGCGCTACCTGATCGCGCTGGCGCAGCGCGAGGACGCGCTGCATGCCTCCATGGAGGTCTCGCTCGCCAGCCTGGCATCCCAGGATGAGGCCAGCGGGCTGTCTCAATGGGCGCGCGAGCGCGGCCTGACGCACCTCGCCATGACGCAGCGCTGCGCGCCTGAGGCGCTCGCGCAGCTTGAGGTGGCCTGCGCGCAGGCGCCATGGCGCGCGCTCGGTGAGGCGCTGCTGGCGGTGGCCGTGGCCAGCGCCGGGCCGCTCCAATCCCAGCAGCGCTTGGCGCTGGGTCAATGGAGCGAGCTGTTGTGCGCTCAACAAGCGCAAGACGCCGCCGCGATCGCGACGCTCGCGGGCGCAGGCTGCGCTGGCGCGGCGCTCGCCATGGAGGCGCGCGCCGCGCAAGAGCGGCGCGATTGGCGCGCGCAAGACAACCTGGAGCTGTCGCACGCGGCGCTGCGCGCGAGCCTGATCCATGACACGCAAGATCAAGCGCGCGGGCGGTTTGTGGACCTCGTCAGCCGCGCGGGCGCCGAGGTGATCGCCTCGCCATGGTGTCCGCTGAGGTTGGTGGAGCACGACCTGAGCCGCTTGGGCTTGGACGAGGAGCCGCTAGCGCGGCTGGAGGCGGTGGCGCTGGCGGCGCCAGCCGCTGGCGTCGGCGCGGAGCTGAGGCTGCTGGTGGCGCGTCAGCTCGCGCGCGTGGGCCAGCGCCAGCGCGCGCTCGGGCTTGCGCCGCGCGAGGCGTCGCGCGGCTTGATCGGGCTGGCCTGGGGATGGCTCGGGCTTGCGCTCGGCGAGGGGCCCGATGGGGCAGGGCGCGCGGCGCAGATCATGATGTGGCGCGCGCGCATCGCGCGCGCGTCTGACCAAGCACACGACGCGATGCATCATGAGCTGTCGCGCGCGCTGGAGCGCGCGGGGCAGCGTGATGAGGCGCTGTCGATCGCGCTGACGCTCGCCAATCGCGGCTTCGTGCCCGCGCAGGTGGCGGCCTCGCGGCTGCTGATCGTGGCGGGTGATTGGGAGGGCTTGGCGAGGCTGTGGGAGCAGGCGCTGGAGCGCGCGCAGACGCCTGATGAGCGCGCCGGGCTCGCGTTTCGCTTGGGGCTGTTGCACGAGCGTCGCTTGGGCCGAGGCGCGCTCGGCTTGGCCAGCGCGCGTCCCTATTATGAGGAGGTGCTTCGCGCCGCGCCCCACCATCAGGCCGCGCTGTTTGGGCTGACGCGCGTGGCATGGGCGATGGGCGATGAGGCGCTGGCGGCGCGCTGCACGCTCGCGCAGGCGGACGCGCCACGCGCCAGCGATGACTGGCGCGCCACGCTGTGCTTGGAGCGCGCGTTGGTACATCGTGACCTGCTCGACGCGCGCGAGGTCGCGCTCGCCAGCGAGGAGGCGGCCCGCTTGTGGCCGCGCTCCAAGCTCGCGCTGTGGAGCTGCGTCTTGGCCGCAGGCCAAGACGCAGCGGCGGCCGTGCGCGCGATGGAGCGCGCCCTGGGCCAAGGCGCGCAGGCCACGCGCGCGATCGGTGAGGCGCTGATGTTGCGCGTGATTGAGGCGCCGCGCGCGCTGCAAGCGCTGCGCGAGCATTATCCTACCCAGCGCTTGTGGCGCGCGCTCCAGCTCGTCGAGGGGTTAGAGCGCGGCGCGCTCCACGAGGAGGCCCTCGCCGTGCTCGGTGAGGGCCAGGGCGATGACGCTTGGCAGACGACGCTGCAGGTGCTGGAGCTGCTGCATGTGGGCGTGGGGACCTCGCGCTGGCGTGAGCGCGCCCAAGCCCTCACCCGCCAGCAGCCCGCTGCCCAAGGCCTCGCCATCGCCGCCCTGTCACGCAGCGCCCATGATCTGGAGACGCGCATCGCGCTGTGGCAGGTCGCAGCCCAGCAGGAGCGCACGCCGCTTGAGCGCGCGAGCGCTTGGACCCGCGTGGCGCTCGTGCTGTGGCGCGCGGGGCGCGCCGCCGAGGCGCTCGCCGTGTGTGAGCAGCTGCTGGAGCGCCATGGGGAGTTCTTGCCCGCCGTGAAGCTCGCGCGCGCCCTGAGCGCCGCCACGCAGTCGTGGGCCGCGCTCGCGCGATGGGCTGCCCGCGAGGCCGAGCTGTCTCTCGATCCTGAGCTGGCCATGCGCTGTCGTCTGCTCGCCAGCGAGGTGCAACGCCAGCGCTTAGGCGATCTGAGCGGCGCGCGCGCTCAGCTGGAGCTCGTGCTGTCGCGTCACCCTGAGCATGAGGACGCGTTCGAGCGGCTGATGCTGTTGCTCGTGCAGACGCATGACATCCCCAGCGCCTTGGCGCTGTGTGAGCAGCGCTTGGCGCTGCTCACACAGCGCGACGCGCGCGTCGCGCTGCTCAATGAGATGGCCGATCTGGCGCTGCATCACCACCAACCTCCTGAGCGCGCGATCCAGTACCTGTCCGCGTCGCTCGGCGAGGAGCCGAGCCAGCTCCATCGCTTGCGTGTGTTGGGTGAGCTGTACGAGCGCGTCGAGCTGCCCGCGCAGGCGATCATGTGCTACGAGGCCGCCACCCAGATCGCGCGTGATGGGCGGCTCTTGGCGACGCTCTATCAGCAGATAGGCGAGCTGTATGATGAGCAGCTGGAGCAGCCAGCGAGGGCGGCGCGGGCTTATGAGCAGGTGCTGCGCTATGAGGCGCCCACGGCGGCGCTGCTGGCCGCGCTGGCGAAGGTGCTGGAGGACGCAGGTGAGCGCCAAAGCGCGCTCGACGCGCTGGCGCGCTTGGAGGAGCTGAGCCACTCGCCCCAGGCGCTGGTGCAGGCGCGTCAGCGCCGCTTGGGCTTCTTGACGCGCCAAGGCGCGTCGTCCGAGCAGCTGGCTGAGGGCGCGCGCGCCATCTTGAGCGTGGCGCCCGAGGATGAGGCGGCGCTCGGGGTGTGGTGTGACGCGCTGGCGCGTCAGGGCCGCCAAGCCGAGCTTGAGCCTCAGGTGCGCGCGCTGCTGTTGGAGGCGCTGGCACATCAGCCAAGCTTGCATGGGCCGCTGGTGGGGCATTTTCGCATGGCGAGCAAGCTGGGGCTGCTCGATCTGTCCTACACGCTGGCGGGCGTGGCGCGCTGGCTGGGGGTGGCGGAGCTTGACATGCACCAGTGGCATGAGCGCGTGCCAAGCCCGCCGATGCCGCAGCGCCCCATGCCCCCCGCGCTCACCGCGGGGATGCTCCCCGAGGGGATGTCGCTGTCACTGCTTGAGCTGCTGCGTCGCACCGATGAGGCGCTGCTTCGCGCGTGTGATCCGCTGCCCTACGCGCCGCTGCTGCGCTGGCGCGGCAAGCTGTCACAGCCCACCACGCAGGCGCATGTCCACGCGATGCGCTGGCCCGAGCTGTTCGGGCTCACGCTGCGCGATGTCCACCTGGTCACGGAGCGGCTGCCGCTGGGCAGCGCCGTGATCTATGATGATGGTGTGCGCCTGCTGCTTGATCCTCAGTGGGAGCCTGCCGTGCCCAACGCGAGGCTGCTGGTTGGGCTTGGGACGCAGCTGGCGAGCTGGTCCATGGGTGTGGGCATGTGGACGGCGTTCACGCGCGAGGTGCAGCTGGCGCTGCTCGCGCGCATCGTGCAGCGCCACGCGCCGCGCTGGGTGGGGAGCCTGCCGCAAGCGCGCTGGCCCGCATGGTTCCAAGTCGAGCAGCTCGATCAGTGGCTCGCCAAAGAGGCCGAGTCGCTGGCCCCCTACGCGCTCGATCTGGCGGGCCGCTTGGGGCCCGCCGCGCTGACCTCGCAGCTGACCCTGGTGGAGCTTGCCATGGAGCGGCTGGCGTGCGTGGTGATGCCCGACCTGCACGCCGCGCTGGCGCACACGGTGCGCTTGGGCGTGGAGGCTGGCCCTCAGCAGCGCCCCTGGGCGTTCGTGTTTGATCCTGCTTGGGCGCGGCTGCGCCACGCCGTCGGCGTGGCGCAGCCGCAGCAGCGGTTGAGCTGATGCGCGCCGTCGCTGACTTGCTGCGTCAGGGCAGGGCGCCGCGCGTGATCGGCTTTGATGACGCGCCCTTCTCGCGTCAGCCTGGCTCCCCTGTGCACATCGCGGGCGTCGTGTGCGCGGGCACGCGCATGGAGGGGATGCTCTGGGGCCAAGCCACCCGCGATGGCTGGGACGCCACCGAGGTCATCACCGCCATGCTGCGTGACAGCAAGTTCCACGCGCAAGTGCACTTGGTGCTGCTGGATGGTCTGGCCATCGGCGGCTTCAACGTGATCGATCTGCCCGCGCTGGCCGCCGCGCTCGATCGGCCCTGCGTGGCGGTGATGCGCCGCGCGCCCAACATGGCGGCCATCGCGCGAGCGCTCACGCGCCTTGAGGGGGGCGACGCGCGCATGGCGACGTTCGCGCGCGGTGGGCCTATTCACCAGCGCGGCGCGCACGTGTTCCAGTGTGAGGGGCTTGAGCCTGAGGACGCTGGCGCGGCTTTAGCCGCGCTCACCGATCAGGGCCACGTGCCCGAGGCGCTGCGCTTGGCGCACCTCATCGGCGCGGCGATCAAGACGGGCCAGAGCAGCTCGCGCGCGTGAATCTGATCTAAGCTGTTGAACATGAGCCTGTTTGAGCTGGGGAGTGCGTGATGTGGTGGGGGCATTTCCCCCGGTCTTGCGGTCTTTCTTGTGGTATGCGCGCCACAGATTTGACGAAGGCCGCACGCTGGGGCGCAGCCCCGCGCGCGTCAGCCCCGCGCACATCATCACGCCGCTCGGCCTGGGGCGCTACACGAGCAGCGCCCGCGCGCTCGACCCTGGCGCGCGCGACTTGGCGGTGACGCTTGATGGGCTCCCCCCGCCGAGATCACCGAGCAGCCCCTGGCCCAGCCCCCGTTCACCTGGCGCATCTCACTGCGCGGCGCGCTGCTGTGGCACGATCACGCGCCCGTGACGCGCGTTGCTAACCTGACGCAGACGCGGCCCTTGTGGCCGCGCTTTGAGCGCAGATGATGGACAAGCTCGCGCCACGCGCGCTGGCGCTGAGCTGATGGTGATCGTGTCGGGCGGGCTGGCCTCCTGCTCCTCGGAGCGCGACCCCTCATCGCGCCCGAGACGCACCACCCCCGGGCCGAGCGACACGATGATGCAGCCGCCCATTGAGCGGGATGAGGATGATGAGGACAGAGAGCCGCTCGGCCAGGGGAGCCCGATCACGGGGACATGGCGCGTGGCGTTGATGGATGCCACTGGCACTGGGGTCGCTAACCTCAACATCACCCACACCCCTGGTGAGCCGAGCGCCGGAGGCACTTACACCCCACTCGCCGCGCTCGGGGAGGAGCGCTTGGGCAGCGGTGGGGAGCTCAGCAGCGTCACGGTCGGGGAGGGCACCCTCGTCGTGAGCTTTAACCCCACGGCCAACGAGGAGGAGCTGTTCACGGTGAGCGCGACGCGCGTCAGCGCGCGTCTATGAGGGCCGCTTTGACTTCGCGCGGTCTGATGAGACTTGGAAGGTGAAGCTCACGCGAAACAACTGAGGCGTGGCTCGGGGCGTGAGGGGAGCGCGTCGCCACGTGTGGTGACGATAGACCCCTCTGTGACATAAATGCTACAGTGGGGTCTCCCCTTGCTGTGGCATCAATAGCACATTAAAGTGGGATCTGAGGCGCTCCTCTCACGAAGCTCAACGTTTGAACCTGGCATGTGGATTGCATTAACTGCAAGCGGCGCATGCGCCCCTACTTAGAGACAGAGGTCATCATGGTCAGGCTCCCCACCCAACTGTTGCTCCTGCTTACGTGGCTCACGATGAGCGTCGCGCTCACTGGCTGCGGTGAGTCAATGGCCTATTATGCGTACCAAGACGCGGCCTTTGAGGGGGTGCCTGATGGCGGCAAGGGCGACGGGGTGACCCCCGCGCCCGCCCCGCTCAACCCCGCCTCGATCACCATGTCAGGCAACACCTTGAGCTTTGAGGGGGGCGCCGATGAGACCCTCATCGTCTTGGACAGCGCCGCCGCAGTGCGCACCACCTTCCAAGACGGCGCCCTGCTCATCACCTCACCGCGCGGCCTGGATGGCCTCGTGATCACCTGGGATGGTCAGCCCACCGACATCTATGTGCGCTATCACCAGCGCGCAGGCGCGCTGGGCGCGGACTCGTGGTCACGCCTACGCGCCGACACCACGGAGGCGGATCTCACCCACACCATCCAGTCGCGCACCCTCACAGGCGCGACGCAGCTCGACCTGTTCATCGAGCGCCCCGAGGCGGTGAGCTTCCTCATCATTGAGCCCCTCTGAGCTCAGCACATCATCTTCCCATCGTACCACGCGAAGGCTCCAGCGCCTCGCACTTAGCACAGGAGAGCAGGATGAGACAGCAAGAAGCGAAGTCGCCCGGCTGGCTTTTCGCCCTCAGGGCCGTCGTCGTGCCCTCGCTGCTCGCTCTGGGCCTCGCCGCTTGCGGCGACGCTCAGGACGAGCCCAGCGGGGCCGATCTGCCCGTCGTTCACATCTCACAGCTTCGCGCGCAGAGCACCGTCCCCGTGCAAGGCAAGGGGAACGTTGACTTTGAGGGCGTCTATTTGCCCGGCGTCGTCGCCTGTGAGAACGGTAACGCACCGTTTGAGGCCCTCAAGGCGCAGGCCATCGCCGCGCGCAGCTTCGCCATCTTCAAGCTCCAGGTTGAAGGCGCCGGCTCACTGCGTGACAGCCAGGCCGATCAGGTCTACTCCTGCGGCCGCACGCCCAGCGCGGAGCATCGCCGCGCCGTGAGCGAGACCGCCGGGCAGGTCATGGTCACTGGCGGTAAGGTCAACGCCAGCTTCTACGTCTCTGGCGTGATGCCCTCCGCCGCAAGCTGCATCCCCAGCGCCGCTGATCGCTCACGCGCGAGCAGCATCGATCGCGGCGTTGAGGGTTACGTCACCCACAACAACACCACCGGTCGCGGCTCGTCGCTCGGCTTCATCGGCAACCCCCACAACCAAGGCTGCATGTCGCAAAATGGCTCGGCCTGCTTGGCAAACGCCGGGCGCTCCGCCATCAGCATCTTGCGCTTCTACTACGGCGCGGGGCTGACCTTGACGACCCTGCCTGGCGGCGTCGCGCCTCCCCCCAGCGACGCGCCCGGTGGCGGTGGCACTGGCGGCGGCTCAAACCCCGACCCGAACAACCCCACCGCCAACGATCCCGGCAGCTGCACCAGCAGCGAGCAGGCGCCCACCATCTTGCCTCGCTCCTCCTGGGGCGCCGCAGCCCCTCGCGGCCTGCGCTCCACGCACACGCCCAACCGCATCACCGTTCACCACACCGTCTCGCCAGCACGCTCCAACGGTCCAAGCTCCATCAAGGAGGTCCAAGACTGGCACTTCCAGCGCGGCTGGTCGGACATCGGTTATCACTTCCTCATCGATCGCAGCGGCGTCATCTATGAGGGCAACCCCGAGAACCGCATCGGCGCCCACGTCGGCGATCAGAACACGGGCAACCTCGGCATCTCCTTCATCGGCAACTTCGAGACGGAGCAGTTCCCTGAGGTCCAGAAGATCGCCGGCGCGCGCCTGATCCGTCACCTCGCCACCAAGCACAACATCACCATCAACCGCTCCCTCGTTAAAGGCCATGGCGAGCGCGCCTCGACCGCTTGTCCGGGTCGCAACGTCAACATGGATGAGCTGGTCCGCCTCGCTGAGGCTAACACCATCTGCGCTCCTAATGACCCCACCCAAGGCGGCAATGGCTCCAGTGGTGGTAGCCCCTACACCTATGAGACCCCCGAAGGGGAGGTCGTGCCTAATGGCCTCAAGGGCTACCGCTACCTGCGGATGACGCACACGGGCTCAAGCGCCGAGCCGTTCTTCATCGACACCGTGTATCAGCTTCGCGGCGCGACGCGCCTCTACGCCAAGAGCGCCAGCGGCGGCACCAACAGCGGCGCCTCCATCGGTGAGGGCGACGTCACCGCCTGCAGCGAGCTCAACAGCAAGGCCACCTCGCTCACGGGTGGCGCCTCGATCACCTACGAGTTCGCCGAAGGCACCTACAACAGCCGCTTCTTCATCAGCGCCTTCAAGACGGACCCGCTGCCCGACGCGCGCAGCTGCCCGCACACGTTCGCCGCCCGCGTGAAGGTGGAGACCTCCGTGGACGGTCAAGCGTGGGAGACCATCAGCGAGGACATGGCCAGCAACAGCGGCGCAGATATCCCCAGCGGCGCCTTTGAGTTCATGGAGCCCGCTGGTGACACCGCGCCTCGCGCGGCCACCTTCAAGATGCGCGCGCCCGCTGAGATCGTGAAGGTCGAGTACTTCGCTGAGAAGTTCCCCCTCGGCACTGGCGAGGATCGGGGCAACAACTATCAGGTCGACTACCGCTTTGATGGCGTGGGCCGTCGCCTCATCTCCGCTTGGGGCTACAACGCCGCGGGCGAGCTGGTCGCGAAGGCGCAGAAGTATGTCACCGTCGGTGATGGCCTCTCGTTTGTCACGCCTCGCGAGGGTGGCACCTACAAGCCCGACCTCAGCTTCGAGGTGCAGGCCGTCGGTGATGAGTTCGCCGAGGTCATCTACCTCGTCAACGGCCAAGAGATCGGCCGCTCCAGCGCCAAGGGCAGCAACTTCCAGATCACCCATCGCCTCGACTATGGCGAGCACAAGGTCACCGCGCGCGGCGTTGACTCAAGCGGCAAGAAGCTGGATGAGCAACATGTCAACATCACCATCTCGGACACGGCCAGCGGCCTCTACTTCATCAGCCCCAAGAGCGGTGGCTCCTATCGCGCCAAGGTGAACATGCTGGCTGAGGCGAGCGATCCGAGCATCACGCGCGTCGACTATAAGGCGGATGATCAGCACGCGCTGGGCACCTCCAGCAACCGCGCAGGTCAGTTCCCCAACACCTACGAGTTCAACCAGTTCGGTCGTCGCAAGCTCACCGCTCATGGCTTCAACGCCGAGGGCCGCGAGGTCGCCACCGCCACCATCTTCGTGACCCTCACCGATGGCAGCGGCGCCGTGCCTGGCGGCAGCATGGACACCCCCCCCGGCGGCGGCGGCTCCAACCCCGGCGGCGGCAGCTGCTCGCCCAACACCACGCAGGCTGATCGCTTGGCATCCGATGCGCGCGCGAAGTCGGTGCCTCGCAGCTTGGGCCAGTGCTGGAAGTACGTGAAGCAGGCCATGCAGCGCGTCGGCCCCGTGAACCCCTACGCGGTCGGCATCTCCGGTCCCTGCTCGGCCTACAACTTCCAGCTCTCCGCTTACTGCTTCTATCGCAACGCCAACGCCAACCCGCAGGAGCTGCGCTCGAAATACAAGATGGAGCGCATCAACGTGTCCCCCACCCAGGCCCCTCGCGGCGCTGTCATCAGCTGGGATCGCGGCTGCAATGGCTTCCATGCGACCCACGGTCACGTCGAGATCTCGCAGGGTGATGGGACCGCATGCTCGGACTACTGTGGCCGCATCCGCGCTGGCGGCACGAGCTGCTCGGGCGTCTACATGCCCATCAACCAGATGGCATGCACCAACTGATCCGCCAGACCAGACGTCAACACAAGGCGCGCGCCTCGCTAGCGCGAGGCGCGCGATGAAGGAGAGCTAAGACGATGCATAAGACACTCCACCACAAGCTCCTGCTGTCGCTGCTCACCGCAGCCGTGGCGACGCTCGGTCTGGCGGGCTGCAAGGATGACGCGTCTCCCCGGGACAATACCCCCCCGACGCAGACCACCCCAGCCACCACGCCGATTGATGATCCGAACCCCATGAACCCGGATCCCGAGCCCGATGATGATGGCCAGGATCCCGATCAAGAGGTCACCCCGCTTGGCGCGTTCCATGGCGCTTGGCATGTGGCGATGACGGACGTCGATCAGACCCCCATGGTGCTGCTCGACATCAACCACGAGAAGGACGCCACAGAGGCCGATGGGCGCTACACCGCTTATTCGGGGCTCGTCGGCGATGATTACAGCGGTCAGACGGGTGAGCTGATGGGCGTCGCCATCAACGGTGACACCGTCACAGTGACGTTTAACCCCTCCCCGAATGCCGAGGAGGTCGTCACCCTCACAGGCAACCGCGCTGGCGAGGGGAGCTACACGGGCACGATCTTCTTTGAGAGCGATGGCTCGACACAGCCGGTCGCTATCACCTATGTGACCCCGCCCAACTGAGCTGATCGCTCTTAGCCGAGCGCTGGCGCGCATCCAGCCGCGCCGCCAAGCGTGACAGGGGCGACACGCTTTTAAGCGTGTCGCCCCTGTCTCGCTTGGCGGCGCGTCCTGGCGCTTGACGCGCGCGCTTGGCGCGCGCCAAGATTCGCGCGCTTGGCGCGCCTCAACTCAGACGCGCGCCTGATAAGGAGCATTGGCATGAGCGCCCATCAAGAAGGGTTCGTGATCCAGCCGCCTCAGCCTCACTGGGGCACTGACGCGGATCAGCACCTGCACATCGTGCTGGTGCACCCCGAGATCCCCGGCAACACGGGCAACATCGGCAGGCTGTGCGCAGGCACCAACGTCTGGATGCACCTGGTGCGCCCGCTGGCCTTTGAGCTGGAGAACAAGTATTTGCGCCGCGCAGGCTTGGACTACTGGCCCCACGTCAAGCTGTGCGTGCATGACAGCTTCGACGCCATCGCCGCCACGTTCCCCGCCGAGCGCCTCCACCTGCTCTCCGCGCGCGCGAGCAAGCCCTACACCCAAGCGCGCTATGCGCCAGGCTCGGTGTTCGTGTTCGGCTGTGAGACCAAGGGGCTGCCGCCTGCGCTGATGGCCGCTTATCAGGAGCGCCTGTGGCTCATCCCCAAGACCGCCAAGGTGCGCAGCTTGAACCTGTCGAACGCGGCGGCGATCGTGCTGTATGAGGCCATGCGTCAGCTCGACTGGGCGCCGATGCAGGCGTGAGCTAAGCGCGCGGTGAATCTGGACGTTGACGTGAGGTAGGCCTTTGGCCTACAGTGGGCTGACGTGATGTGTGGTTATGGGTGCTCTGACACCCGACGCCTGAGCTCAGCTCCCCACACCATCCCCCCCCATCAGCTGGCACCTCGTGCTGCGTCATCTCATGGCGCAGAGCGCACGACCTTACGGTGGCTCCTCCCGGGCCTGACATGGTCCCGTCAGGCGCCTCGTCACCCTCACCTCACCTGGATCTGTGGTGGCTTGTACGCCAAGACGTAGCCGCGCCATGCGCGCGGTTGCCACCCCCACACCGCCTATGCAGAGCCCATGAGTCAGGACTCCAAGAACAACCAAGGCGCGCGGCGTCGGCGTCGTCCTCGTCAGCGTCAACAAGCTAACGCGCAAAAGAGAGCGCTGAGCTTGGATGAGCTGATCCTCAAGATGTCGGATCATACGCCGATCCAGCCCAATGAGCGCATCCGCTTGGAGACCTCGCCAGGGGAGTCCATCGGCCGCATCATTGACATGGTCACCCCCATCGGCAAAGGTCAGCGCTGCCTCATCACCAGCCCCCCGAAGGCCGGCAAGACCACCATCTTGCAGACCATCGCTAAGGCCGTGCACGCCAATCATCCTGAGATCCATCAGATCGCGCTGCTGGTCGATGAGCGCCCGGAGGAGGCCACCGACTTCAAGCGCAACATCCCCATTGAGGTCATCGCCTCGACCTCTGATATGCCCTCCCAGAATCACATCAAGATCGCGGAGCGCGTCTTCACCGACGCCATCGAGCGCATGCTCGACGGGCAGGATGTCCTCATCCTGCTCGACTCCATCACGCGCCTGGCGCGCGCCTACAACAACAACATGCCCGCCGGGAAGATCCTCTCCGGTGGTGTGTCCGCTGGCGCGCTCGATCGCCCCCGCCAGCTGTTCGGCGCCGCCCGCAAGCTCGAAGATATCGGCAGCCTCACCATCGTCGCCACCGCCCTCGTCGAGACCGGCAGCCTCATGGATGAGGTCATCTTTCAAGAGTTCAAGGGCACCGGCAACCTGGAGCTGATCCTCGATCGTCAGCTCTCGCAGCGCCGCCTGTTCCCCTCCGTTGACATCGGCCCCAGCGGCACACGCAAGGAGGCCGCGCTGCTCAATGAGCTGGAGCAGCGCAAGGTCCCCGCCCTGCGCCGCTACCTCTCCGAGATGGGTAAAGAGGAGTCGCTCACTTGGGTCCTCAAGCGCATCCGCAAGACCCAGTCCAACAAAGAGCTGCTCGGCTCCGTCAACGAGAGCTGAGCGCCGCGCGCGCGGAAGATCCCCATGTCGCAGCAGCACCTGTCCATGGCCGACCTCATCGCGCGCGCTCAGCAGCTCGCCTTCACCCTCTACGATGGCCAGCTCGTCCCCCATCGCTCCTGTGGGATCGCCATCGCCCAGACCTTTGGCCTGCCCAGCGCCCCTTACCAAGCGCTGCGGCGCGGTGGCCTCACCGGCTGCGGTGAGTGCGGCGCCATCAAGGCCGGTGAGCTCGTGTTGGGTGAGCTGCTGGGCGATCCTGACCCCACAGGGCCTCCAACCGAGGCCCTCAAGCGGGCCGCGTGGCGCTATCGCGCCTTGTGGCAGCAGCGCGCGGTCCCCCACAGCGCCTCCATCATCTGCAATGATCTCACCGCCCCCTTTGCTGAATTTCACAGCACAGCGCGCCATCACCACTGCACCGAGCTCGCCTCCCAAGTCGCCGGCTGCGTCGCGCAGGTCTTGATGGAGGAGGGCGTCGCGCCGCCTATCGCGCCTCACCCTTGAGCCCGCTGTGCCTAACCTCCTGTCGTCACGGCCTCAGACCGCTCCCCTGACGACGGCGGCTGCTCAGCGCGCGTGATGCTTGAGCTTGACGCGCCAGCGCGCCAAGCTCGCCCACCAAACCCTCCTGCCGCTGAGGCGGCGCGTTGAAGGTGTGGCGTCGCCCGCCTCGCTTCAAGCGCCGGGGCAGGTGCCAGCGCGGGGGCCACCCGTCCTGCACTGCTTGTCATTGGGGCAGCCGCCGCAATCAATCTCTTGGCTTTGCCCGCACCACATGACGAGCAGCGGTCCGCACTCTTGGCTCACCGCGCTGCACATCTGAGCGCTGCTCGGCAGCGGCGCGCACTCGCACATCAGTTGCGCCGTATTGCAGCGCTCGTCAAAGCTGTCGCACGTGCCGCAGCTCACGCTCTGACCGCAATCATTGGTCACTGTGCCACACGTCGCACCTTGCGGGCAGGTGGGCATCGGACACTCACACACGCCAGCGGCCTCATCGCAGCGCTCATCGTCCTGACAGGTGCCGCAGCTGACCGGCTTGCCGCAAGCGTCTGTGACCATGCCGCAGACGCGACCGGTGGGGCAGGGGTCAGGATCATCGCAGACACACTGTCCTGTGAGGTTGTCACAGCGCGTCAGCGTCTCATCGCATGAGGAGGCGGCGCAGCTCACTTGGCGCGTGACCCCGCAGCGGTCATCTGTGATGAACGGGGCGCAGCGCTGCTCGCGCGCGCAGAGCGCCTCGTCTGTCTCTGGCTCACAGGCCTCGCACATGTTGGCGATGCACGCGCCCCCTTCACAGCCTCCACAGTCGACGGGGTGTGACGCACCACACGCGTCGAGCACGAGCACCATCCCGCACTGCGCCCCAGCTTGCTCGCACGCCTCGGGCCCAGGCGTCGGGGCGGTGCAGCCCATCTCATTCGGCTCGTCGGGCGGCTCATCAAGCTCGGGCGTCATGTCCAGATCGGCCACCTCATCCTGAGCTGGCCAGTCGTCTTGATCGGGCGTGCCATCGTGATCAGGCTCAGCGTCGAGGTCGTGAGGAGCGTCTGGCCTATCAGGGGGCACGTCAAGCTCATGACCGGGCGGCTTGATGAGGTCGTGCGGCACGTCGTGGAGGCCGTCGTCGGATGGGGAGGGCGCGTTGAGCTGCGGCGCCTCTTCGCTCATGAAGATGCAGCCCGAGAGCGGCGCGAACAGCGCGGCGAGGAGGAGCGCTTGCGGCAGGCGCATGGGTGATCCTAAGTGGGAAATCATTTAGAAAATCAATCATCTAGCAAAATATCGTCGAGGCACGATGTCACACGGCAGCGCGCCTCACCCTCGCCCGTGGCGTCTCCTCAAGCTCGGCTCGGCGGTGTGGGTGTCAAGTGCTGACTGACCGCGCTGATCAAGCCAGCGCGGCGCCGCTCCGCCCTAGCGGGCGAGGCGTCATCAAGGTGAGAGGCGTCCGACGCAGCGGCCCATGGGATTGCAGACCTGAAACAAGGGGTTGCTACAGCCGCCGCAGCTGATCGGCTTGGACTCACCACACAGGTCCACGGTGGTCATCCCACACTCACGCCCGGAGCGCGCGCACAGCTGCGAATCTGACAGGGTGTTGTCGCAGACACACTGGAGCTGATCAGGATCACAGCTCTCCCCCAAACCAGGACACGCCTCGCCACAGGTGCGTGTCTTACCGCAGCTGTTGGTCACGCTGCCACACTCAGCGGTGGTCGGGCAGGTGGGGATGGGGCAGAAGCAGGTGCCGCTGTCCTCCTCGCAGCGCTCATCGCCATCACACGTGCCGCACGCTACCTGCTGGCCACAGGCGTTGACGAAGTCGCCGCAGGTGCGGCCCTGGGGACACGCCTGCTCGCCAGCGCAGCTGCACTGCCCTGAGAGAGGATCGCAGCTCGTCCCCTCACCTTGGCAGCCTATCGTGCTGCAGTCGATCCTGCGGTCCTCGCCACATCGGTCCGCCACGATGAGCACGCCACAGCTGCCGTTGATAGCACATAAGGTGGCGTCATCTTCTGGGACGCACCCATCACAGCGGTTGTCCGTGCAGGTGCCGCTGTCACACTCGCCGCAGCTGATCGTGACCTGCGCGCCGCATGAGTCGCGCACGGTCAGCTCACCGCACTGCGCGCCCTCGCTCGCGCAGTACTCCTGCTCAGTGGCCTCAAGCGCGCAAGGCATCTCAGGGGGGCTGTCGTCGATCGCATCGGGCGCCTCGTCGATCGCATCGGGCGCCTCGTCGGGCGCCTCAGGCGGCGTGTCGATGAGCTGTGATGGCGCATCGGGGGTCGCGTCGATCAGATCGGGCGCCGCGTCGAGCGCGGAGGAGCCATGGGGGGGCGTCTCTTCGCTGAGGAAGATGCATCCCGTCAGTGAGAGCGTGAGGGTGGCGGTGAGCAGCGCTTGGAGCATGCGCATAGACGATCCTGAGGTGAGAGGGCGGCGTGGGCGCCTATATCTAGCTTATAGCCCCTCTGCGCTCGCGTTGCACCTAGACACGCGCGAGCCTGACCCCAACACGTCAAGCCCGCGCTCAGCTCCCAGCTTCGGCGGCGCCAGCGCAGCTCGCCGGGGCGCACACGATCGCCTTGGCCCACGTTGTCAAAGACGAGGCCGTCGCTCTGCAGGGAGCGGCGGCGGATCAGGCTCGCGCTAGGCGCGCGCGTGCGCTACACCATGGCCGGTGAGAGGCGCGACGCGCTGTGCGTCTGCCCCCGCTGCACACGCTCCCTGTTGGCGAATGAGCACGCATGCAAGTTGAACAGGTCGATCCGCCCTTGAGCTTAGAGGCGCTGGGGCTTGATGACGCCATGCGCGCCCACGTCACCGCGCGCGATCTGTCGCGCGGCGCCATCGGGCGCGTGGTGGAGGGGTTTCGCAAGAGCTACCTCGTCCACACGGGCGCCACGATCGTGCACGCTGCGGCGCGCGCGGCGCTGTTTCATCACGCGCGCGGTCGCGAGGAGCTGCCCGCGGTGGGCGACTGGGTGATCCTTGAGCACGGTGATAACGCCAACGCGCGCGTCTGGCGCACGCTGCCTCGTCGCAGCGCGCTCATCCGTCAGGCCGCAGGCTCGCGCGGGTTTATCCCTCAGGTCATGGCCGCCAACCTCGACACCATCTTTGTGGTCAGCTCGCTCAACCAAGAGTTCAACCTCTCGCGCCTGGAGCGCTACCTGACGATGGTGCACGACAGCGGCGCCGCCCCCGCGCTCGTGCTCACCAAGGCCGACCTGTGTGATGATCCTGCGCCTTATCTGCAGCAGCTCGCCACCATCACGCGCCCTGACACGCCGATCTTATGCTTGAGCGCCACCGACGAGCGCACGCTTGAGCCGCTGCGCGCGCTGCTTCAGCCGCGCCAGACCGTCGCGCTCATCGGCTCCTCGGGCGTGGGCAAGTCTACTCTGGTCAACGCGCTGTATGGCCGGGAGCTTCAGCAGACGGCCGCCGTGCGCGAGGTTGACGCCAAGGGCCGCCACACCACCACCACACGCCAGCTCATCGTCATGCCCGATGGCGTCATGCTCATCGACACCCCCGGCATGCGCGAGCTGCAGCTGTGGCACAGCGAGGGTGGCCTGAGCGAGAGCTTTGAGGACGTGATCGCCATCGCCGCTCAGTGCAAGTTCCGCGACTGCGCCCATGAGCACGAGGCTGACTGCGCCGTCAAGCAGGCCGTCGCCCAAGGGGCGCTTGACGCGCGCCGCGTCGCAAGCTTTCGCAAGCAGGCCGCTGAGCTGCGCGGGCGCAGCTTCAATCGCTGACGCCGTCTTGGGGCGCGGCCCTGCGGGCGGCGTCCTGACCTATACGAGGCCCGCTGGGCCGCGCTCCTCGCGCGTCGCGCTCCCACAACCTCCCACGCGGTGCGTCGCA
>CAYXWB010000065.1:0-19949 GCA_964468515.1 uncultured Bradymonadales bacterium | reverse complement strand
ACACCCCCACCGCCGCGCTCACCCGCGCCGCGTGCGACAGCGGCACCAGCGCATCAAGCGCGCCGTACTGCTCAGGCAGCGCGGCGTACACCAGCGCCCCCAGCAGCGGCCCCGCCACAAGCCCGATCCGCTTCACCCAAGCGCGCTTATCAATCGCCATGACCACCTCCATCAGCGCTCACCTCTGGGCTAGGCCATGCGCCGCGCGAGGCGCCCCTGTCAAGCGCAACAAGCGCGCTCTGGCACCAACACCCTCAGCCAAGAACCTCAACCTCACCACCTCGCTCCCGTTGACGCGATGCGGTGATGCGCGGGGAGTATGCGTAGATGCACCGTGCGCGCCTGCGCTCAAGCGCGCCCGCGTTCGCATCGTCGCCGCCCCTCACAAACAAGCCGCAGGCCCGCTTGTCAAGCGGGCCGTGCTTGGTCTAGGGTCGCGCCGCCGCTGTGACTTGCCCCCTGGAGCCGCCTGCCATGCGCGTGTTGATCTGCATGCCCACTTATAATGAGGTCGACAACCTCGGCCTCATCGCGCCTGCGATCTTCGCCATCTTGCCCCACGCCCACCTGCTCATCATCGACGACGCCTCCCCCGATGGCACCGGCCGACTCGCCGACCAGCTCGCCGCGCGCGATGACCGCGTGCATGTGCTGCATCGCGCCCGAAAACAGGGGCTGGGGCCTGCCTACAGTGAGGGCTTTCGCTGGGGGATCGCGCGCCAGTACGACGCGCTCATCGAGATGGACGCCGACTTTAGCCACCCGCCGCGCTACCTGCCCGCGCTGCTGGCCCAGCTTGAGCGTCATGACGTCGTGGTCGGATCGCGCTATGTGCCCGGCGGCGCGACGCAGGATTGGGGCCTCGTGCGCAGGCTCGTCTCGCGTGGCGGTGGTTTGTATGCGCGCGCGGTGCTCGGCTTGTCGGTGCGCGATCTCACCGCAGGGTTTGTGGCGTGGCGGCGCGAGGCGCTGGAGCTGATCGATCTCGACGCCGTCGAGGCCTCAGGTTATGTCTTTCAGATCGAGCTGAAACATCGCGCGATCTTGCGCGGCTTGTCGCTGCGCGAGGTCCCGATCCACTTCCCGGATCGCGCGCGTGGCGCCTCCAAGATGACGCCCCAGATCGCCGCCCAAGCGCTGTGGCGCGTCTGGCGCATTCGGCTCAAGTCGCGCTGACGCACCCCTCGCGAGGTCGCCTGTGGCTGGACTGTTCGCCTTCTTTCGCTCCCGCAAGCGCCGCAAGCTCGCGCGTGAGCCGATGCCGCAAGGCTGGCAAGCGATCATCAAGGCGAAGCTGCCGTTCGCCGCCAAGCTCGAAGACGAGGCGCGCGCGCGCTTTGAGACGCAGCTCAAGGTCTTCGTCTGGGAGAAGCACTGGGTGGGCGTGCGCGGGCTGCGCGTCACGGATGAGATGAAGGTCGTGATCGCGGGCCAAGCCGCGCGCATCGCGCGCAACCTCTCGCTCGACTGCTACGATCGCCTCACCGAGGTCGTGCTCTATCCCAGCCACTATGTACACCCTGAGCGCGATGGGATGATCATCTACGGCGAGGCGCATCGGTGGGGGACGGTGGTGCTGAGCTGGGATGCGGTCAAGCATGGGCTGGTGAACCCGCGCGATGGCCATGACACCACGATCCATGAGCTCGCGCATGTGCTCGATGTGAGCGATGGCGCGTTTGATGGCACGCCGCCGCTGCACGCGCGCGCTGACTATGGCCCGTGGGCGCAGGTGCTCACCGCGCACTATCTGCAGCTGCGCAGCGCGCCTGAGCGTGGGGTCTTGCGCGCGTATGGGGCGATCAATGAGGCGGAGCTCTTCGCCGTGGCGACCGAGGCGTTCTTTGAGCGCCCGCGCACGCTGCGTCGTGAGGCGCCCGATCTGTACGAGGTGTTGCAGCGCTATTATCAGCTCGATCCCGCGCCGCGCGCATGAGCGCTTGTCACGGTCGTCTCACTTGACGCCATAGGCATAGGATCGGCAAAGTGGCCGCGCGCGAAGGGATGTGCGATAATGTCTCTCAGCGCCTCATCACGCTCATCTCGTGTCCATGTCGGAGCCCCCCATGATACGTCGCCCGCTCGCGCTCTCGCTCCTGTTCTGCGCCCTCGCCGCTTGCAGCGACGACACGCCGCCGAGCCATGATCCCGTGGATGTTGCACCCGATGCGGACCCGATGTGCTTCGCGGGTGAGGTCTATAATGAGACTCTGGGCCGCTGTGAGGCGGTCTTTGAGGTGCCCGATGAGACGCCCGACACCGACGCCCCTGTCGACACGCCTGATATGGACCCCAGCGACGTGACGCCTGATATCGATGTCCCCGATCCTGCGTGTGACAAAGACTTTGACGGCGATCTGGCCCCAGAGTGCGGCGGCAGCGACTGCGATGATAACGATCCGCGTCGCTCCTCACAGCGCCAAGAAATCTGCGATGACATTGATAACAACTGCGATGGTCGGGTCAACGGGGGGCTCGTGTGCGAGTTCTTCGCCCACTCCGCCGATAAGCTCTACAAGATCGACCCCTTCAAGAAGACCGCGCGTGAGATGACCAACGTGGTCATGCCTAACCGCCCGACCTTGCAAGACCTCGACACCAACCCCGCCGATGGCGTGCTCTATGGCATCAGCCGCGAGCAGCTCTACCGCTATGAGGAGGGCCTCGGCTGGCAGGAGGTCAACCAGAGCGGCCTGGGCAACGCGGTGCGTGATGTCGACGTCAACGGCCTCGCCATCACGAGCGATGGCGTGGGCTACGCCACCGCCGAAGACAAGCTCTTTCGCATCGACCTCACCACGGGCATCGCGACGCGCGTAGGGCAGATGCAGGCTGACGTCTACTCCAGCGGTGATTGCGTCTTGAACAAGGCTGACACGTTGTACATGACCAGCAAGAAGACCGACGAGGATGACTCGCTCGTGCTGATCTCGCATGGCGAGCAGGGCGCCACGGGCAACATCTTGGGCAGCACGGGCTTTCGCAACATCTTCGCGCTGACCGCCGCGTGGGGCAACCTCTACGGGCTCAACAACCGCGGCGAGCTGATCTTGCTCAATGAGCAGACCGGCGCGGGGACGCTGCTGCACACCTTCCAGGGCCTGAGCTTCTTTGGGGCGGCCAGCACCCCGGCGCGGTGAGCGCGATGGCCTCGTTCATCGTGATGGAAGGGATCGACGGCGCGGGCACCACGACGCAGACCCAGCGCCTGCTCGATCGCATGCGCGCCCAAGGCGCGCCCGCGCTCGCCACGCGCGAGCCCAGTGATGGGCCCATCGGCGTCATGATCCGCCAGATGCTCGCCATGCGCATCGCCATCGCTCGCCCCGGCCAGCCTCACGCCCCCATGACCCGCGAGACCCTCGCCGCCTTGTTCGCCGCCGATCGCCTCGATCATCTGGCCGCTGAGATCGTGCCCGCGCTTGAGCGCGGCGTGCACGTCATCTGCGATCGCTACGTCCCCTCCTCGCTCGCTTATCAGGGCGATGTGGAGGCCAGCGAGGCGGGCGCTCAGGAGCGCGTCGACTATGCGTGGGTGGACGCGCTCAACAGCCGCGCGCGCGCGCCCTCGCTCACCTTCGCCTTTGAGATTGACGTCGAGGTCGCGCTCGCGCGCCTCGATCAGCGCCACAGCCGCGACCTGTACGAGACGCGCGACAAGCTCGCGCGCCTGACGCGCCGCTACCGTGAGGTCTTTGAGCTGCTCGAAGCGCGCGGCTGGCCCGTGGTGCGCCTTGACGCGACCTTGCCCGTGGACACACTCCACGACATCATCTGGGGACAGCTCATCGCGCGCGACCTCCTCTGAGGCCGCCTGCGCGACCCCTCATCACCACATGAGGTCTTGTATGCGCGCGCTCGCGCTCGCCGCGCTGCTGTCGCTCGCGACAGCAGCCTGCGCTACCACCCCTGACGCCCCCGACCCCGACGCCCCGCGCGCCATGACGCCCGAGTTCTTGCTGCGTCGCGACGCGCTGCTCGTCACGCAAGACAGCCG
This sequence comes from uncultured Bradymonadales bacterium, assembly GCA_964468515.1. GTDB lineage: Bacteria > Myxococcota_A > Bradymonadia > Bradymonadales > Bradymonadaceae > CAYXWB01. Next base: position 15,952 of record CAYXWB010000065.1, on the reverse strand, counting down.
CGCCACGCGCGTCATCGGCCAGACCCGCGCTGATCTGAATGGCGATGGCACCCAAGAGCTGATCTTGCACCTGCAAGACCCCGCCCCCGACGACGCGTGGCATCGACGCGTGCTCGTCTACACGATGCAGGACAGCTCCAAGCCGCGCCGCCTGCTCCCCGATATTGTGCTGCCTGAGCGCTTTGAGCCGGGTTACATCCAGGTGGTCGACCTCGACGGCGATGGCGCGCGCGAGCTGCTCGTGGTCGGTGACACCGATGAGGTGCGCCCCGCGACGCTCGGCCTGTATGTGCGCCGCGATGACGCGCTCGTCGAGCTGACGCAGCTGCCCGCGCTCGGCGTGGACTATGTGCTCGATGACCTCGACGGCGATGGCCGCTTTGAGCTCATCACCCTGCGCCCTGACCCGATCCGCCCCGACAAGGCGATCCGCCTTGACGTGATCGTGCGCGAGCGCGGCGTGTGGCGACAGCTGCCGCCGTCGCGCCCCATCGAGGACTGGCTGCCTGGGCTGCCCGCCAAGCTGCTGTCCAGCGAGCTGGGGCATCCGCGCATGAGCCTCGTGATCCGACTGCTGTTCACCGCGCTGCGCGAGCGCGGCTTGGAGCTCGCCCAACCCGACCTCACGCAGCAGCTGCTGGAGGCGCGCCTGAACGATCCGGCGCACAGCGCCCATCAGTCGCGCTGGATTGAGGCGATGGCCTGGGCAGGCAACGCGCGCGGCGCGCGCTTGATGCGCGAGCAGTGGCCCGCGCGGCGCGGCCTCACCACGCGCGGGCAGATGGCGCGCACCATCGCCATCGCGGGCACCAGCGCTGATCGCGACTGGCTGCTCACCACCATCGCGCAAGAACTGCCCCAACACGCCAGCGCCAGCGCCGTCGAGCTCGACCTGTTCTTGCTGCTCACGCGCGTGGGCTTTGAGGCTGCGTCGGATGTGCGCTTTGACGCGCTGCTCCAGCGCATGGCCACTGACGCGAACACCGCGCCCGCGCTGCGCGAGGCGATCGGGCGCGTCCAGTGAGGCGCGTCGCGCGTGATGACATGCGTGAGCTGCCCATTTTATGCGGCCATCACGCCTGTCACTCTGGAGGTTGCTCGCGCCACATCGCTTGAGCTAGCTGGGCGCGCTCACGCGCCAGCGCGCTCACGCGCGCGGTCCAAGAACGCCCGCACCAGCGCGTGGTGTGTCTCACTGGCCCAGCGCTCGGTGAACGGCCCAAGCTCCGCCTCCATCGACGCCGCGCGCGACGCGCCTGCGGCGCGCCGCGCGCCCTGCTTGAGCGCCGCGATCAGCGCGCGATCGTGCGACGCCACACGCGCCGCCAGCGCGCGGGTGGCGTCCTCTAGATCCTCGGGAGGATGCACCGCGTCGAGCAAGCCTAAGTCGCGCGCGTCGCGCGCGTCGAGGAGCTCTTGTAAGGCCAGCAAGCGCGTCGCGCGCGCTGGGCCGACAAGCTCCACCAAGCGCGTCAAGCCGCCCCAGCCCGGCGGCAGGCCAAAGCGCGCCTGCGTGAAGCCCAGGCGCGCGCCCTCGCGCGCGATGCGCAGATCGCACGCCAGCAATGTCTCACAGCCGCCGCCGTAGGCGTCGCCGTTGACGCACCCGATCACCCACAGCGGCGCGGCCTCTAGCGCGTCGAGGATCGCGCGCATGCGGCGCGCCATCTGCTCCGCATCTGCCGCGCGCTCAAGCGGCGCGAACGCGCGCAGATCGCCGCCCGAGATGAACGCGCGCGCGCCCGCGCCGCGCAGCGCGATGACGCGCGCCTCATCCTCCTCAAGCGCCGCTTGGATCGCCGCCTCTAGCCCCGCCATGACCTCAAAGTTGATGGCGTTGAGCGCGTCTTCGCGCGCGATCGTGATCCACCACAGCGCGCCCTCGCGCGTCACCCGCACGACCTCGCTCATGGCGCCTCCGGGCGCCGCTTGGCGCGCTCAAGGGCTTGGGAGGCGACCTCGCGCACCTGCGCGTCGGCGTGACCGTCTCGCACCGCCGTGAGGTAGCGCGTCGCCTCGGGGCTGCCCAGGTCACCGAGCAGCGTGAGCAGCGTGGCGTAGTGTGGGGAGGCGCCCAGGCGGCTGACGCGCTCGGCCGCCTCCACCATCGGACGATCGGCGCCTGGGTCGCGCCACATCGCCAGCAGCCCCGCCGCCGTCAGCGTCGCCTCCAAGTGATCGCTGGCGAGCCAGGGGCGCAGCGCCGCTGCGTCCTGGCTGCGCTCGGCGTCGCGCAGCCGCCGCATCGCCATCACGGCGGCTGAGACGGGCAGGGCGTCGCGGCGCGTGAGCAGCGCGGCGAGCTGGTCGTCGCTGGCGAGGGTGACCTCGCGCTGGGCCTCTAGGGCGCTCACGCAGGGGGTGGTGAGCGCGTCGGGGGAGGGCGCGGGCTCAAGGAGCGTGTCTTGGGCCAGCGGCGCCCCCTCGCGCGCCAGCCCACACTGCCACAGCCACGCCACGGCGCCGTCTGCGCCGCGCGCCATGCGCGCGGCGCGCCAGCGCAGCTCTGGGCCCTCGCCACCTGGCGAGGGCCTCATCGGCCCCGCGCTCAGGCGCGCGAGGAGCGCCGCGCGCAGCGCGTCGTGAGAGGGCGCGTCGGCGGGCCAGTCTGGCGAGAGCTCTAGCACGACCTCGCGCGGCGCAGGGTGCGCGACGGCCTGGGATGCGCTCGTGGCGCTGGTCGTCGCTTGGGATGCGCCTGGGGGCTTGCCCTCGCATCCCCACCCGAGCGTCGCGATGAGCAAGATCCCGATCAGCAGGCGGTGTGACATCTTCTCTCCTAGGCGCTGCGCCAAGCGCGGCGCTGATGTGATGACGCGGCGCGCGCACCTGCATCCGCGCGCGCGAGCAGGATTCCCAGACGTGCGCTAGCGCGCTATGCTGCGTCTGGGCTCACCCTGATTTATCCCTCTCCCCGTTGGAGGATCCCCTTGAGCGTCGCCTACGACAAACTCCTCAGCACGCTCGTTGAGAGCAGCCTCATCAAGGCCGCGCTGATCATCTCGCCACAGGGTGAGGTGCTCGGCGCGCGCGGTCAAGCCCAGGTGCTGCGCCAGAGCAACGCCAAGGTCCACGTCGACATGCCCGGCGTCGGCAAACCCGCCACCCCCGTCAAAGAGCACGTCTATATGGTGCACTTGGATGAGGAGGTCTTGACCGTCGTCTTCGCCGAGGATGTCGAGTTTGAGCGCGTGCGCAAGATCGTCGAGACGGTGCTCAACCACATGAACATCCCTCGCCCCATCCCCGCCGGCTAAGGCGCGCTCCAGCGCCAGCTCGAGGCTCGCGCCCGCGCGCGCTGCGTGACGCCGCGCACGCGCCCATACACCAGCCCCGTGATCGCCCGCGCCGGACGCTCAAGCGGCCTGCCCAGCACGCTCGGCCCCTGCGCGATGGTGCGATGCATCGCCTCGATCACAGGCTGGATTTGTCACGCATGCCGCGCGCTTGACGGGGACGCACGCTGCGCACGAGCGGTGGCCTGGGGAGGTCTAATTCAAGCGATGCTGCGGCCCCTCCACGCGGCTTGTCTTCCCCACAACCTCTTGAGCAATGCGTCGCTGGATTAGATTTTATGCGGGGATCGTCGAAGTAAGCTTGGCGCTTGCAGCGCGCGCGGTGATCACGGCGAGGGCGCCTCGATGAGCTTCACGAGGTAGCCTTGCCCCGTGCCGATCAAGACGCTGCCATCGGCGGCGACGGCGGGCGGCGCATACAGCCCCTCGCCCACGCTCGTCTCCCAGCGACACTCATCCCGGACGGTGCGGTTGGCCACCGGATAGCGCTCCCCCATGCGCGTCACCTCGCCAAGATAGATGCCCCAGTCTGCCACGCCGTAAGGATCGTGCGAGGCGTAGAGCGCGCCATCCGTGCGAGGCAGCAGGTACCGCTCACCGACGCGCGCGGGGGTGGACCAGTGGGTGAGCATGCAGGCGCCGTGACGCGCGATGTAGCGCACCAAGCCATCGCTCAGCCCCACGCTCACCACGCCGCTGTTGAGCGCCACGCCGAACACCACGCTGTCAGGGCCGAGCGTCGCGCCGCCGCGCGCGCTGCCATACCGCTTGACGAGGGCGATGGGGCCAGTCGGCGCGAACGCGCGCCAGCGCAGCGCGCCCGTGTCGCGCTCAAGCATCGCGGCGGGCGGCTGCTCATAGAGCGCCTCGCGCGCGAAGGTGACGACCACGCCCGCGCCGCTCACCAGCGGCGCCGCGTAGAAGCTCACGGGGGCGACGGCCTCGGCGTCGTCCGCCGCCACGAGCGCGCCGTCGGCGCGCGCCTTGAAGTGGTGGCTCCAGCGCAGCGCGCCTTGAAGGTCCAGCGCCACGAGCTGGCCGCTTTGGCTGCCCGCGAAGATGAGCGCACCATCGCTGGAGGCGCCGCCGCGCACCGCGCCATCAAGCTGATGCTGCCAGCGCACCTGGCCTGTGGTCGCGTCGATCGCGCTGAGCGTCCCATCACCCGCGCCCACCACGACAAGCTCGCCAACCACCAGCGGCGCGCTGTAGAGCTTGGCGTCGGTGAGGTCGCTGGCCCACACCAGCGCGCCTGTGTCGCGACGCATCGCCACGAGCTGGCCTGACTCGACCGCCGCCACGATCAGCGCGCCCGTGGCCACGATACCGTTGACGTCCGCGCCGAGCGGGGTGAACCAGCGCAGCGTGCCGCGCGTCAGATCGACCGCGTAGACGCCATCGCTGGCATCATCCTCGTTCCACACGTCGCCCGCGCTGCCTGTGTAGACGGTGTCCGCGATGATGATAGGGCTGTTGAGCCAGCCCTGGATCCCCACCCGCAGCTTCCACGCGACGTGCGGCGTCTCCAGCTCGGGCGCCTCGATGGCGCCGCCTCGGGCGGCGTCTCGGCTGGCCATGGGCCAGTCCGTGTCACTGATCGGCGCGAGCGGCTTAGGCGCGCTCGCGCACGCGCTCAGCCCGAGCGCGAGCAAGAGGGCGCACCCGGTCAGCAGACGCATAAGCAAGGCTCCGTGGGGTTTAAAAGTCGCGCGCGCTGTCGATGAGGATCGTGACAGGGCCATCATTCACCAGCGCGACCTGCATGTCAGCGCCAAAGCGGCCTGTCGCCACCTGCGTCACGCCGCGCGCCTTGGCCGCCGCCACAAACGCGTCCACGCGCGGTGACGCTTGGGTGGGGTGCATCGCCTTGATGAAGCTGGGGCGACGCCCCTTGCGCACGTCGCCGTAGAGCGTGAACTGGCTGATGATGAGCAGCGCGCCTTGAACCTCCAAGAGCGAGCGGTTCATGCGCCCGTCCTCATCGCGGAAGATCCGCAGGTTGAGGATCTTATCGAGCGTGTAGGTTTGGGCGGCGTCATCATCACCCTCGCCAGCGGCCAAGAGCACCAGCAGGCCCGGCCCGATCTGGCCTAGCACCTCACCCTCGACGCTGACGCTCGCCTGACTGACCCGCTGCACGACCGCGCGCATGGCGCACCTCCCTTGGATTAAGCGCGCAGTGACAGCGTGCGCGCGCCGGGCCAAGCGCTCAGATCGGGGCTCACGCCGCGCAACCCTAAGTGCGCCGACAGCGCGGCCTCGACGAACGCGAAGCGGTCCAGCGCGGGCGCGCCCTCACAGCCCAGCACGCGCTGCGCGTAGCGGCGCGCGTCTTCTTGGGTGCAGCGCCCATCCGCATGAAACGTCGTCGCTTGGCTTGGGCCAGGGGCGGGCGCGTCGTACCACAGCAGCGCGGGGCGGCCCTCCTCGAACAACATCACATGCAGCGCGCCGAGCACCGCGTCATAGCCCACGAACGCGCCGCGCCCGCGCTGACCCAGTGATTCCAGCAGATCATCGACCGCTTCATCCGCCAGCCAGCGCGAGTCCATGTCGCTGTCAGGCTCCGCGACCAGCGTCAGATCGGCGCGTGACGCCACGATCAGCGTCGCCACATCGAGCGGCGAACCCTCGCCGCGGGCACGCGCGGCGGCGAACCGCTCTAGCGACGTGATCACCTGCGGCGCGCTCGCTTGCACGATCACCTGCGTGAAGGAGGGCCACGGCGCCTGCGCGCGCTGGCCCCTATAGCGCGACAGCGCGACCGGGCGCGCGCCTGCATCATCGATAATGTACCAGGTTCGGGTCATGCTTACTCGCCACGCTGACAAGGTTGCGCGCGTGCGGTGACGCGCTGTGCTGGCGAGGTTAATCCAGCCCCGTCAGGAGGCAAGGAATCTGCGCTCGTGCGCGCAAGAAAGCGCCATGTGGTGCGCTTGCGATGCGCTCAAGGTGATGAAATGAAACGTCTTTCGATGAAATCTTTCGCCCGCGTGGAATGGCCTCGCGTGCCCCGAGGTTTAATCATTGTCCATGAGGTGGCGAGGATGTCTGGCCCACACCTAGCATCCTCAGCAGTCCACCCCATGGCATGACTCCTCCTTTCAGCCCAGGCGCCCTGTCGTGAGACAGGGCGTCTGGGTTTCTTGCGCGTGTCAGCGCGCGTTGCGAGCGCGCTCAGATCTTGAGCCGCAGCCGCTGCGGGTGCATGTCCCAGCACGCGGGCAGCTTGCCCGGCTGCTCACCATCCACATCGAGCAGCACCGCGTCGCGTGTGCCCTGCGCGGGCTTCACCCACAGCGAGCGGATGTTGCGGTTCCACACCTTGCTGGCCGCCAAGTGACGCCCGCTGTAGACCTGCAACAGCTGCGGGAGCGCCTCAAGCTTGTTGAAGTCGCCCTGCACCACGAGCTGAAACACGCCATCGGCGACGTCGGCCCCCGGCGCGATGCGCATGCCGCCGCCAAAGTATTGGCCGTTGGCGACCACGCAGTTGAGCAGCGACTGGTTGATCTCCTCGACCTCGTCGAGGCGCATGTCCACCTGCACGTTGCGCCACGTCGCGAAGGCCAGCAGCGAGCTCTGGGCGAAGCTGACGGTGCCGCCTAGGCCCTTCCAGCTCTTGTTGGTGCGCTCATCAACGCGCCCTGACAGCCCGGCGCTGGCGATGTTGATGAACAGTCGCCCCTCCAGCGCCCCTTGATGATTGACGTAGCCGAGCTGGCCAAAATCAATGGCGCGCGTCTCATCGCCGTGCAGCCGGTCCACCGACTCACTCCACGAGCCCATCATCCCCAGGGTGCGGCGAAAGTCGCCCCCTGTGCCCATGGGGATGATGCCGAGGGTGGCGTCGGGGTTGATCGGCGTCAGCGTGTCGGCCTTGCGGATCACCCAGCCGTCGCGCCGCTCGTAGGTCTGCTCGGCGTCGATGGGCTCAAAGAAGCCGTTGAGGACCTCGTTGAGCGTGCCATCGCCGCCGACCGCGACGACCATCTCCCAGCCCGCACGCAGCGCCTCGCGCGTCAGCAGCGTGGCGTGGCCGGGGCCCTCGGTGAAGGCGACGTTGTACTCATCCAGGGCGCTCTTGAGGCGGCGCTCCACGCGCCCCCACTCGCGCTGCACTGCGCTGGAGCCGCTGGTGGGGTTGGCGACCACGAAGGTCCTGAGCAGCCTTGGCATACCTCGCTCTCGCTCGCTTCTCGACGCGCTCGGCGTCGGGGTTGACTTGACAAAGCGCGCTGACGCTCAGCGTCAGCGCTCAGACCTCATAGGCCAAGCAGGTGGCCTCCAGCACGTCGATGGCGCCATCCTCGCGCAGCGCGTTGAGCGCGCTCACGCAGCCTGCCTGACCACACACCAGCGCGTCGCCGCCCTCGCGCGCGACCTGATCCCACAGCGCCTGCGCTACGCGCCGCGCGCCCTCGGGCGCGACCTGGGGGTAGAGCCCCTCAGCGCCGCAGCATGAGGCGTCCTCACGGGCGCGATCAAGCTCCTGGGGCGCGCCCTCGAAGATCGTCGCCACGATCGCGCGCGTGGCCTCATACAGCTTCAAGTGACGGCCTACGACGCATGAATCATGGAGCATGACGCGCTCCGTCGCAAGCCGCGCGTCAGGGGGATCCTCCACCACGAGCGGCGCCAAGAACGCGACCGCGTGCTGCACGCGCACGCCCAGCGGCCACGCCCAGCGCCCCTCACCCCCCATCGCGGCCAGCGACGCGCAGTCCGTCACGATCAAGCTCACCCCCGCGAGGTCCTGACGCGCCGTCTGCCAGTGCGCCTCAAACGCCTGCGGCGCGCCCGCGCTTCGCAGCGGGAAGCCGCAGCACCCAGGCCCGCGCTGCCCCGCGCCCAAGAGCCTCGCTTTCTTGCCCGTCAGGCGCGTGATGAGCCGCCCAAAGCGCAGCACCAGCGAGGGATCGCGCGCCACCGTGCGACAGTCCGGCCAGTAGCCCAAGGGGCTGGTCGCGTCGAAGCTCTCCTCCACGCGCCCCAACGCGCGCGTTGGCAGCGCGGGCAGCGCCTGCGGCGCGCCGCGCGCCTCGAAGCTCGCCACCACCGCGTCGAGCGCTGGCACCCGCGCGCCCTCATCCCGAGCCCAAGCGCGCGCCTGCCACATGGCGCTGGCCACATCTTGACCGTGCTTGCACCCGGTCTGGCACTGGCCGCAGCCGGTGCAGTGCTGCCAGATCTCCGCGGCCTCATCATCAAGCGGCGCGTCGCCCGAGCGCACCAGCTCCACCAGCCGCATCAACGCCCAAGGCGTCACCGTCTCGCGCCCCTCGGCCGCCGCCACGGGGCAGGTGTAGCGGCACAGCTTCGGGCAGTAGGTGCAGTTCTCGGCCTCGCGCTTGGCGCGCTCTGACAAGGACATCACAGCCTCCGACACATCAGGGGCCCACCGCCAAGCGGCGGTGAGGATCGAGCGAGGTCTTCAGCTCAGCAGCATGCTGAGGCCAGCGCACGGTGCGGTCGTCACGGGCGAGCTGCCAGTGCGTCGCGTCGTCGAGGGGGAGGTCAGAGGGAGCCTCGTGCAGCGTCGCGCACAGCAACGCCTCGTGCTGGCCCAGGCGCAGCACCTCAAGCTCGGCGCGCCCCGCCAGGGCGCGCGCCAGCGCGGCGAGCTTACCTATGGCGCAGCCGATGAGGACACGCCGCGACGCGCCTGGCGCGTCGCGCCTGGCGGGCCACGCGCGCTCAAGCGCGCGTCGCGTCGCGGCCTCCTCTGGGCCATGCGCGAGCTGGAGCGCGTCGCCCATCGCGCGCGTCATCGCGTCGTCCGCCGCGCGCAAGAGCGCCTCGGGGCCGTGCGTGGCCACCATGTGCTCCCCCTCGCGCCAGCATGACCACGACACGCGCAATCCCAGCGCCGCGACGTGGGCGCGCTGCTGAAGCAGCGCGCCCACGTCGGGCGCTTTGAGCTTATAGAGGCGTCCAGGTTGCAGCGGCGCGACCGAGATCGTGACCTCTAAGATCACGCCCAGCGCGCCCTCGGCGCCGATGAACAGGTGGCGCAGATCGGGGCCGCTGGCCTTGCGTGGTGCAGTCCGCGCGGTGTAGAGGCCGCTTGAGGTCAGCCCCATCAGCCCCGCGCAGCGCGCGGGCAGCGCGCCCTCACCGAAGGTCATGGTGGGCGGCTGCGTGGCGCCGAGCAGGCCGCCGATCGTCGCGCCCCAGGCCGCCAGCGGCGCGCGCTGTAAGCCTAAGCCGAGCCTGCCCAGCGCCTCCTGCAAGCCGCCCCAGCTCAGGCCCGCCTCCACGCGCGCCAAGCCGCTGTGCTGATCCACCTCAAGCACCGCGTCGCAGCCTGACAGGTGCAGCGCGTCAAAGCGCCGCTCCCCGATCGCGCCCGCGCGCAGCGCGCCGCCATGGCCTAACACGAGCACTGGCGAGCGCGCCGTCTCTAGCGCGCGCGCGATCTCGCTGAGGCGCGCAGGGCGCGCCTCGCGCTCTGGGCGCGCCAAGCCGCGCGCCTCGTAGAAGTCGTCATCCGGTTCGCCCCATAGCGTCATCAGCGCACCTCCGCGTAGACCTTGCCGGGGTTCATGATCCCGTCAGGGTCGAGCGCGGCCTTGAGGCCCGCGAACAGCGGCGCGCCGCCGAGGTGATCGCGCGAGGTCCACGCCGCGCGGCTCAAGCCCACCCCGTGATGATGCGTGATGGACGCGCTGGCTGCGGCGGCCGCTGACAGCGCGGCGCGCCACGCCGTATCATAGCGATGCAACGTCTCGTCGAGGTCCGCGCCATAACCGCAGAAGGTGAAGTAGATGGAGCACCCCTCACTGTAGGCGTGGCTAAAGTGCGCCATCACCAGCGCGTGCGGCGCCAGCGCGCGTCGCACCGCGTCGTACACGGGCTTGAGCCGCGCCCAAGGCGCGCTCACCTCGAACGTGTCCACGAACGCGCCCGCCACATACAGCGCTGACTGCTTGTAAGACACATCATAGCGATGTGCCAGCCACCGCTCCCCAGGCTCCTCGCCTAAGTCTTCACCTTTGCTGCGTAAAAGGGAGAATCCGTGCTCCGCTTCTTGCGCCCAGAGGGGGCCGACGCCGTCAAAGCCGACGATGGCGAGGCAGTCCTCGGGCAGCGCGTCGATGGCGCGGTTGAGCCACAGCGGCTGCCCCAGCGCGCGCGCCATCAACCCCAGCGCGAGCTGTCGCGCGCGCTCTCGCACCTCATCGCTCAAGTCCGCGCGCCCGACGCCTTGGCCGAGCCAGCCCGTCACGCGCGCGAGCAGGCCAGGCGTCGGCGCGTTGGCGGCGCTTAGCGATGCGTCGTCGTCGCCGCCGCGAGGTCTGGCGAGCATCGTGTCAAAGGTGTCGTACAGGCGCACCACGGAGGGGCGAAGCCCCGCTTGCATCAGCGCGCGCAGCGCGTCGAGCGCGTCGTCGACGCTGTGAAAGCGAAACCCGCGATAGGCGCGCCAGTCCGTGCGCGGATGCACCCGCAAGGTCGCCGCCGTGATCACGCCCAAGGTCCCCTCGCTGCCGACCACGAGCTGCGTGAGGTCGTGGCCATGCGAGGGCGCCAGCGCCCTCGGGCGCGCGTCGAGCGGATCAGGCGCTGTCTCAAAGGCCTCCCCGGCCCCTGACACCAGCCGCGCGCTCACCACCATGTCCTCGATCTTGCCATAGCGGCTGGAGTGCTGGCCCGCGCTGCGCGCGGCCAAGTAGCCGCCGAGCGTGGAGCACAAGAGCGATGAGGGGTAGTGACCTAGCGTGTAGCCCTGACGCAGCAGCTCGCGCTCAAGCGTCATCCCCAGCGCGCCCGCTTGGGCGCGCAGCAGGCCATCCTCACTGACAGGCTGCGCGTGCTGCATCCGCTTGAGGTCGATCACGACCGCGTCATCGTCGGGGCGCGCGCCGCCGCACACCCCCGATCCCGCGCCAAACGGCACGATCGCCACCTGCGCCCCGCGCGCCCAGCGCACCAGCGCCACAACCTCGCCCTCGCTGCCCGGCTGCGCGATGGCGGCGGGCGCGACGGCCTCAAGCTGACGTCCTCGGGTCAAGATCAGGCCGCGCGGCCAGCAGTCCTCGCGATAGGCGAGCCGATCGACATCGCGGGTTAAGACGTTCGGGGCGCCGACGATCTCGGCCAGCGCGCGCCGCAGCGCCTCGCTCATGGCTCACCTCGATCCAGGCCGCTCATGCGCGCCAGGATCACCTCGTCGATGATCCGCGCCAGCGCGGCGTCCGCGCGCTCGAACACCGCTGCGACATGCGCGGCGGAGGGCGCGGCAGGCGGCGGTGACATCGCCAGCGAGACGAGCCGCGCCATGAGCTGATCGCCCACGCGCTCGATGAGCCCCCAAGCGCCCTCCAGCCGCGCTAACGCCTCGGGCTGCGTCGCCCACCGGTTGATCAGCGCGTCGAGCCCCTCCACCAGCGCCAGCGTGGCATCACCCTCGGGCAGCGCCAAGCGCAGCTCAGCCCCCAACGTCACGAGCTCTCCCCAGATGGCCTCATCCAGCGACACCACCTCGGCCCAGTCACCGCTGGCGAGCAGGGCGCGCTTGCTCGCCACCAGCTCGCCCAAGGTCAGCATCAGGCGCGAGGCGGCGCTGATGGCGGGGCGCCACGGCTCAAGCCACGGCAGCGGCAGCGCGCCGAGCAGCGGCGCGAGCATCGCCCAGCCGCGCGTCAGCGCGTCGAGCACGCTGGTGAGCGCGCTCGGTGGGGCAGGATCAAGGGGGGCTGGCGTTGTCATCTGACCTCGACGTCGCGCGGGTGCGGTGCAAGGGCTCCATCATGCACGCCACACCCCCCACGCGCAATCACTGCTCACCTGCCCTCGCGAGCATCCCTCCCTCACAGTCGGGAGGGATGCTCGCCACAACCTCCCCCACTTTTAAACGATGCGACGCGCCCTCAAGCTCGCTCGGTTCTCCCCACAACCTCCCGCGCGGTGCATCGCGAGCTGAGATTTTAAGCGGGGATCGTCCAAGCAAGCGAGGAGGTTGCAGCGGCAGCGCCCGCGCCAGCTCAGCCGCCCGTGCCTACAGGCGCGACCGCGGCTGCGGCGGTGTTGGCCGCTGGGCGCTCAAGCGTCAGCTCGCTCAGGCCCTCTTTGGTCGAGGCTTGGCTGGCGAGCCCTTATGGGCTGCCTTGCTTCCACTGCGTGTTCCATGAGCCGCTGCTGCATGCCATGTTCAGCGCCGCCGCCACGCAGCACGCCGCCCCCGGCTCGCACCCTGGCTACTTCGCGCAGGCGCTGGCGCGGGGGCTGCGCGATCCGCAGGGGCCGCACAACCCCTTCTTGCAGCACATCTTGCTGGGCTGTTACCTGGCCGCCGACGCGCCAGACTATCTGCGTGAGGGCGCGCTCACGCTCGGCGCGATCGACGCACACTGCGGAACCCTCGCTCAGGCGCATGGGCTGGACACCTTCGGGCTGGTGCAGCTGTCGAACCTGCTAGGCTGGGCTGATGAGCGAGCCGCTGCGCTTTGAGCTCGTGACGCCCGAGGCGCTTCACCCGTAGGTCAGCGGGCTGCGCGCGCTGGAGCGCGATCACCTCCCCGAGCAAGGCTTAGCGCTTGGCGCGCACACCTTCTTGACGATGTATCGAGGCCTCTATGAGCAGCGCACGCGCCGCTGGATGCGCCAGGTCAACGGCCCTCACAGCCTCGCGGATGGATGGTATGTAGCCGTCACCTGACAAGGGTGTGAGAGGTTCGTGCGCGTTATAGCAGCTGCTCTTTTAGAGCGAGTGAGACAAGGCAGACGCGGCATCGACCCCTAATCAAAGAGGTGGCGCGGCTGTCTAGGCCACGCCACCTCCCTCGTCACGCGGGGTGGATACAGACGGCCGCGCTCAGTCTTGGCAGCGGCCCTCATAGAAGACGTTGTTGTGCTGGAACCCGAAGCGCTCATAGACGCGCACGGCGGGCACGTTGTCAGCTTGGACGTTGAGGGCGACGAATGAGACGCGCTCGAAGACCTCATTGAGCAGGCGCGCGGTGCACAAGCCAGCGAGGCCTTGGTTGCGGGCGTCGGGGTGGGTGACGAGGTTGCCGATGACGGCGATGTCTTCTTCGGGGTTGACGAAGTGGACCCCAGCGATGGCGCTCAGGCCGAGCTTCTCGTCGCGCACGCCGAAGTAGAGGCCCGACTCGAGCTGATAGGGCTCAAAGAAGTGGTCGGGGTAGTGGGCGTAGAGGCTCATGATGGCGGCTGTGTCGCGATGGCCCAGGCGCTCGACGCGTGCGTCGTGAGGCGCGGGCGCGTAGTGCTCACGCGCGAGCCCCATGCGTGACATCCGGGTGGCGCTGGAGACGAGGAAGGTCTGCTGTAGCGCGGGCAGGTGAGCGTCGAGCACATGGAAGTGGAAGCGAGCGGGGAGCACGTCGCGGCACTGGGTCAAGAAGGTGTGCACATCACCGCTGTTGCCCGCCCAGAACACGACAGGGATGCTCAAGCCTTGGTAGATCAGCAGCGCGCTCTTGACCTCTCCGCGCGCGTCACGCACGCCGTACCAGCGACCAAAGGAGAAGTAGAGCGGATCGAGGTTACATAAGGGGTAAGCGTTGGCGAGGGCGTCCGTGCGAAGGAACTTGCGTAAGGCCTCTCGATCGTTGATGCGCTCAACGGGCGCGATCAAGGGCGGGCTTAACGGGCCATGATCGATCTGGACGGGGTTCGCCATCTCTCACCTCCTGTGTCGTCCTGGCGGCAGGCTGCGCTTAAGCAGTGGGTAGCCACGCGCTGACGCAGCGTTCCTGTGCGTCAGACGGTGGGTGGGCCGCCCCGGGCGGCACATCGTCTCTGGCTTCACGTCTGTCAACTTATCACAGGTGACGCGCTTGTCGAAGCAAAACCGGCAGCGGAGCGACGTGAAACTTCATTGTTTTTAAGGGATTTCAAGCGCAAGTTCGGCCCTTGACAGAGTCGAATGCGACAAAGCTAGGCCCCTGTCTCCAGAACACAACCCCGACAGCGGCGCATTCCTGCATGACGCGCCGCGTTAACGCTTGGAGAGACCGCATGACATGCGCGCTTGCCCCCCGATCAAAAAAAATGCGCCAGCGCGCCGCTCTACGCGTCATGTTCAAGCAGCCATGAACCAGAACCCTTGCGTGTGCATCCCACCCTCGTGCTCTCTCGCTCTCGCAGGCATGAGGCGTCCTTGTGAATCGCCCTGGCGAGCAGGTCACCCTCAGCTGAGGACAGTCGTCATAGTTGAGATGAGCCGTGACGAGCGTGATCGTCGCGCCAAGCGCGTGCAGCTGTCCTCACGCGGCCTCGCGCTCGCCCATCAGCTCAACGCGTCGAGCGTGGCGGGCTTCCCAGCGAGCTCAGCGCGCTTGATGACGCGCGCGACGTGAGGAGGCAAAGCCGCTGCGCTGCGCGCTGAACACCGCGCACGCGTGCAGCGCGCTGAGGCGGCTCACGATGACAGCCCCAGGCCCCGCCAGCTGGCGAGCAGGTTAACCCAGACGCGTCGCCCGCTCGTGGGCGTCGGCGCGGCGCTAGGGGGTGCGCTCGGTTGGGGCGTTGGCGTGGGGTGCGGCGATCGGGGCGCGCTGAGCAGCAGCAGATCGGCCGCGCCTGGATACCAGGGTGGTGAGTTGGGCTGGTGAACGCTGCGCGTCGCACGAGCGGCGCGCAGCCTGAGCAAGTCGCTGTCCATCACAGCACCGGGCGAGGGGGAGGGGACGGGCCAAGCTCCCATCGCGTGGGACGTTCCTGTCACCTCAAGAGGGCGAGGGGGTGTGACACCCAGAGCGCCTCTATAATTTGGAGCATGCGCACAACCCTCCCCAGAGGCAAGCGCGATGCGCGATTTCTCATCGCGCGCGCCTCACCCGCTCGCTCACGCGCTGCGCTTCTCGAACACTAAGATCGGCTTCTCCTGCTTGAGCACGACGTCCTCGGTGATGATGCACTCGCGCACGTTGGTCAGGCTGGGCAGCTCGTACATGATGTCGAGCATCACCTCCTCAATGATCGCGCGCAGGCCGCGCGCGCCTGTGCGGCGCGTGATCGACTTGCGCACGATGGCCTGCATCGCTTCTTGGTGAAAGCGCAGCTTCACGTTCTCCATCTCAAAAAGCTTCTGATACTGCTTGATCAGGCTGTTCTTGGGCTCCCATAGGATGCGCAAGAGCATCTCCTCATCGGGCTCATCGAACGTGACCAGCACGGGGAAGCGGCCCACAAACTCAGGGATCAGGCCAAACTTGGTCAAATCCTCAGGGCGCGCGTGCTTGAGCAGGGCGTTGGAGACCTCGGTCTTGCGTGAGGTGTCGGCGCCAAAGCCCATGCGGCTCTCACCCTGGCGCTTGGCGATCACGTCGGTCAGGCCTGCGAACGAGCCGGAGGCGATGAACAGGATGTTGGTGGTGTCGACCTGGATCAGCTCTTGCTGGGGCCGATTGCGCGAGCCCTCGGGCGTGATCATGACCTTGCTCGACTCGACCATCTTGAGCAGCGCCTGCTGCACGCCCTCGCCGCCGACATCGCGCGTGGCGCTGGGGGTGTCACCGCGGCGGCTGATCTTGTCGATCTCGTCGATGACCACGATGCCGCGGCTGGCGCGCTCGACGTCGCGGTTGGCGGCGAGACAGAGGTTCTCGATGACGATCGCGACGTCCTCGCCGACGTAGCCCGCCTCGGTGAGGGTGGTGGCGTCGGCGATGGTGAAGGGGCCGTCG
>CAYXWB010000064.1:0-20246 GCA_964468515.1 uncultured Bradymonadales bacterium | reverse complement strand
GATGCGCCCGAGGTGGCGTTTGTGCCTTCTTTTGATGGGGGTTATGTGCTGGTGGGCCTTCGCCACGAGGCGCCAGAGATCTTCGCCCAGATCGCGTGGAGCACCCCACAGGTCCTAGCCCAGAGCCTCGCGCGCTGTCGGCGCGCTGGACGCTTGTATGCCCTGCTCGCGTTCTGGTACGATGTCGACACCTTCGAGGACCTGGAAAGGATGGCATCGCACCTGACCACCCACCTCATCCATCACGACTCATGGAGCGCAGACGGGCTGGCGAGTCACACGCTAGCGCGCGTCACCTTGAGCTGGCCTCAGGGCCACTAGGTGACGCGCCCTGCGCTAGGACGCATCTTGGCGAGAGGCTTGGCTTTGGCGACGAAGAAAGAACAGGCGGCGACTACTGACAAGGGCGTCAAGGCGTGCCCCACGGGCACCGTGCTCTTTCGCGAGGGGGAGCCTGGCGATCGCATGTACGTCATCAAGTCAGGCCGCGTGCGGATCTCCAAGCGCGTGTTCGACTCCGAGATCACCGTCGAGGAGCTTGGACCCGGCGAGTTTTGTGGGGAGCTGGCGCTGGTCAATCAGCAGCCGCGCGTGGTCACCGCGGTGGTGACGCGTGACGCCTCCGTCATCCCGATCGACGCCGCGCAGTTTGAGAACATGATGCGCAGCAACACCGACATCGCCCTGCGCATGCTCAAGAAGATGAGCCAGCGCCTCACCCAGGCGCAGTACCGCATCTCCAACCTCATCCTGCGCAATAACCAGGGCCGCCTGCTCCATCAGCTCTACCACGAGGTCACCCGCAGCGCGCGCTTCGCTGAGCAGGGCTTCCAGCAGGCTGTCCCCATCCCTGACAACCTCCCCGATGTGCTCGCGCTTGAGATCGGTGAGATCAAGCAGCTGCTCAACCAGCTCGTGCGCGATGAGCTGATCGCCGTCGATCGCCAGGGTCACTTCCAGATCACCGACCAGCTCAGCTACGAGCGCTACCTGCGCTATCTGGAGCTTCAAGACCGCTTTGCCTACCATCACGCCAGCGCATGAGGCGCTAGGCGGCGAAGCCGCCGCCTTCAATGACGCCGCGTGGCGCGCCTTCTGCGATCGCCTGTTTCGCCAAAACCAGTTCGCCATGAAGCTCGGGCTCGACGCCATGCGTCGCGCCCTCGCCGCGCTCGATCACCCCGAGCTTCAGCTGCCCACGCGCGTTCACATCGCGGGCACCAACGGCAAGGGCACCACGGCGGCCGCGCTGACCGCGATCCTGCACGCGCACGGCGCTCACACCGGCCTCTACACTAGCCCCCACCTCATCGACGTCTGCGAGCGCATGCGCCTGGATGGCGTGAGCGCGCCGCGCGCGCAGGTCTTCGCCATCGGTCAGGCCCTGCTCGATCGCTTCGGCCAGCCCGACAGCGACCCGCGCCTGAGCTTCTTTGAGCTGACCACGCTCATGGCGCTCGTCGTGTTCGCCCGCGCCAAGGTCGACATCGCCCTGTTAGAGGTGGGCCTTGGCGGCAGGCTCGACGCCGTCAACGCGATCACGCCCACCGCCTGCATCATCACCACCTTGGGCTACGATCACCAGCAGCAGCTCGGCGACACGCTTGAGTCGATCGCCCGTGAGAAGGCGGGGATCTTGCGCGGGCCTCAGACGCTCACGCTCATCGGCCACCAGGAGCACCCTGAGGCCGCGCGCGCGCTCAAGGTCGAGGCGCCGTGGGCGCTGCGCTACGGCGATGACTTTGAGGCGGCTTCGGCGGGGCAGGGCGGCGCGCTGCGCTGCTCGGCCGGCACCGTCTCGCCCGCGCCTGATGCCCCTTGGCGTCTGGCGCCGTATCAGCGCGCCCACGCGGCGCTCGCTTGCGAGGCCGCCGCGCGGCTGCTCGGGCCTCGGTTTGAGCCCGCAAGCGCCGCGCGCGGCTTGGCCTCGCTGCGCTGGCCCGCGCGCCTGGAGCTGCGCGAGGTGACACGACGAGGCTCACTTCATGGCGCGCGGCTGCTGCTCGACGCGGCCCACAACGTCGACGGGATGCGCGCGCTGATCGACGCGCTTGATGCGCCCGATGCTCCTACAGTTGGCGCCATCGTGTGCGCGGGCATGGCCGACAAGGCGCTTGAGGCGATGTTCGCACCGCTGCTTGAGCGCGGCGTGCCCGTGTTCGGCGCGCTGCTGGAGGAGCTGCCTCGGGCGGCCGACGCTGAGCGGCTGGCGCGCGCGCTTGCGGGTGTGAGCTATCAAGGCGCGGCCCCGCTTGAGCGAGCGCTCATCCGCGCGGCTGCGCAGGCCAAGGGCGCGGTAGTGCTGGTCTGTGGCTCGATCTATCTGCTCGGCGCCTGCATGGCGCTCGCAGGCTTTGACGCTGATCACATCATCACGCCGCCCGCGTCGTGAGGGTTCGACGCGCCAAGGTGTGTGCCTAGCTTCTAGCTCGTGCGACGCGAGGATGTCGCCGCCCCCAAGGAGACAGCTCATGCGAGATGACACGCTGAACAACCCTGAGGTGACCGACTTTCACGGCCGCAAGCGCGAGCTGCTGCGCTTGGGCGTCGATCAAGGCCGCTTGAGCTGGGATGACATCCGCGCGGCGCTGCCCGAGAACTTCTTGGGCGATGCGGAGCTGGAGGTCTTCTTGTTCACCTGCCGCAACATGGGCATTGAGATCTCAGGTCTCCCCCACAAGCTCTCCTTCAGCGCCACCGCCGGAGAGGAGGAGTGAGCTGTCGTTTCTTTTGTTTTCATTTGTAAATGAAACAGTGTAATTGATTTTTAGAAGTTAATAGAACGAGATGCTAGCCCGCTAGCGCTCCTTTAGCGCGGTGAGCTTGTCATTTTTAGTCTGATAATTTCTATTTAGTTAACTTGTTGTTGAGGTCTGAGCGTCTTTTTGGAGCGCTATCATGCTTTGGGTAGGTGATATGGCGCAGGGGAGGCGCGTCATCACGCGCCCCCTCGCCACCCTTTAGAATCGATAATGCAACCGCACACACCCTCGCGAGAGCGCGGCCGCGCTGATGAGCCTGGGGCTCGCTCGAAAGCCAGTGAGCGGGAAGAGCGGGCGTCCGCCGCCTAGCAGCTCGGGGATCACGTAAAGCTCCAGCTCATCCAGCGCGCCACGCTCAAGGAAGGCCATCTGGAGCTTCCCTCCCCCTAACATCCAGACATCGCCATCATCGTGTCCGCGAAGCTCCTCGATCAGCGCGTCCACATCGCTGCGGATCTCTAGCGCCCCCTTTGGCGCCTCAATCGGTCGTGAGGTGACGACGATGACGCGCTGATCACCATAAGCCCAAGGGGAGGGCTGCGCTGCGATGAAGTCATAAGTGGCGCGCCCCATCACCACCGTGCGGATGCGCTTGATGAAGGTGCGGTAGTCATGCTCGCCAAGATTCATGTCATCATACTTGAACAGCCATTCGAGGCTGTCATCCTCACCCGCGATCATCCCGTCGAGGCTCGCCGCGATATACCCTATGATCTTTGCCATGATGATCCTCCGTGTTAAAGTAAGCGAACGTTTGTTTATATAACTAAGCGAGCATCATCATGGCAAGACACAAGACCATCTCCGATGAGCAGCTGCTCGATCGTTTGTTCGACGCGCTCATTGAGCTCGGCCCCGATCGCCTCAGCTTCGCGCGCGCCGCCAAGGCCTGTGGCCTCTCAGCCTCGACGCTGGTTCAACGCTATGGCGATCGCGAGGCGATGGTGCAAGCCACGCTCATGCGCGCCTGGGATCGCCTGGTCGCGC
Organism: uncultured Bradymonadales bacterium; assembly: GCA_964468515.1. Lineage (GTDB taxonomy): Bacteria > Myxococcota_A > Bradymonadia > Bradymonadales > Bradymonadaceae > CAYXWB01. Next base: position 16,497 of record CAYXWB010000064.1, on the reverse strand, counting down.
TGACTGAGGCTGCCGACTCAGCGGAGCCGCTCACCCAGGCTGGCGCGATCAACCTGTTGATGCGGCTGACAACGCCCGAGACCGCCGAGCGCGATGCCACAGCTGGCCTCCTCCTGTTAAGAGAGGACATCCTCAACCCCACGCTCCGCGCGCGCGGCGCGGCCTGGGGCCACCAGCTCGCCGAAGCGCTCGGGCGCCGCTTGTCTGATGATCCTCAAGAGGGCAGGCGCCTCGGCTGGCAGCTTGCGAGCCTCTGGCAAGGCGCACATCTATGGTGGGCGTTCACTAGGGAGGAGCCCGCTGATCAAGCGATTCGTCGGGCGCTGGAGGCGTGGTCGTCGCATCGATAGCTGCTCGCGACCACGCCTCCAGCGCTGCCTTGAGGGGATAGCTCAACGCGGTCGACTCGTTGACTAGACATAGGTCTGATAATCTTAATTTAGTCTACTCTTGTGGCTGTATGAGGCTGAATTCTCGTCCATAAGCTAAAAGGGTAGGGGAGAAGCGATCAGCACCGTTGAGCGTCGCTCGTCATACGCTAAGGCCTCATCAACATTGAGCTTTCGCTCATGTGACGAGGCCTTAGCGGGCTCGTGGCCGCGCGCTGACTTAGCGCCGCCCCTCGCTCATCGGCGCGGGCTCACCGGTGTGACCGTGCGTGACACCAGCACGGGCTGCGCGTTGCGGATGGGGATGACACGTCGCGCTGCGACGCGCTGTGGCTTTGCCTTCTTCACCTGCTTGGCCTGATGCTTGGTCGAGGCATGATGCTTGACCGGTGCATGATGTGTGACATGACGCTTTGGTGCAGGGGCCATCGAACGCACAGGCGCGGTCGTCGTCGTGGTGATCGTCCGTATCACCGTGCTCGAACCCACCTGATACGAGCTCGTCTCTTGAACGGTCCGCTGCTGGGCACAGGCAGGGGCGGCCATCAACACGGTCATCGCGAGCGCCGACATTGACCTGAAGGATCAGCATCAACGCGATTGATGAAGACTCACTTTTGGTCTGATAATTTTTCTTCTGTCTACTCTTACTTAAATCTCAACGCTCAAGCTCACTAAAGACAGATACCAAGGCAAAGCGCAGTCCAAGCGCGAAGCGTTTGAGCTCCACGCGTACCGACGCAAATCAGCGCACCAAAAAGGGCCTCGCCAGCCCAACGCTCGGGGAGGGCGCCCACAAGCACAAGCGAGGGCGCCCCCTAGATAGGGGGCGCCCTCGCTGATTGCCGTTCAACTTACGCGCGCATGCGATGGGACGTCGCGATCAGAACTCGAAGGCGACCCCGGCGGCTGCGCCGCCGGGCGTCGGCGCGAGGTTGAGCTGCAGGGCCTGAGGGGAGGGCGCCTCATCCAGCAGATAGCCGTAGATGAGCAGACCTGCGCCGAGCACTAGGCCCGCAGCGCCGACCGAAAGGCCAATGTTGCGGTTGGTGTAGGCGCTGTTCATCGCGTCTTGGCGTGATTCGAGATCACGCGCCACGGCGCTCGGATCGTCGGAGGTGAAGGGTTGCGGATAGGCATCGCGCGCATCATCTTCGAGCCCTGACAGCGCGAAATGACTGTAAGCGCCAAAGCCCAAGCCAATGACGCCCACGCCGACGCTGATCCAGCCGGGCACGATCGCGCCCGAGCGTGTGCCGCTGTCTATGCGAGCGACCTCCTCCACGAAGCTGAAGTTGAGGTTCGCGGGCTGGTCATGGCTCAAGATCACACGCTGCGTCTGCTCCTTACCCGAGGCTGAGCGCGCAGTGACGACGTGCTCTCCCAGCGGTAAGCCCTCAAACCTCATCGCGTTGGCGCTGCCGAGCGCTTTGCCATCGAGCAAGATCTGCACCTGCGAAGCGTCCACCCCGCTGACCTTGACGCCGAGCGCGCCTACGTCGCCGAGCAACAGGCCGTTGACCAAGGCAGGGATGGCGATCGCCAAGCGAGACATGTCACCTTGCACGGTCTGGTCTTCCACCTGGCGGATGACGCTGCGCGACTCAAAGTCGTACATCTTGATGGTGAACAGGTGGATGGCGTCTGCGCGCTGCACGGAGCCGTAGATGACCTGATCTGCTTTAAGGAAGGTCCGCGCTTGATCCAGGCACGCCTCATCGGGCTCCGCGCAGCCCAGGGTCAAGGAGAGCTCGGACAGCGTGACCTCACCACCGTCAATCAGGCGCAGCTCAGGCTGCGCGCGCACGGTGTCTTGAATGGCCTTGTAGAACAGCGCCATCACCTCAGGATCGGTGTCAAAGGTCTCAAACTTCAACACCACCACGCCGACACCTTGCTCCTGCGGGCGCTCGTCGGCCATGGGCTCGACCGCCACATCCTCCGCTTGGATGGTCTTGCGCGGCTTGGGCTTGCGCTTTCTTGGCGCAGCGTCCGCTTCGGCGGCGATGCCAAAGCACAACATCGCGCCGCTGAGGAGCATCATCCATCGTGTCGCAGAAACCTGAAGCATGCAGAACCCCTCTCGTGCCTGGGCGCGCTGATGATAAGCCTGTCGTCTTCACGGTTGCAGCGTATCAGCGCCTCTGACAAAGTGTCAACGCCGCTCACCATGCGGTCTTTCGCCTCGTGGTGGTGTCGCACAGATCAACCCTCTAGCCTTGTGCCACGCCCCATGCTCATTCGCCTCGAAGCGCTGTCCAAGTCCTTTGGCGGCCGAACCCTCTTTGACAACCTGCAGTGGCAGATCAACCCTGGCCAACGCATCGGCCTCGTCGGCCCCAACGGCGTCGGCAAGTCCACGCTCATCAAGCTCATGACGGGGGAGGGTGAGCCCGATGGGGGGCGCGTGCTGCTGCCTCGTGGCGTGGACATTGGTTATCTGCCGCAGGAGCTCACCGTCGAGACGGACGCCCCCCTCATCAGCTTCATCTTAGAGGGCGCGGACAGGCTGCGCGCCATGGAGCGACAGCTCGCCGAGCTTCAAGCGCAGCTTGAGGGCGCCACTGGCGAGCACGCGCAGCGCCTCACCGAAGCCTACGCTGAGCTGCAAGAGCGCTTCGCGCGCCAGGGCGGCTACACCATTGAGAGCCAAGCGCGCGAGATCGCCTCCGGCATGGGCTTCTCCCGCGAGCAGTTTGACTCAAGCTTGCAGTCCTTCTCCGGTGGCTGGCGCATGCGCGCGCTGCTGTGTCGGCTGCTGCTTCGTCACCCTGATCTGCTCCTGCTCGATGAGCCCACCAACCACCTCGACCTGGAGAGCATCGCCTGGCTTGAGGGGTTCTTGCGCAACTATGAGGGCTCGCTCGTCGTCATCAGCCACGATCGCTACTTTATGAACCGCGTCATCAGCCAGATCGCCGAGCTGTTGCCCGATCAGATCCGCGTCTACACGGGCGACTATGACCGCTTCCTCGTGCAGCGCGAGCAGGAGCGCGAGCGGCTCATCAAGGCCGCTGACCAGCAGCAGCGAGAGATCGCGCGTATTGAGTCCTTCGTGGACCGCTTCCGTTATAAGGCCACGAAGTCGAACCAAGTCCAGAGCCGCATCAAGCAGCTCGATCGCATCGATCGCATCGACGTCGACGCCATCCAAGGGCCCGCCCTTGACTTCCGCTTCGTCACCCCCGAGCGCATGGGGCGCCTCATCTTGCAGGCGCATGGCATCACCAAGGCCTTCGGTGAGCATGTCATCTATCGCGACGCGGACTTCACGCTTGAGCGCGGCGACAAGGTCGGCTTCGTCGGCCCCAACGGCGCCGGCAAGACCACCTTGCTCAAGATGCTCGCAGGGACCATGCCCCCCGATCGTGGTCACATTGAGCTTGGGCACAACGTCACCCTGTCTTACTTCGCGCAGCACTCGGTCGATCAGCTCGACCTAGAGGCGACGGTCCTTGATGAGATGCATCGCCACGCTACCCCCGCCAGCGCCCCGCGCGTGCGCAACATCTTGGGCGCGTTTGGCTTCTCCGGCGACAGCGTCGAGAAGGTCATCCGCGTGCTCTCCGGCGGTGAGAAGACGCGCTTGGCGCTGGCCAAGCTGCTGTTGCGTCCGGCCGGTGTTTTACTGTTGGATGAGCCGACCAACCACCTCGACATCGGCTCACGCGAGGTCTTGGAGGAGGCGCTGCGCGCGTTTGAGGGCGCCGTCTGCGTCATCAGCCACGATCGCTACTTCCTCAACCAGGTCGTCAACCGCGTGGTCCACATCCAAGATCGCGTCGTGACGGATTATCGCGGCGACTACGAGTACTACCTCTGGAAGAGCGCACAAGACGCGGCGGCCCAAGCGGCGCTCCAGCCCAGCGACGCCTCGCGCGATGACGAGGGTGGGGCGTCTCGCAAGGACGTGCGCCGCTTGAGCGCGCAGCTGCGCCAGCAGCGCTTGAACGAGACGCGCGCGCTTCGCGCGCGCGTCGACAAGCTCGAGGGAGACGTCTCGCGCGCTGAGGCGGAGCGCTCAAGCGCCGAGGCCAAGCTCTCCGACCCTGAGCTGTACGCCAAGCACCCTGAGCAGGTCGGCGAGCTGAACCGCGCGTTGAAGCAGCTCGATGAGCGGCTCGACGCGCTCATGGTGGCTTGGGCTGAGGCGCAAGAGCAGCTTGAGGTCATCGAGCAGCGCTATCAAGATGAGGAAGACCGGCTGCGCCAAGGCTAGCGCGTGAGCGTTGAGCGAGCGCCTAAAAAGGAGCGGGCGCCGACAGGCGCCCGCTCCTTTTTAGGCTCATAGCAGCTTAGACCTATCAGCGCTCAGCGACGGCGCTCGCTTGGCGGCCGACGACCTCCATATACTTGCGCACGGCCTCACTGGCGGCGTAGGGGCCTTTGATCTGCCAGATGGGCGTGTTGCAGGTGAGCCCAGCGACGGCGATCTGAGCGCCCTCGCGGCGCGTGTCCTCGGCGTAGCCGACGAACCACGTGTAGCCAAGGTAAGAGGGCTGCTTGCGCGACAGGGTGCCGGTCTTGCCGCCAGCGGTGATGTGCTTGGGCATCTCAGCGCGCTGCTTGAAGTACTTGCGCGCGGTGCCCACGGTGGCGGTGCGATCGGTCATGGCGCGCACGGTCTTGGCGGTCTTGGCGGACATGGCGCGCCGCCAGACGCGCGGCTTGAAGCTGTAGAGCAGCTCACCATCGGGCGCCTCATATCGCTCAATGAGCGTGGGCTGCATCATGACGCCTTCGTTGAGGACCGCGGCGCCGATCATGGCGCCATGGAGCGGGCTCAAGAAGGTGTGCCAGAAGCCGGCGGCTGCGCGCGCGCGCTCCAGCGGCTCCTCGGGGATCTGCGCCTTGCTGATGGCCACGGGCAGCTCAAAGGGGATGGTCTCGTTGTAGCCAAACTTCTTGGCCCAAGCGTTGAGGTCTTGGCGCGAGAGCTTCTGATAGGCGAGCTTGGCGATGAGGGAGTTGATGGACCAAGCGACGGCGTCGCTGAGCGTGCCGCAGCTGCGATCCAGGCGCTTGTCGCCCTTGATGTTGGCCTCGCTCAGCGAGCTGCGCCCGCCGTGATAGCAGACCTGGCCCTCGGGGTTGACGCCCTTGTCTTCGACGAGCGCGGCGGCGGTGATGATCTTGAAGACGGAGGCGCTCGGCGCGTGCGCGATGACGGCCATGTCGTCCATCTTCGGCTCAAGCGCGCTGTGGGACAGCAGGGCCATCACGCGGCCGCTGTCGGGCTCCAAGAGCACGACGCCGCCATGAGGCACCTTGCGGTTGTCGTACATCTTGCTCAGGTGCTGCTGCACCTGCGGCTGGACGGTGAAGGTGACCTTCGCGCCGGAGGGCAAGAACTGCACGAGGCGCCCGTCCTGCTCCACTGCCTTGCTCAGGTCGAGCCCCGCAGCTTGCCAGTCCTTGGGCACGGTGTGCTTGGGCTTGGTTTTGACCTCGCTGGAGAGCGCCTTGGCTTTCTTGTTCGCGGACAGGGCAGGGGTGTCACGCTTATTCTTGGCGCCGGGCGATCCTGCCTCTGCGGTGATCGCCGTGAAGGCGACGCCCGCGCAGAAGGCCAAGGCGACGCCCGCGCTCGCGCGAAGCCAAGGGGTGATCTCGCGCGTGGCGATAGGGCGATGTGTGGTGCGATAGCGGCTCATATGTCCCCGGTCCAGTCAGCGCCTCATCATCCATGATGGGCTAGTCTGGGCGATCCCGGCGGCTCAATGCGCTCAACCTCAAGCGCGCGCGAGCCCCGGCCGATGTGTTGCGCTCAGGCTGCGGCATTTGCCCGCGCCTGTCAAAAAGATCGTCATCCTAGCGACCACGCCATGACACTGCATTGCGAATTGCCGCTGGCGCGACTTTACCTGTATCGTGGGCGCGTCGCCAGCGCGCGACGCGATCTCACAAGGAGTAGGCTCAAGATGGCTCAGGATATCGAGGAAGTCAGGGCGGCGATCACCGCCATGTTCGAGCGAATCCAGCAGGGAAACCACTATGATATCCTCGGCGTCCCGCATGACGTCTCCCCAGCACAGCTCACCCCGTCTTATCGCAACCTGACCAAGAAGTGGCACGTCGATCGTTTCAGCCGCTATGAGCTCGGCGAGGATCGCGCCAAAGTGCAGAAGATCTTCGAGTCCATCAACAACGCTTATCGCGTCCTCGCCGATGCTGAGGCCCGCAAAGCTTATGATCAAGAACTCAGCGGCGAAGCTCCCGATGATGAGGCTGCTGTCATCGCGCTGCTCAACGCTGACTCGCTCTTCTTACGAGGTAAGAGTTTCCTGAGCCAAGGCAGCCACAAGGGCGCCTTTGATCTGCTCAGTGAGGCGCATCAGCTCAACCCCGAAGACGAGGACATTAGCGCCTATCTGATGTACGCTGAATATCTGCTCATCCCCAAGTCCGATGAGGGCAAGCCCCTCAAGGTGACCCGCGCGCAGGCGATCTATGATGAGCTACACGCCATGTCAGATCGTCGCAAGAATGAGGTCGACTGGCTGATGGTCTTCGTCGCGGTCGTGGGCATGGGCGTTGGCAAGGAGCGCCAGTCGCGCGCGCTCTTGCGTGAGGTCACCATGCTCAACCCCTCCAATCGTGACGCGCAGCGTCAGCTGCGCTTGCTTGAGATGCGCCTTGAGCGCCAGAACAAGTCGGGCGGCTTCATGGACAAGCTGCGTGGGCTGCTCGGCGCTAAGAAGTAGCGCATTCCCAGCTCGCATAGCTGAGCACCAGCGCCCACCAGGTGGTTGACACCACCTGGTGGGCGCCTCACGTTAGAGCGTGCTCATCAATAGGTGTGAATCATGAGGCAGTCCAGCTGATCCATAACACGAGATCATCGTCAACAAGAGCTGACAGCGCTGCTAGTTTTAACGTCCGATAATGGTAGTTATGTTAACTCATAGGTCGCGGTCCTTCGCCTCAACACTCTCCCGCACCCTCAACGCACTATCTCTGCCCTTACCGCGCGGCTCGATTTGCACCACATCGCACTACGTCAACGCGCGTTGCCACCACCTGGTGGTGTGTGACACCAGGTGGTGCATCGACGCAGGCATCCTCACCCCGCTCGGTCACTGAGGCAAAAATCACCTCGCCACGACTCAGCAGCTGACGGCAACGCCTCACGCGTACAAGCGCGCCTCGACGGCGCGGCCCAGGGGCTGCTAGCCTTTGGCGAGCTGAGCGACCCTTCCCACGTAGCTAATCCAGGTTCAGGCGTGGTCGCAAATGATTAAGCCATCGTGCTGGGCCTTGGCGCCTCGTCTTTGGCTTTATCCATGAGATACATGATGAATATGACAAGTGGATCACAGCACGATTCCCCGCCGACGGCGAGGCGACACAAAATTAAACGCGTGCTCGTGACTGTCGCGCTCGTGGTCGCTGTGCTTCTCGTGGTTGGGGGTTCGGCGCTTGCTCTGTATAGCTGGCACAACACCACGTACCGTGCTCGCGACATCCGGCGCGCCACCGAGGCGGGTTACGCCGAGGCCCGCCATACGCTGCCCAGCGGCACCGAGTTGAACTACGCCGAGGGCCCCGATAACGGGCCCGCCTTGCTGCTGCTGCACGCGCAGAGCGGCGCGTGGGAGAGCTACGCCAGAGTCTTACCCGAGCTGGCGAAGGACTTCCACGTCTACGCGATCGATTTCGCCGGGCACGGCGAGTCGGCGCGCACGCCGGGGAGATACACCGTGCACGCGCTCGGCCAGGACGTCACCGACTTCATCACCGAGGTCATCGGCCAGCCGGCCATCCTCTCTGGCCACTCATCCGGCGGCTTGGTCGCAGCGTGGGTCGCCTCGGCGGCTCCCGAGCTGGTTCGAGGCGTGGTCTTTGAAGATCCGCCGTTCTTCTCTACCGATGCCGACCGCATGCCCCAACAGTTTAACTATGTGGATCTGGCCAGGCCCGCCCACGAGTTTCTGAAACAAGATCAGCAGCGCGACTTCACGAGCTACTACATCCGCCACAACGCTTGGCTGCAGTACTTCGGCGGCGGCCAAGATGGCATCGCCACGTACGCGCAGAGCTACCGGCGCGACCGCCCCGACGAGCCGCTGGTGCTGTGGTACCTGCCACCAGCAACGAACGAGACCTTTGCGTCCATGCATCTGTTCGATCCCGAGTTCGCCAACGCCTTCTACACGCTGCAGTGGCAGGCCGACTTCGACCAAGCGGCGACCCTTGAGCGGGTGGTTCAGCCCTCGATCCTCATCCACGCAAATTGGCGGATCACCGACGCCGGCATCCTCGAAGGCGCCATGACAGACGAGGATGCTAAGAGGGCTTGTGGGCTCATGGCTGACTGCCGAATCCAACGCGTTAACACTGGCCACGGGTTTCATTTCGAAGACCCGGACCAGTTCGTCGAGCTCATCCGCGAGATTCAAGGCAAGGTGTCCGGCCAGTAGCTGTTAAATTCTCTCAGGTGTTGCGTGCGGTGAAGGCCTAGCGCCTCACCCCTCAAGTCAGCGCCTTGAACAGCTCTGTCTCAGGCGACATAGCTTAGGCGAGGGTTTGTTTATGCATGGCGAGCCCCTGCCCTGGCTGGGATGCGCGCTCTTGTCTTTTTTCTTAGTGCTGACCGGATTAAGCATTGTGTTCAGATTAAGAGTAGACGAAATAAAAATTATCAGACGTAATTTTACTGCGTCGGCGCTGTGGTCTCGTCGCTGCGCGACGTCTAAATTTCACTGACGTTGCTCAGAGAGACTTCACAGGCTGACGCAGGATCGTCTTCAGACGTGATGACTCGGTCTTACGAGGATCGCTCAGATAGATCTCATGATGCGGCCCATTGAAGGTGAGCCCCTCACGCGGCATCACCTCATGATGAAGCATCGACAAGACAGGCCCTTCGTCTTCATAGCTGCCCAGATGAAGCGTTTGAAGCGACAAGCCCTCGGCATAGGGCTCAAGTCTCAAGGATGGGGGCGATGTGCCAAGCTTCTTGGTGGTCTTCGCCACAGCGACGCTAAACATCTCATGCGAGATGAGCGCAGGGGCCATGATCATCATCGTCCAGCGCCACTGGTCTTTGGCGCGTGTGATGAAGCTGTTGGGATCATCCGCCCACCACAGCCCCTCTAGCGGTGGCACCACGTAGTCTTGGTCGAGGGTCGTCTTAGCCGCAAACTTCATGGCGTAGCTCACACCATAGAGCCACTCGACCGCCGAACGGTACGCTGGCGAGGTGTTAGGGTCCCCTCCCCCATCTACCTTCACAAAATGCATGGTTGGCACGTCAACCATGACAAAGTCGCCAGCGGGCGGCTGGTAGAGCGCCTTGAGCGTCTTCTTAAAGTCCAGCTTTCCCATCCGTCCGCTCCTACAAATGAGGCAGCAGCCGGTTAACCGGCTGCTGCCTCAAGCTCACTCAAGACATGCTGCGAGATATCACTGATGCAGCAGCGCGATGCCATAGGCGGCGATCGCCTTCACCCCTGAATCCGTGGTCGTCATGGCGCCGCGAAGCGTCGCCTCCAGATCGCTTGTGGGGTGTCGCACGAGCGAGGCGGTCGCGGCGCGGGCGAGGTTCTTGTTGATCTTGTCGCGCACGAGCTGCTCGAAGATGAGCCTGTCATCGGAGGTGGGACGATCCGCGAGCTGGGCCAAGATGTTGCGACGCACGGACTCGCGCATGGCGGTGTTGGACAGCGCGTCGCGAAGCAGCCCCGCATACTCGGGGCGCGCGCGGAAGTTGAGCAGGTGAGCGACGGTGGCGGTCTGCACACGATCGGACTCATGCTTGAGCGCGGCGGTGAACAGCGCCGCCCTGCTCTGCGCTGGCAGCTGCTCGATGTCTGCGGGGAACAGGTCCGGCGCATCACGCATCGCGCCATTGAGATAAGGCTGCGCGCGCTTGGCGTCGAGCGTGGTGGCGGCCAAGAAGGCGCGCCACTGGATCTCGCGGTCACGGTCGCGCAAGAGCGGCTCCAGCGCTTGGAAGCCTTGTGGGTCTTGCAGCGCGCGGATTGACTCAATTACAGCGCGCTTGATCGGCGGCGTGCCGCTGGTGTGGAGGCGAAGCACGGAGAGCGAGCGAGGCGACTTCACGCGACCCAGGGCGATGATGACCTCCTCTTTAACCTGCGCGTCGCGCTCACCGGAGGCCGCGCGCTGGAGGGCGTCGAGCGAGGAGACGTTCCCCTGCAGCCCGAGGCCGCGCGCCGCTTGCAAGCGCATCACGGGGTTGCCCTCAAAGAGGCTACGCGAAAGCAGCGCGACGACCTGATCGGAGGACGCGTCACCCATGGCTTGCACCGCGAGCAGTCGCTCGTCGTAGGTGTTGCTGCCGTACATCTCAATGACCTTACCGAGCAGCTCAAGATCGCCCGCGAGCATGCCCAAGCGATAGAGCGCGACGAGCTCGCGCTGATCCTTGGTCTTAGGGATAAGACCGCTAATGAGCGCCTTATCGGGCTTGAGGCCGCTAGCGCGGGCGTGGAGCACGGCCGTCTCAAGGCGCTCAGCGCGGGTGGGGCCCTCCTCGGCTGCGGCGAGCTGGAGCAGCTTGGCGAAGCCCGCGCTGTGGTGCTGACGCGTGAGCTCAGCGGCGACGCGCGCGGTCAGCAGCGTCGACTTGGTGTTGAGCGCGGGCTCAAGGGCTGCGAGCGCCTCGGCCTTGAGCGCGGGGGTCATCTGGAGCAGCTGCGCGGCCAGATCAACGCCCGCCAGCTGAACCTGCTCATCTTTGTGCTTGAGCATGGTGGGGACCGCGCTGATGAGCGCGGGGTTACGCGCGGCGAGCAGCGCCTCAATGGCGAGGCGACGCGTCGCGTCGTCTTTATCATCGAGGGCGCCGATAGCGAGCTTGAGGTGTTCGCCTTCGAGCGTGGCGAGGTAGCGCAGCGTGGGCTTCACAAGCTCAGGCTTCTTGGCCTTGAAGATGGCTCGGACAAGCGCGAGCTCGACCTTATCATCAAGCAAGCTGACGGTGTCGCGCATGGCGAGGTAGGCGTCTTGGGTGACGAGCTGCTCGATGACGAAGGCTTCGGCGCCTTTGTCTTTGGCGAGCAATAGCGCCAGCCCCGCGCCTAAGCGCACGCGAGGATCCTCGTCAGCCTTGAGCGCTTGGAGCTCCTTGATGTCTGCTTTATCGGCGATGAGCCCACGCAGCATGAGCAGCGCTTGGCGAGCATGCGGGTCGGTGACCTCTTTGAGGTCAGCCGCGTAGCCTTGAAGCTCTTGGGTCAGCTCTTTTGAGGGTTTGGCGCTGACGAGTGAGGGCGTGGAGAGCAGCGCGGCGGCGCAAAAGGCCAAGAGGGCGCGGCGCATGAGGGGGACCTCCGGAGCGTCCCCGCTGGTGAGCTCGCACCCATGGGTCGAGGCCTCATCAGGAGCGGGGTGTGGGTGTAGAAATGACAGAGCGATGGCGAGCGTGGCCCCTCTCGATGGGAAGAGGCCGCGCTCGCCATAGCATCGCATCAGTCGCCAAGCGCTGCGCCTAACGCGCCAGCGTCAGCGTCCGCTTCAGCTGAAGTACTTGGAGACGCGCGACTGGATCTTCTCTTGGACCTTACCCTTGAAGGGGCGAGTGAGCATGCCAAGGTTGATCTCAATGTTCATGGCGGCGTCGGTCACCTGGAAGGTGCCATCAAAGCCTTTGCCCTTGAGCTTGGCGTGGGTCTGGTCCGCGTTCCAATCGATCGACTGGATCAAGCTAGGGAACTCACCCTGCACATCGTCAACGATCTGCTTGGTCTTGGTCTTAGCCTCATCAAGTGACAGCCCGTGGGGATGACTGAAGGAAATGTCTGCCATAAGAGCAGCTCCATGTGAGAAGTTCCAGATCCGCATGAGCGGCCGAGCGCGGCCACCCTGCACGAGACGAGCTCCAACGCGCTAGCAACCTAACAACGGGACAGGGGGCTGTCAACGTAGGCACACATCAACACGCCGCGTCCTGGCTCCCCTGCAGGCGCTGCGAGGGCATTGATTTCTTGCGACAGCCCTGATCCCAGTGGTAATCTTGGCCTCAGCACAGACGCACGACACAGGCGCGCGGCTCGCTCAAGGCGAGAGCGTGGGACACGAGGCGCGCGCCGCCAGCTCAAAAGTCAGCCCATGAGGTATTCGATGAGCCCCCCCAAGCTGCTGCTGTCTCTCGGGGCCCTGCTCGCCACCTTCAGCGCGGTGACACCCGCGCTGGCGCAGCAGACGACACAGAAGCCAGCGACGGTCTTGCGCTCGGAGAGCGCGCGCAACAGCAAGCCGCGCATCAACGTCGATAAACCTCAGAGCGAGCTTTATCAAGGCGTCATCCCTGGCGTGCGTGACAACGTCAAGCACGTCGAGGCCTCACGCCAGCGCGTCGACGGCGCCCAGCTCTTGTGGGTCGGCTTTCAGCCTGAGGACACGCGCACGCGCGTCTTCATTGAGACCGCTGGCGGCGCAGACTATGCCCTCGACCAGAGCAAGCCTGGCGAGCTGACGCTGAGCTTCGCTCAGACCAAAGCGGTCGCCCCTAACATGATGCGCGACATCAACGCCACCTTCTTCCAGCGCGGCGTCAAGCTCATTGAGACGCGCAAGCAAGGCAAAGACATCATCGTGCGCATCACCTATGAGGGCGACCTCGCCCCTGCCGTGAGCCGCCGTGACAGCTACGTCTACGTTGACTTCCCCTACACCAAGTCAGAGACACGCCCGACGATCGACGCGCGCGCCAATCGCAACAACGGCGCCCCCCAATCGCCACCCTCGCGCCGCACAGACCTCGACGCCTTTGAGGACTGAGCTTGCGCGGCGTGCGCCGAAGCGCTCCTCCCAGAAGGCCCGCGCGGCGCACGCCGCGCGGGCCTCTTGACTCTGAGCGCGTGAGCCGTCAACGTCACCCCCATCAGCTCAAGGTTTTGAGCGCGTGTCTCGCTGACTCAGGCAGCCTCACGCTCAAACATAGCCCTACGAACCAGCCCCAAGGTCGCGATGGGTCGGCGTGCGATGACAGCGGCGCTCACCGCGCTCATGATGTGGTTCAGCGGCAAAGCAGCCCAAGCGGCTGAGCCCATCCCCACACCTCAACACCTCGACGCCTTGCTCCTTCAGGCCCAACGCCTCACTCTGGAGCAGCTCGCCGCGGCGCTCGCGACGCCCTCAAGCGGCGCCTCACGCGCGCGCTGCGTTTGGGAGGCGGCAGGTTATGTGTGCGATCAGCTGCGCTGGCATGACGCGCAGGCCAACACCCTATGGCAGGCGGCGCGCGCGCGCTTTGGCGCTGACGGCGCGCTGCAGAGCCTCACCCAGGCTCAGATCAGCGCGCCAGACGAGGCGCTGACTTGGACCATTGAGGCGATGCCGCTGACAGGCGCGCCGCTGCGCTGGGGCGAGCTCACCTGGCGCGTCGGTGGCACAGCCAGCCCCCCCCAGGCTGGGCGCGCCCAAGAGGCGACACGCCAAGACGGGCGCTGGACCCTGCGCGCGCTGCGCTGGGCACGAGGCACGCGCGCTGCGCGCGCGACGCAAGCTGGCGAGGGCTGGCAGCTCAGCCAAACATCGCTCTCAGCGGGCGTGCGCTCAGGCGATCTTCACATCCTCCCCTCCCCTGAGGGCGAAGACCCTGACGCAGGGTTTGGCGGATGGCTCGCCCCCAACCTGCGCGTGAGCCAAGCGCACGTTGAGCTAGAGCAGCGGCTGCTGATGCGAGGCGGGCGCCTCACGCTCGGCGCGCACGCCGCGCCGCGCGCTTGGTATGGGCTGAGCGCGGGGCTCTTGAGCGTCGATGAGGCGCATCACGTCGAGTCGCTCAGCGTGGGGTTGCAGTGGCACCCCGAGCTGGGGTTGCGTCGCACGGTCCTAGGCAGCGGGCGGCGCGCTTGGGATGGCGTCACCTTGGGCGCGCGCGGTGAGCTTGGTGAGGACGCGGTGTGGGCGTTGCGGCGCCAAGAACATGGCGCGGCCTTACGTCAGTGGCGCTGGAGCGCGCTGGGCGCCGACATCTCCGGCGCCGATCACGCGCTCCAGCTAGGCGTCAGCCGCGCCCTATGGCCCGACGCGCTAGGGGCTCAGCTGACGCGTCGCGATGAGGTGTGGGGTCACTTTGGCACGACGCGTCAGCTCGACGGCGCGGGGCAGCTGCGCGCGCAGCTCGATCAGCGCGTCATCAGCGAGGCTGCAAGCCAGCAGGCCATCTCCTCGCTGGTCGCGCTAGGCTGGCACAAGAGCTGGGGCGCGCGCGCGCGCCTGTTCGCCTCAATCGCCGCCGATGGCGCCCTGGCCCTCCACATGAATGACACGCAGCGCGGGTGGGCCAGCGAGACGGCGGCGCAGCTGCTGCCCCAAGCGGAGGTCGGCGCGCGCTGGGTGGGACGCTTTGAGGGCGCGAGGCATGAGGTGCGCGCGCGCGCGCACCTCATCGCGCAGCCGTTTAGCTATAGCCCGGCCCCGAGCGTGCCCCCTGCGTTGCCCGGTGAGCAGCCGCGCGCGCGCTCTGCGCTGTGGCCCGAGTCGGCGCTGCCACAGCGCTGGGCCTTAACCTCACTGCAGCTGCCACAGCGGCTGATCTTCCCCGCGCGCGGGCTCGTCCTTGAGGTGCCGCTGAGCATCGCTTGGCTCAGCGCGCATGATGGCGACGCGCGCAGCGCCCGTGGCCTCGGCGTGGTGACAGGCTTAGGGTTACGACAGCACGCCCCTGAGGCCTCCCCCTGGCTTGAGCGCGCTCAGCTAGAGCTTGTGTGTCACGGCGGCTGCGACTTAGCGCAGGCGCAAGGCCACCTCGATCTGAGCCTGACACGCTGGCTCAGCGCGGGGCTCACGCTGACCAACCTCTCCCCCCAAGCCGCCGCCCTGAGCTGGCTCACAGGTGAGGCGCCCGGGCAGCTCGCCCCGTGGCAGCGCACCCATCAGCTGCTCGCGCGCGCCCCTAGCGCGCCGCTCACACGCCACCAGCTCGCCAGGCTCCAGCTTCGCCACGCGCGCCATCACGCACAGCTCGCCGCCTGGTGGCCCCAGCAGCTCACCCCCGCTGGCGCGCTCGCGAGCTACCGCTACAGCCTCGATGAGGCGGGCTGGGGCGTCAGCCTCATGGGGCGATGGGAGCAAGACAGCTGGGCGCTCCACGCTGGCCTGAGCTGGTGAGCTGAGGTGAGGCGCGATCGCGCCTCACGACCAAGCACACCCCTGCGGCTGAGCACACCACCCGCGCGCTTAAGCTGCAAGTGACCCGCTCGCTTGGATGATCCCCGCATAAAACCTGAGCCTGCGACGCACCGCTCGGGAGGTTGCGTGTGAGCGGTGCTGAGGCGAGGCTGCGCCGCATCGCTTGAATTAGACCTGCCCCAGGTGCGCTTGATGGCCTGACTGAACGTCATCACAAGGCGCGCAAGCTTTGAGCGACCCCCTGTTCATGTGAGCGCGTGACTTGCTTGGCAAAGCGCCCTGCTCGCTCTTCTTCTCCTCAAGCTGCGTGGCGTCACAGCGCGGAAATAGTTTACGAAATAAAAATTATCAGACTATAGATAGCGCCCGCTAACCCGTCGCTGCTTGTGCTCGTTCGCCGCACGTTTAGGTTTCTATCGCCCCTCGTGATGAGGTCATGTCATGCTGGCCTCCTGTCTTTACAGCGACCTCAACGGAGCAACCCATGAAGAGCTATCACATAAACAGCGTCGCCCGCTTAAGCATCCTCGCGCTGCTGGTG
Source organism: uncultured Bradymonadales bacterium (assembly GCA_964468515.1). Taxonomy (GTDB): domain Bacteria; phylum Myxococcota_A; class Bradymonadia; order Bradymonadales; family Bradymonadaceae; genus CAYXWB01. The sequence goes on along the minus strand of CAYXWB010000064.1, from coordinate 462 downwards.
ACGGCGAGCTGCGCTGGCGAGGATGAGCCCCGCGTTTGCACAGTGAGAGGGTGCGGCTCACCCACGATCATCCTGACCCTCACCCATGCGCAAGGCAGCCCCGTGGGCGCGTTCAGCGGCGAGGTGACGATCGGGCAGACCGTCCACAACATCACCTGTACGGACAGCATAAGCCCAGGCGATGAGCGCATCAGCTGCGAGGACAACCTGCTGACCATCACCCATGACAGCGTCCCCTCCGAGCTCGCGGTGAACTTGCGCGCGGAGTCAGACCCGACGCTCGCTGCGATCGGCGCGATCGCCATCACCCGCGTCACGCTGCGCCCCAATGGGGAGGATTGTCCTCCAGAGTGTGAGGCAGGCACGGGCCAGGTGAGGTTTGAGACCACCCAGGCGGCGGGGCCATAAGGCGCCGTCTGTTTGCTGAGCACACAGGCGGCGGGACCATAAGGCGCCGTCTGT
>CAYXWB010000063.1:0-20278 GCA_964468515.1 uncultured Bradymonadales bacterium | reverse complement strand
ATCACGATCCCCACGGCCACGATGATCACGCCGTCCACCAAGCGCCCTGGGTGACGGTCCTCACGATCACCATCTGCTTTGGCGTGGTCGGGTTCATCTTGTTCATCAAGTCGCTCTGACGCGCGCTTTGCGCGCGCCCTGAGCGCCGCGCATCACGCGCGCTCGAAGGGGTCGAGGGGCGCGGCGGCCGTCAAGGCTCGCCGCGCCCCTCGACCCCTTCGAGCCGCAGGCCGCAGTGAGGGCAGCCCGTGGGGCGCCACAGCGCGCGCGCCCCGTGCCCAAGCGCGCTCGCGTGCCACAGCCCGCGCTCACACCGGGGGCAGCGCCACCAGCGCACGAGCTGCCACAGCGCCATGAGCAGCATCAGCGCTGCGGCGAGGAGCAGCAGCGCCGAGGGCGCTGGCAGCAGCGCGCTGGCCACCAGCGCGGCCGCCGCGCCTGCGACCAAGCCCCCCGTCAAGAAGGTGAGCTGGCGGCGCCGGTGCGCGTGCTCCTCGCGCCAAAGCCGCAGCGCGTCGCGCTGCGCGCGTCGCACGATGGCGTCTACGTCGCGCGCTTTGTGCTGCTCGCTCATGGCGCGTTGGACTCGTCGTCAGCCGCAGGCTCAAGCCACAAGAACCCCTCCTCCATGTGACCGCGCACCCCGGTGCGAAGCCAGCCAGCTTCGACGGTGCGCGGGCCGCGCTGATCCCAATAGCCCGAGAATAACTCCTCGCTGCGGATCAGGATCTCGCCAGGCTCTTGCGCCTTGGCGGCGTCGATCTTGCACGCATACCCTTGTACGGGGCGGCCCACGGCGCCAGGGCGCGACGCGCCCTGGCGCGCCATGTGGCTGATGCCACACTCGGGCAGGCCGAAGACGCCTAACAGCGCGACGCCCATGGCGTCGAGCAGCTCCGGGGCGGGGGAGGGGGCGTGACCATCCAGGGCGTAGATCACGCGCAGCGCGTCACCCAGCTCTTGGCGGATCGGCTCATACATGGCGCGCTTGGCCGCGCTCGCGCCGAGGTTCGCCAGCGCGCGCGTCAGCGAGCTGCGCGCCTCGGGCTCGGCGAGCTTGCGCAACAGCTCGGGGGCCTGCTCGACGCGCTGCTGCCAGGCGCTCGCGCGCCCGCACAAGAACTCGGGCGCGACCATCAGGTGCGTCGGTGAGAGCGCCTGGAGCTGCTGGCGCAGCGCGGCGATCGTGTCGCCATGGGCCAGCGCGTGACCGCTGAACAGCGCGGCGATGCTCATCAAGAAGGCGCGCCCATCGCCGTAGCTCACGAGCGAGGCCAAGCGCGCGTCATCGGGCCACAGCGCGTCGCCTGCCAGATGATCGAGCATCCGCCCCAGCGCCTCGCCCGTGTAAAACGCGCCGTGAGGATCCTCGCGCTCGTCGGGATCGAACAGGATCAGCGAGGGCTGCGTCAGGGCGGTGTCGAAGATGCGTCGATTGAGCAGCTTGTCATCACCGCGAAGCAGGCGATGGCGCCCCAGCTCGTCGAGCTGCTTGAGCGTCATGAGCTGCTCGGAGGGCGGCAGCGGCCCATCCTCAAGCGCGACCCAGCGCAGCTGCTCGGGCAGATCGCCCGCTTGGCCGCGCAGCGCGTCGATGGCGTGGAGATCGCGGGCGACGATCCAGTCACACCCGCTGCGCGCCAGAGCGCGCAGCGTGGGGCGTCGCTCGCGGCCTGGCATCAGGGGGACCACGCAGCCTCCGGCGAGCCACACGGAGACCGCGAGGGTCAGCCACGCGGCGCTGTTGGGCGCCACGAGCCCCACGCGCACGCCGGGCTCCAAGCCGCGCGACATCAGCCCAGCGGCGACGCGCTGGAGCTGACGGATCCAGTCATGGTGGCTGAGCGCGATGGGCTTGTGCGCCGCGTCGAGCGACCACAGCGCGGGGCGCTCGCGGTAGGTGGCCAGCTGCTGCCAGAGCTTCATCGGGAGGTTGCGCATGGCGGCTCCTGCGTCGCGCTGAGGGTGCGCGCTGATTGTACGCGCGCTGAGCCGCCTCGCAACGCAAACTCGTCACGCTGAGCTGTCATACAGGCGCGCCACCTCGTCTGCGGATGTGCGCCTACCGCGCTCGCCCAGATCGTGCTACCTCCTCAAGAGATGACACCCGCCCCTCGCCCTGAAACCCAGGAGCTTCATGGAGCCTTTCGAGTTTGGCGGCGCCCAGATCACCCCCGGCACGCAGACGCGCGTGGATCTGGCGCTCGGCATGCTGCCCACCCAAGCCCCGATCACCTTGCCGATGATGGTCTGTCACGGCGCCTCCCCCGGCCCTGTGCTCTGGGTCTGCGGCGCGGTCCACGGCGATGAGCTGAACAGCTTGGAGATCGTGCGCCGCTTGCTGCGTCGCATCAACCCTGGCGAGCTGCGCGGGACGCTGCTGTTGGCCCCGCTGATCAACGTGCTGGGGCTGCTGCATGAGTCGCGCTACTTGCCGGACCGGCGTGATCTCAACCGCAGCTTCCCAGGTCAAAAGCGCGGCTCGCTGGCCTCGCGCATGGCGCACTTGGTGCATGAGCAGATCCTGACGCGCGGTGATTATGGCATCGACCTGCACACGGGCTCAGACCATCGCGTGAACCTCGCGCAGATCCGGGGCGACCTTGACGACACGGCCACGATGGAGCTGGCGCTGGCGTTCGCGCCGCCCGTCATCTTGCACGCCAAGGATCGTGACGGCAGCATCCGCGAGGCGGCCGCCGCGCGGGGCATCCCGGTGCTCTTGTTTGAGGGCGGCGAGGCGATGCGCTTTGATGAGGCCGCGATCAACGCGGCTGTGACGGGGCTGATGCGCGTGCTCGCCCACGTGAAGATGCACCCCAACGCGGAGCAGAGCGTCGCCGCGTCACCGATGATCGCGCGCGAGAGCGGCTGGGTGCGCGCGCGCAGCGCGGGCATCTTGCGCCTCAAGTGCAAGCTCGGCGATCGCGTCACCCAGGGCGAGCTGCTGGGGGCCATTGAGGGCCTGTTCGGGGAGAGCCCCAAGCGCGTGAAGGCGCCCGATGATGGCGTCATCATCGGGCTGAGCACCAACCCGCTGGTCTATCAAGGCGACGCGGTCGTCCACATCGCCCGCGCCTGATCCCACGCCTCGCGCAGCGCCAGCGCGTGGCGTAATAAAGGGGCGGCGCCTGACGCCGCCTGCGGCAGCGCGTCAGGATCAAGCGGCATCAGCTCGCTGCCCAGGCCAGGCAGCAAGCCGCGCATGACGGTCAAGAGCGCCACGTTGTGCGCCAAGCGCTGCACCTCGATCTCCTCAGGGTTGCCCGCGCTGGCCTCGATCATCGCCAGCGCGAACGCTTGGCGCGCTTGCTGTGGGGCGAGCGCTTGCACGATCACCGCCAGCGGCACGATCGACGCCCCAGGCGCCACCCACAGCCGCTCCAAGATCGCGGTCGTCGCCTCATCATCGCGCGCAAGGCCGCACAGCGCGGCCGCGATGAGGGCCTGATCCGTGTCGCCCGCGCGCAGCGCGTGGCGCAGCGTCACGGGCGCGGGCAGCGAAGCTGCCCGCGCCGCCTCAAGCAGCGCGGGCGCGCTCGGTTGAGGATCGCGCAGCGCCTCAACCAGCGGCGCGAAGCCCGCGCTGAGCGCGGGCAGCGCGTCGGCCATGATCGCTCGCGCGCGCGTCATCAGCGCGGGGAACACTTGGCGCAGCGCGTGGACGTGCATCGGGGAGGGCTGCGTCTGAAGGTAGCGCGACAAGAGCTGCGCGCGTGCCTCGTCGGGAGGATCATTCTCAGGGCCATCCGCCAAGCGCGTCGCCACGACCTGCGCCTTGTACGCCTCGGCGCGATAGACGCGCAACAGCAGCGCGGCTTGCTGGGCCAGCGTGCCGAAGGCGCGCTGGCCGACCATGGGCAGATAGACGGCCATCGCCGCTTCGAGCGCGTCGTTGATCGGGGCGGGCAGCGCGCCTTCGCGCAGCAGCGGCCCAAACCACGGGTGCGCCAGCGCCATGGCGAGCGTCTCCATGGCCTCCACAGGTTGGGGCGGCTGCGTGGGGCGCAGCGCGATGGCGAGCGTCTGCGCAGACGCTCGCCCTGTGGCGCACGCGTCGAGCAGCGCGGCGAAGCCTGCGTCCTCGTGGGCTTGGCTCATGCGCGCCTCCTGCGTCGCGCGGCGACGCCCACCAGCGCGAGCGTCAGCAGCAGCGCAGGCTGCGCGGCGCTTGGAGCGCGCGCGCCGATCATCGCGCAGCCGCCCTCATCGTCATCCCCCTCATCGACGCGCGGCGGCGTGGCAGGTGGCGCAGGGGTCGCCACGCACGCGTCGTTGACGCAGCGATAGCCCTCTACACAATCATTGGTGGAGACGCACGAGGTGGGACACGCGCTGCCCGCACAGCTCGCATACGGCGCGCAGTCCACGCCCTCAGCCACCACACACGCGCCTTGACCATCACAGCTGCCCGCGGGCGTCACCACGCCCGCGCTGCATGTGGCCGCTTGGCACGTGACGGAGGCATCATAGCGCTGACACTCACCGGCGCCATCACAGCGCCCCGTGTACCCGCAGCTGACCTCAGCGCCTTGTGGACACGCGCTGGTGGCGCTGGGGCGCGTGTTCACCAGCAGCGGCGCGCAGGTGCCATCCGCCACGCCAGTCTGCGCCTGCTCGCATCCCTCGCAGGGGCGATCGCAGGCGCGATCGCAGCAGGTGCCTTCTTGAAAGGAGCCGCCCACGCAGGGGCCATTGTAGCACGCGTCAACGCTCAGACACTCTGCGCCGCTGAAGCCGCGCGGCTGCGTCCACAGCAGCGCGTGGATCGTCTCAAAGTTGAGCGTCGAGACCGGCTCGCCGAGCAACAGCAGGTTATCGCGCATGCGCCGCGCCAAGCCGCGCGCGCCGCCGATCAGGTAGACGCCGCGATGGAAGTTGATCGCGTGGATGTCCACGCCGTTGAGCACATCACGCGGCATCGGGGCCGGATCTGTGCGCGGCTCACCCTCGGCGCTGATGACCTGAACTTGGCCGCCTTGACCGCCCACGAGCCACTCGCGCCCGCTCCAGTCGACCGCGTAGAGCGCGCCGGGCAGGGCGGGCAGCGTGACCACGGGGCGCGCGAACGAGCCATCCTCATTCACCATGCGATACGCGCCGCGCCCTTGCAGCTCACCGACCACCATCCACGCCCCGCCATTCCAGCGCGCGCCATAGATGGCGTCGAGGCCGCTGGCGATCGACGCGCCCGCCAAGGCGCCATCACTGCGCACGCGCTGCAGCTTGCCCTGCGCGCTGCCCACGAGCCACAGCGTGCCGCTCCACGCGATCGCGCGCGCGTCCTCGCCATCAAGCAACGTGAATGACGCGCCAGCGGGCGCGCCTTGCGCGTTAACGCGCTGCGCCGCGCCACCCTCGCCAGCGATCAAGAACTGCGACCCGCTCCATGACGCCGCCCACAACGTCGGCGCTTGCCCCAGCGCCTGCACCTCGCCAAGCGCTTGGCCATCATCGGCTACCAGCCGATAGCGCCCCTGCTCACCTGCCACCAGCACACCATCCGCTGAGGCCGCCGCCGCCAGCACCGTCGCGCCGTCGAGCGGGGCGAGGTAGCTCGTGCGCGGTGAGAGATCATCCTGGGGAGAGATCAGCAAGGAGCTCTCCGTGCCAAGCAGCCAGCGATCCTCGCTCCACAGCGCCGACGTGATGGTCGTCCCATCGCCGATGCGGCGCGCGTCGCCGCGTGGCGCGCCCGTCGCACTGTCGAACAGCCGCGCCTGGCCCGCGTCACCCGCCACCAGCCACGTGTCCTCATGGCGCGCCAGCGCGCGCACGGCCTGCCCCGGCAACACGTCAACCCAGCTCGGCGTCGCGCTCATCGCGTCGAAGCTCAGCAGCGCGAGCTGCCCCTGCGCGTTGCCCAGCGCCAGCTGATCGCCGCTGATCGTCGCCGTGGTCAGCGTCACATCGCCCTCAAGCGTCGTCACGCTCGGGTTGAGCGGATAATACGTGAACTGACTCTGCGTCAGCATCAACCACGCGTCTGCGCTCGTCACGTTGGGGTTGGCGATGATCGCCACCATCCCCTGGCCCGGCGCGAACAGCGAGCCGCGCGTCGCCCCTTGCAGGCCGCCATCCAGCTCCGCGAAGCGACCATCATCTGCGCCCACCAGCCAGCGCCGCCCGCCAGGCAGCGCCGAGAACGCGGCGCTCGTGAGCGTCGCGTCAGTGAAGATGCGCCGCTGCGTCGCCGTCGGCTCCGCGAACGCGTCCAACAGCTGCGCGCGCCCCTCATCGCCCACCGCCAGCCAGCTCGGCAGGATGTTATCATTCGGATCGCGCACCTCACCGGCGGCCACCGCGCGCACGCGCTGACCCATCAGCACGTCGCGCAGATCGCCGCGCTGCGGCGCCCCCACGGCGTCAAGAAATGCCGTCTTGCCCTGACGCCCCGCCACGATCAGGCCGTTGACGTTGGCGCTCATCGCCAGCGCCCCCGCGTTGCCATTGACCAAGCGGCCCGCCTGCGCGTCGGGCTCTCCGTCAAGGCCGATGCGCTCAATCATGGCGCCGCCTGCGGCGAACCAGTTGTCAGCCAGCGGATCCACGAGCGGCGCGTGTGCCACGCGCGCTTTGGCGCCCTCAGGCGCGACCTCCAAGGTCGCCCCCTCCCCTGATGCGCCCTGCGCAGGCTCGCCAAGCTCGGCGCACGCGCTCCAGGTGAGGCCTGTGGCGAGGGCGATGAGCAGCAACGGTCGATGACGCATGATGATACCTGCAGTAGCATAAGTGAGAGACACTTTGGCGTGGGCGCTCGAAACGTGGCGAGTTTGGATCAACCCACCGCCTCGGTCAACGCGCCCGCGCTCCCTTATAGCAGGAGCGCCCCATGACCCAGCCCCAACGGCCGTCCCAACCTGAGCACGCCCGCACGCTCGCCGCACAGGCCAAGCACGCCACCCTGGCCACCCTCGATCGCCGCGATCAGTCGCCCCACGCCACGCTCGTGGAGGTCGCCGGTGTGCCCGAAACTGGCGCCATGGTGCTGCTCTTGAGCGAGCTCGCTGAGCACACCCAGAACCTGCTCGTCGACGCACGCGCCTCCCTCCTGCTGACGCCGCCTTGGCACGATCCTGAGCCGCTGGCGCGCCCGCGCGTCACCTTGCAAGGCACCATCACCCGCAGCGAAGCTCCGCAAGACCTCGCCATCTTCTTGAAAGCGCACCCCAGCGCCGCCCAGTACAGCAGCTTCAAAGACTTTCATGTGTATCGCTTCGCGGTCAGCCGCGCCCGCTTCATCGCGGGCTTCGGGCGCATGAGCTGGATCGAGGCGGACGACTATGCGCAGGCCTCCCCGGACCCGCTCGGCCCCATGGCCGTCGGCGCGCTCACCCACATGAACGAGGATCACGCCCACAACCTGCTCGACTACGCCCACAAGCTCGCGGGACTCCCTTGGGCCAAGCACGCCCGCATGACTGGCCTCGACAGGCTCGGCTTTGATCTGCACGTCACCGGCGATGATGGTCAAGTCGAAGACGCGCGCTTGAGCTTCGACGCGCCGCTGACCTCGCCAGCGCAAGTGCGCCACGTGTTCGTCGCGCTGGCCAAGCGCGCGCGCGGTGAGTCCGCCTAAGCTGCGCTCCCGCGCTCACGGGCGCTTGAACATCGCGCGTCAGCGTCGATGATCCACTGGCATGGCCCGCTTCGGCTGGCCGTGACGCGTGGTCACCAAGAACCCTCTGAGAGGGAGTCGTCCCGTGTCCAAAGCAGCCGCCCCCATCGCGCCGGAGCTCCTCGCCACCGCCGCAGATTTGCTCTACGTCACCGATGAGACCCCGGGGCTGACGCGCCGACGCGCGGGGCGCGGGTTCATGTACCTTGACCCTCAAGGCCAGCACGTCAAAGCGCCCGACATCAAGGCGCGCATCGCCGCCTTGGCCATCCCCCCCGCTTGGACGCAGGTCTGGATCTGCGCCGATCCTCAGGGTCACATCCAAGCCACCGGGCGCGATGAGGCAGGCCGCAAGCAGTACATCTATCATGCGCGCTGGTGTGAGGTGCGCGACCAGAACAAGTTCTCACAGATGATCGACTTCGCCCGCTGCTTGCCCACGCTGCGCGCGCGCTATGACTCAGACATGCGCCAGAGCGCGCTCAACCAGAGCCGCGTGCTGGCCATCGCCGTGCGCCTGCTCGACCTCGCCATGCTGCGCATCGGTAACGACGCCAACGTGCGTGAAGATGGGGGCCACGGCCTGACCACCTTGACCCCAGACCACGTGGACCTCTCCACGTCCGTCGTCGAGGTCGACTTTATCGGCAAGAGCGGCATCGAGCGCCACGTCACGATCCACGATCGCCGCCTCGCCAGCCAGATCAAGCGCTGCGTGGAGCTTGGGGGGTTCAAGCTCTTTAACTATGTCGACGCCTCCGGCCACGTGCACCCCATCTGCTCCTCTCACGTGAACGCCTACTTAAAGGAGATCACCGAGCGCCCCTTCACCGCCAAGTACTTCCGCACCTGGGGCGGCACCCGCGCCGCCGCGCAATCCCTCCTGTCACAACCTCGCCCCGACGATGACGCCGAGCGCGAGGCGCACATCCAAGCGGCCATCGGCGCGGCCTCCCAGGCGCTCGGAAACACGGTCGCCATCTGCCGCAAGTACTACATCCACCCCGCCCTCTTTGACGCCTACCGCACCTTTGACGCGTGGCCCGTCATCGACGACACCCACGCGCCCACCCCGCTGCCGCAGCTCTCGCCAACCGAGTCCTTCATCCTCAAGCTGCTTGAGGAGCGCGCCGACCCCTCCTAATTCCCCCCTCACACGCCAGGGCGGCTGAGTATCGCGACCGCGCTGACGCGCGCTCGCTCTCACAGACTACCGCTGCGGCTGCGAGCCGCTGCGCCAGCGCGCTGGAGTATCGCGACCGCGCTGACGCGCGCTCGCTCTCAACCCCCGCGCGCTGCGTGAAGCTGGTGATGTGGGGCGAGGTTGACGCCAGCGTGTGAGGCGGCTATGAGACACAGGACCTTGAACACGCCACCGCCGCGCGCCTGTGAGGCTCGCGTCGCGCAATCGCCCCGGAGCTTTGCCGCCGATGACGACCTCAGAAGCCGCCCGCAAGCGCCTCATGCGCGCCCGGCTCAAGCACGCGACCGCTTGGTTCTTGTTCTTGCTCACCACCAGCCTCATGGTGCTCGGCGCCGTCGTCGAGCCCAAGCGCAGCGTCCACGCGCAGGAGACGACCCAGTCCGCCCCCGCGCAGACCGCACCCGCACCCGATACGCCCACCTCCGCCCAAGCTGATCCTCAGGTCACCCCCGAGCCAGCCCCCGCCCCGACCACCATCCGACGCAAGGTCGGGGAGGGGCCAAAATCCAGCCTCTTAGATAAGGCGGTGAGCTTCCTCGGTATCTTCGCCCTCATCGGCATCGCCGTCCTCATGTCCAACAACCGACGCAAGATCAACTGGCGCCTCGTCGCCGTCGGCACCAGCCTCCAGCTCGCCTTCGCCCTCATCATCTTCTATGTGCCCGGCGGTCGCGCCGTGTTCGACGCCGCCACGCGCGCCATCAAGAAGCTGCTCGACTTCACCGGCAAGGGCAGCGAGTTCATCTTCAGCAGCTACGTCACCGGCGCCTGGGAAGCACCGCTCATCAACTTCACCTTCGCCGTCTTGCCCACCATCATCTTCTTCAGCGCGCTCATGACCATCCTCTATCACTTGGGGCTCATGCAGCGCGTCGTCCACCTGTTCGCTTGGGCGATGCAGCGCACCATGAAGACCTCCGGCGCCGAGAGCCTGTCCGCCGCCGCCAACATCTTCGTTGGTCAGACTGAGGCGCCGCTGGTCATCAAGCCCTACGTCAACACCATGACCAACTCTGAGCTGATGACCGTCATGACTGGCGGCTTCGCCACGGTCGCGGGCGGCGTCCTCGCCATCTACGTGGGCATGCTGGAGCCCTCCTTCCCCGACATCGCAGGCCACCTGCTCGCGGCGAGCGTCATGAGCGCGCCTGCGGCGCTCGTGATCGGCAAGATCATCATCCCCGAGACGGCCATCCCCGTCACCGCCGGTAGCCTCGACATGGACGCCGAGAGCGAAGACGCCAACGTCCTCGACGCCGCCAGCCGTGGCGCAGGTGAAGGCCTCAAGCTCGCGCTCAACGTCGGCGCCATGCTGCTCGCGTTCATCGCGCTCATCGAGCTGCTCAACTACATCATCGGCCTGCCCAGCCTGCTCTACAACGAGGGCGTGCTGCGCGATCTGTTCGCCCTCTACCAGCAGCAAGGCCGCGCGCTGCCCGAGGGCTGCGCCGACCTCCAGCTCATCCAAGACGACGCCGTCATGCGCTGCGTCACCGTCATGCAACAGGCCACCCAGACCTCCGCCTGGACCGCCCCCATGTTCACCATGCAGGGCCTGTTCGGCTACCTGTTCTGGCCGCTGGCCTTCATCATGGGCGTGCCCGTCGAGGACTGCTTCCACATCGCGCGCCTGCTCGGTGAGAAGATGGTCATCAACGAGCTGGTCGCCTACTCCAGCCTCAAGGCCCTGCTCGATAACCCTGAGATCGTGCTGCAAGACCGCTCCGTCATCATCGCCACCTACGCGCTGTGCGGCTTCGCCAACTTCGGCTCCATCGGCATCCAGCTCGGCGGCATCGGCGGCCTGGCCCCCGAGCGACGCGCCGACCTCGCCAAGCTCGCCATGCGCGCCATGCTCGCCGGCACACTCGCCGCATTCATGACCGCCACCGTCGCGGGCATCTTGGTCTGACATCGCGTGTTATACGACTGGCCGCGAGCCCGAGCGCGCATGCGCGCTCGGGCTCGCCAGCGTTTAAGCACAACCTCACACGCGATGCGCCGAAGCGTGAGCTTCTATGCGCTGTTGAGCCAAGCCCTCTCCTCACATGCAGCCGCTGCGGCACAACCCCTCGGGGCGCTCAGTGAGACACCCTAAGCCGCGATGATGATTGACCTTGGTGAGGATCATGAGGTGTGATGTGTCACCGCGACGCGTCGCGGCGCATCTCAACCAGCGCGCCTCACGCGCGCTCACCTCCCTCCACCTGCTGAGCACCGCTCATGACCTCTACCACGCAGCCCTCTCAAGAGTTTCCCCAGCGCCAAGATCGCCAGTCGCGCGCTTATAAGCTGGAGCTTGTCGTCTGCACGATCCTCGTGCTCGGCCTCACCAGCATCGGCGGCCTGATCCTCGGCAACAAGATCAACGAGGCTGAGGATCGCGCCGCCGCACAACGCGAGGAGGCGCTCAAGCACCCCCCCGTGGCGCGTGACGCCTTCGGTCGACCTGTCCGGCGTTGACACTGGCGCCCTGGGGCTGCACCTTGCCAGTCGGGCGATCCCCCAGGAGCTAAGGCGTCATGCGCGTTCACCTCATCACCTTTGGCTGCAAGGCCAATCAATACGACTCCGCGCAGTTTCAACGCGCGCTGGAGGCGCGCGGCGCGCGCGCGGTCGATGATCCCGCGCTGGCCGATGTCTGCGTGCTGAACACCTGCACCGTCACCAACCAAGCCGACGCCGACGCCCGCAAGGCCATCCGCAAGCTGCGCCGCGCCCACCCCGACCTGCGGCTGGTGATCGCGGGCTGCTCCGCCGCGCTGCGCGGTGATGACTACCTCGCCATGCCCGAGGTCGAGTCCGTGCTCGGCGGCCACGACGCCCAAGCCCTCGCCAACCTCATCGCGCCGCTGGCCCCACACGACGATCATCACGAGGAGCCCATCGGCGCCGCCGCCTACGAGGCGCGCGGCACGCGCGCTTGGCTCAAGATCCAAGACGGCTGCGATCGCCGCTGCGCCTTCTGCGCCACGCGGCTCGCGCGCGGCGCCAGCCGCTCGCGCGACGCCGACGCCCTCATCGCCGAGGCGCGCGCGCTCGCCATCGATCACCCCGAGATCGTGCTCACCGGGGTTCACATCGGCCACTACGGCGTCGACTTGAGCGACGCAAGCTCGCTGTCGCGCCTGGTCGCGCGCCTGCTCGATGAGGTGCCCCAGGCGCGCTTTCGCTTGGGCAGCGTCGAGGCCACCGAGCTTGACGACCTCATGCTCACCTTGCTCCAAGAAAGCGGCGGTCGCCTCACGCCGCACCTGCACATCCCCATGCAATCGGGCGCCGATCCGGTGCTGCGTCGGATGCGTCGATGGCACACACGCGCGCAGTATCAGCGGCGCGTCGAGCAGCTCGCCGAGAGGTTGCCTTATCTGGGCCTGGGCGCGGATGTGATCGTCGGCTTCCCCGGTGAGACAGATGAGGACCACGCCCAGACCCGCGCGCTGATTGAGACGCTGCCCTTCACCTACCTCCACGTCTTCCCCTACTCCGTGCGCGATGACACCCCTGCGGCCACCATGCCCGAGCAGGTGCATGGCGCGTTGAGCGCGACGCGCGCCCGCGAGCTGCGCGAGCTGGCCATCGCCAAGGGGCTCGCGTATCGACGCCAGCGCGTCGGCCAAGGCGCCGAGATCGTGGTGGAGCAGGGCGGCTATGGCGTCACAGAAGACTACCTGCGCGTGCGCTTAGCCGCCCGCGATGACGATGATGCGACGCCGCCCGCGCGCGCCGCGCTGATCTACGCTCCGCTGCGGCTCGACGCCGACGGCGAGGGCCTCATGGTGAGGGTGTGAGCTGAGATGATCGAGCGAGTCTGGTTCTTTCACTGTGGCTGGGCCCGCGTGCCCGAGACGGTCGCCGTCGGTGACGGCTCCTCCAAGCGCCTGCGCGCGCTCCCGTTCCTCGCCATGGCCGCGCAGCACAGCGAGCTTGGCGTCATCGTCATCGACGCGCCGTTTGGCCACGAAGGTCCCGGCAGCCTCGGCGCGGTGCTCGGCGCCATGATGCGCATGACCTCGGTGCGCTTTGAGCGTGAGTGGGGCATCATCGCGCGCTTGGAATCACTGGGTCTGCGCGCGAGCCAAGTCCAGCACGTCCTCATGACGCACCTCCACTTTGACCACACTGGCGGCATGAAGGCCCTGGCCCACGCCACCTTCCACGCCTCGCGCCGCGACTGGACCCAAGCCAACAGCTGGTCCTCCCCCTTCGACGCCCTGCGAAACGGCTACCTGCTGAGCGACTACCGCGCCTTGCAGACGCGCGTCACCGTCCACGACGCCCCCGCGCCCATCACCCCCGAGACGCCCGGCCTCGATCTGTTCGGCGACGGCAGCGTCGAGGCCTTCGCGCTGCCCGGCCACACCCCCGGCCACACGGGCTATCGCCTGCGCATGGCGGATGGGCGCCGCGTCTTCTTCTTAGGCGACGCCATCTTCCAGACGCGCCAGCTCCACGAGGACGTCCCCCAAGGCCTCATCTCACAATACGTCTCCTCCTCCCAAGCCGAGGTCCAAGCCTCCATCGCCCAAGCCCGCGCCATCGCCAGCGCTCGCCCCGACGACCTCTACCTCTGCTCCCACGACTTCGAGCTTGGCGAGCGCTGCAAGACGGGGCCGGTCGCGCTCTGAGTCGGGCGGGCGCATCACAGCACCTCAGTCAGCCCACACCTCCCCCTTGTACTCCCCCACTCTCAAGCGATGCGACGCGCGCTTACAAAAGCACCGCTCACCCCCTGTAGAAGCGACCTCTGGTCGCTTTTGCGCTTCGATTCGTCCCAGTCAGGATGGATGGTCGCCCAAACCTTCCCCCACTTTTGGACGATAGGGCGCGCCTTATAAAAAGCATCGCTCACACCCAACCTCCCGCGCGGTGCGTCGCAAGTGCAGATTCTAAGCGGGGATCGTCCAAGTCACGCCGTCACTTGCAGGCGTCGCTCAGGTCGCGGGCGCTTGTTCAGGGGCAAGCTCTGACAGCAGCCGATCGACGTGGCCCTTGGCGCGCACGTTGTCATGCACCGCCTGCACGACCCCTTCGGCGTCGATGATGAACGTGCTGCGCACGATCCCCTCGTAGCTCTTGCCGTAGTTCTGCTTGGTGCGCCACACGCCGTAGGCGCTGGCGACGGCGTGATCTTCGTCGGCGAGCAGGGTGAAGGTGAGGTCGTGCTTAAGGCGGAAGGTGGCGTGGCGTTTGACGCTGTCGGGGGAGATGCCTAGCACCTGAAAGCCCGCCTGCTGTAACTTGGCGAGGTTGTCGCGAAAGTCGCACGCTTGGGTGGTGCAGCCGGGGGTCATGTCTTTGGGATAGAAGTACACGATGACCGGGGTGCCGCGCAGCGCGGACAGCGTGACTTCGCCTCGATCATCGCTGGGCAGGGTGAAATCGGGCGCGAGGTCGCCCGCGCTCAGGGTGGGGTTCACGAGGCAGCTCCTGGGCTGAGGGGTGAGCGCGCGTGAGGGGTGCGCGACGTGTCAACCGATCAGGTTGACGTGTCGCGCACCCCTCATCGTGGGCGCGCTTGGTGAGGTGGGAGAGGGTCAGCGGCGATAGACGAAGGCGCTCTCTGTGGCGAGCATGCCCTCGGCGTCGCGGGCGAACACGGCGATGCGGTTCATCCCCTTGAACAGCGGGATCTGCGCGTCGAGGTTGGCTTGCGCGCCTGCGACGCTTGAGTACAGCACCTTGCGCGAGTGGACCACCGTGTTGCTCTCGCGGCTGTACACGAAGATGTAATAGTCCTTGAGGCCGGAGTCATCTTGGAGCGCGCCCTTGAGGTTGACGACGGCGCCCTCGGTCATGGCCTGCGCGGGCGTGAGCTTGATGTTGGGCTTCTCAAAGAGGATGGGCTTGATGTCCTTGGCGTCGGCGCCGCTGGCGGACTTCTTCAGCTCCACCTCGCTCAAGCGCGCCCAAGCGGAGCGACCATTGAGCTTGAGCTTGACCCAGTCGCCCACCTTGCCTTGCACGGGCAGCGCGCCGCCCGAGGGCAAGGTTGTGAGCTTCGAGCTGCGCGCGTCGGCGCCCGTGTGGAGCGCGGCGTTGGCGCGGGCGACGGCGTGGCCGCTGGCCTTGGCGACGGCTTGAGCGGGCGCGAACGGCAGCTCAAACTTCTTCTGGGTGAACTGACGGAAGGTGAGGTCGTAGATGTCGACCTCCATCGTCGCGACCTGCTGCGCGGGCGCCTTCTTGACCTCGAAGGTGAACGTCACGGGCTCGACCGCGCCCGCCTTGATGCTCGGGATCTTGGCGCGCCCGCTCTTGAGATCGACCGTGTCACGGCTCATGTTCTTGATGAACACGAGCGTCTCCGCGCTGTCGGCCTTGCCCGTGTTGCGCACGTTGAGCTTGATCGTGACCAGCTCACCCTCTTGCAACAGCCCATCCCCGTTGGGATCCTCCAGCTCATAGCTGAAGGCGAAGTGGGGCTGATCCTGAGCGACGACGGCGACCGAGGTGCCGTCCTTCTCGGAGAAGGTGGTGGTGGCGTCGCTGAGCGCGAAGGTGATGAAGTCTTGGCGCGTGTCGGCGTCGCGCGGCAGCTTGATGTCGACGCTCCACGAGCGCGACTCGTTGGGGTTGACCTTGCCGAAGATGAACTCCCGATCATTGAAGCTGGGGTTGTCGCTCTCGGTGAGGGCCTTGAGCTGGTAGACGGGCTGGTCGCTGGTGTTGGTCAGCGTCGCGGTGAGCTTGACGGTGCTGCCAGCCTTCGCGGGCTTGCCCTGCTCCAGATCGGTCGTGAAGGCGATCTTGTAGCCTAGCTGCTTTGGCGAGGCGCCTGCGGACCAGTCCACGTTGAGCTTCTTGAGCTCAGCCTGGATGGTGTCTTGCTCCTTGCTTGCGGCCTTCTGAAGCTCAGGCTGGATAGCCTTGAGCATGTTGGGGCGCTCCCAGGTCGCCCCTGCAGCCACGAGCAGGCGCTGGGCGAGGCGGATCTCGAAGTCCTCACGGAACTTCTCAGGATCGCGCGTCTCCTCCTCTTTCGGATCGGTCGTGTCCAGATAGCGCACGAACTGGGCCTGCTCCGTGGGCTTCTTGATGGCCTGGTTCTTCAGCGCGGTGGACAGCTCACCCTCACGCAAGATGTGCTTGGGCAAGAACAGGTCCACCTCCTCCTTCTTCACGCGCGCGGGCACCGTGTGCAGGTCGGGGCTGATGCCCTGGCCCTGGATGGAGATGCCGCCAGGGGTCAGATACTGCGCCACGGTGAGCTTCAAGGCGGAGCTGTCGGGGAACGGATAGAGCACCTGCACGCTGCCCTTGCCGAAGGTCGTGCTGCCGACCACGATGCCCCGGTTGTTGTTCTGGATCGCGCCGCTGACGATCTCTGAGGCCGACGCGCTGCCCGAGTTCACCAGCACCACGATCGGGTACTTGGGCTCAGTGCCTGGGGTCGAGGCCATCTTCTTCTCGCGCAGGCGGTTGCCCTGACCCACGGTGCTCACGAGGGTGCCCTCATCGACGAACAGGTCGCTGATGCGGATGGACTGGTCGAGCAGACCGCCGGGGTTGTCGCGCATGTCCAGCACGAGGCCTTGCATGCCGCCCATCTTCTCGCGCAAGGCGTCGAGGTGACGGCGCGTGTCCGTGTAGGTGTTGGCTTGGAAGTTCTTGATGCGCAAATAGCCGACCTTGTTGGCCAGGGGCTGGCTGTCCACGCTGTCGATCTTGATGATGGCGCGCTCGATGTCATAGCGCTTGGGCTCAGGCCACCCCTCACGCATCACCCACAGCGTGACCTGCGTGCCAGGCTCGCCGCGCATCATGTTGACCGCCTCGCTCAAGTCCATGTTGACCGTGGACTCGTCGTTGATGCGCATGATCTTGTCGCCGGACTTGATCCCCTTGCGCGCGGCGGGCGTGTCATCGATCGGGCTGATCACGGTGAGCGTGCCGTCGCGCAGTGAGATCACGATGCCGAGGCCGCCGAACTTGCCGCCCGTCTGCGTCTGCATGTCCTGATAGTTCTGCGGTGGCATCAGCGCGCTGTGCGGGTCGAGCGTGTTCAGCATGCCGTTGATGGCCGCGTACTCGATCTCTTGATACTTGCGCTCGGGATCGGGCGACAGCGATGACTCAATGAAGGTGAAGATCTCTTTGAGCTTGAAGCTCATCTCCCACAAGCTCTTGATCTCCTTGATCTCAAAGACCTTGCGCTTGTCCTGCACGATCACCGTCACGCGCTCGGGCGCCTGCTCCTTGCCAATGGCGTCGTGGCTGACCACGACCTCGGGGATGGCGTTCTGGATCTCCTCCAGCGCGCTGACTAGCATCTTGTCGGGGTGGATGCGCTCCGGCTCGACGTAGCTGTCCTTCAGGTGCAACAGCACGCTGTTGAGGATCTTGAGCGCGCTCAGATGATAAGGCGCCTCTTCCGGCTGGTTGAGCGCGCCGGAGGATTGACGCAGATCAAGCTGTAGGCCGCGATCGCTGAACTTGACGCTGAGCAGAAACGCGCTGCTCAAGCAGACCGAGGCGACCAAGAACCTGCCGTACTTCTTATAACTTCGCATGAACGCTCCGCCGGTCGGCGATCGAGGGGCTGGACGGGCTTCAGATGCCAGGCGCCAGGGAGATCACAGGATAGAGCGAGGCGGGTCGTCAAAGCAACCCTCTCGCTCGGGCCCTGGCGCTTGCGCTGATGTGTCGAACGCGTCAGCGCCTCTCTACCATTCCCCGCCCTGGCATTCCCCACCCGAGGTGCGCTGTTCATTCTTGCGCCCGGCCGCGCTCTGTGGCGACAATGCGGCGATCTGGCTTGCGCCCCGCGCCGCATCAGCCGATCCCTGTGTCGTCGCTGCGCGCTCGCTCGCCTTTACCTTCAGGAGCCCTGGCCGTGTCACGTATGCCCGCAGTCGGGGACATCATCGACGACGTCTTCCGCGTCGAGGCCGAGCTAGATAGCGGCAACTTCGGCTCCGTCTACAAGGTCTGGGACAGCTACCAGCAGCGCACCCTCGCCCTCAAGGTCCTGCGCCCGGGCGCGCATGATGAGGGCGAGCTGCGCAAGCGCTTTGAGCGCGAGGCCACCCTCGTCTACAGCCTGCAACATCCGCACATCGTGCGCGTGTTCTACTACGGTGAGACCCCCTCCCAGCTGCCTTACATGGCCATGGAGTTCCTCACCGGCACCGACCTGCGCAGCCTTTTGCACCAGTACACCACCCTGCACCCCGCCCTCGTCAAGCGCATCACGCTTGAGTCGCTCGCAGCTCTGGAGGCCGCCCACGGCCTCGGCATCATCCACCGCGACTTAAAGCCCGCCAACATCTTCCTCGTCAATGACGGCGGCAAGGGCCACGTCAAGGTCTTGGACTTCGGCTTCGCCAAAGCCCTCGATGATGACAAGGGCAGCGACCTCACCAACGCCCAGACCCTCGTGGGCACGCCCGCTTATATGGCCCCAGAGCTTGTCCATAAGAAGGATGTGGGGCCTGCCGCAGATCTCTACGCCATCGGCCTCATCATGGCCGAGATGCTCTCCGGCGCCAAAGCCGTGGAGCTTGAGAACGTCTACGACACCATCCTGTTTCAAGCCTCCAGCAAGCCCGTCAAGCTCGCGCGCGCGGTCACTGACAGCCCCTTCGCCAAGGTCATCAAGCAGGCCGTCGCCAAGGATCAGCGCAAGCGCTTCTCAACCGCCGCTGAGTTCATGGAGGCGCTGCGCCAGGTGGTCGTGCCTGGCGAGTCGCGCGCTGACACCGCGCCTCACTTGCAAGATGGCGATGTCGCAGGGCTTGAGGCGCCGCTGTATATGCCGCGTGAGTTCGGCTTGGCCGATCGTGACGCCGCCACCGCGCCTCACTCCCACGGCATGCCCGCGCTGCATGAGGTCGATCGCGCGCTGGGCAACACCCCCACACCGCGCGCGCGTCAGTCCTCACCCAACCTCGCGCCTGTGGCGCGTCAGTCCTCGCAAGGGCTCGCGCCTGTGGCGCGCCAGTCCTCGCCAAGCTATGCGCCAGTGGCCCGCTCCCCTGAGCTTAACGCGCGCCAGCGCGTGCGCGTGGAGACAGAGCCTGTCTCCGACTTTCGCGACGCGCGCGGCGCGGCGCCCTTGGACAGCCAGCAGCTGCTCGCGCGTCAGCCGCAGCGGGTCGCGCCTGTCTCCTCGCCAGACTCACTCTCGCTTGATATGGAGCGTCCGCCCGCGCGCGATCCTCGCGCCAAGGCAGACGGCGGCTCGCAAGAAATCTTGATTGGTGTCGTCGCTGGCGTGTTGATCCTCGCCTTGGCGCTGCTGTTCTTGCGCTTCTTCGCTTATTAACGATGTCGCGGTGTCGCCTCACAACCTCGGGCGCCCGCTGGAGGCTTGATGCAGGACACCCTAGCCCGCTTACACGCGCTGCTTGAGCGCGTCGATCCCGCGCACCCGCGCGTGGTCGCGCGCTGGATTGATGAGAGCAGGATCTGCGCGCAGGGGGAGTCCGGCTACACCGTCATGCCCGTGGCGCGCGTCGTGCTCACCGCGCGCCTTGAGGATGGTCAGCTTGCCCGTGAGAGCTTCGAGGGCATCACGCTGCCTGTGCTGCGCCAAGCCCTCGCCGCCTATCCCATCGACGCGCTCATGCGCACGGATAATGTCACCCGCTGAGGATCGCACGTCATGACCGAGGAGAACGCGGACAACGAGGAGCGGCGCGGGCGCGCCCCGAGGCTGCATGAGATCGCGCTGTTCGCGCTGTTCGGCCTCTTGCCGATCGGCGCCCTCTACCTCGTCGCCCGCGGCGGCTTGGATGATCAGCGCGGCCGCGCCTTTGAGGATGAGCGCCGCCTCGTCTTGAGCGCCTGCATGGAGGCGCTCCATGATCGCGAGGAGTGCTTGGAGCAGGTCGATGACCGCTTCATGGCCTGTCACACCCCAATGGCCGATGAGCACGGCGCTATCGACGATCGCCAAGCGCTGCTCACCTGCCTGAGCACCGATCGTGACGGCACCTTCCGCATGCGCAGCGCCCAAGAAAAGCGGCGCGACGCCGAGGCGCGCAAGCAGCAGCGGCGCTAGCGCCGCTGCTGCTCGCATCACTCACTCCGCCGCGCCGTCAGCGCTCACATAGAGCGCGCCGCCCTGCTCGCGGAAGCGCTCCGCTTGCTCGGCCATGCCCGCCTGCTGCTGCGCCGCGTCGCGGATGTCGTGCGAGATCTTCATGCTGCAGAACTTCGGCCCGCACATGGAGCAGAAGTGTGCGACCTTGGCGCCAGGCGCGGGCAGCGTCTCATCGTGAAACGCGCGCGCGGTCACAGGATCCATCGCGAGGTTGAACTGATCCTCCCAGCGGAACGTGAAGCGCGCCGCGCTCAGCGCGTCATCCCACACCCGCGCGCCTGGATGTCCCTTGGCGATGTCGGCCGCGTGCGCCGCGATCTTATACGCGATCATGCCCGCCTTCACGTCCTCGCGATTGGGCAAGCCCAGGTGCTCCTTGGGGGTGACGTAGCAGAGCATGGCGGTGCCA
>CAYXWB010000062.1:0-20487 GCA_964468515.1 uncultured Bradymonadales bacterium | reverse complement strand
GCCCAAGCGGCCGCGGGCCGCGCGCGCGCGCCGAGGCGGAACAGCGCCGCCTCAGACGCGGCCCGGGCGCCGCCCTGGCCGCGCCACGCGCGCAGCGCGAGCGTGAGCAGCGCCAGCGGTGCGATAAACAGCAGCGCCTCGCGCGCGGCGAACCACGCGGTGGCGAGGTCTTCTACATCGCGCGCGATGGGCAGGCCCATCGTCGCGCGCGCGGCCATGCCAGCGCGTCGCAGCTTGCCCCAGGGGTTCGCTAAGCTCGCGAGCGTCAGCAGCGGCGCGCCGACGCAGGCCCATGAGGGCAGCGCGGCGCCTGCGAGCCCCCACAGCGCCCCGGCCCACAACAGCCAGCCTAATCCATACATCGTGCGTGCCAGCGCAAAGCGTCGCCCATATTGTAAGGCGTGGCGTCGATACAGCGGCCGCGCCAGCGCAGGCAGCAGGCGCTCGATGCGGGTGGGCTTGTCAAAGGCGCTGGTCTGGTAGTCGAGGTAGATCTGCGGGCCAGTGAGATCGACCTCGCGCATGCCGGCGAGCAGGCGCAGATAATCGCGCCGCGCGTCGCGCCAGCCGGTCAACAGCCCGAGGCTCGCGAGCCCGAGCGCGGCGCCCATCGCGAGCGACGCAGCCCGGCTCCAGACGCCGAGCCGCAGCGCCTCGCCAAGCCCAAGCTTCAACAGCAAGATGAGGATCATCGACAGCGCGAGGGCAGCGCCTGGGGCGAACAAGAAGGACTGACCGTCGCCCGTGTGGCCAGGGGTGCCAAACTCAGCGCGCGCCGCATAGAGCGCCGCGCCGACGCCGACGCCGAGCGTGGCGAGCAGGCCCACGGGGGGCAGGGCGGCGGCGCACAGCGCGGCCAGCGCGCCGTCGTGCCACAGCAGCGGGATGAACAGCGCGGACAGCGGTATTGCCCACAGCGCGGCCTCAAAGGTGGCGATGACGAGGCGATCGATGAAGATGCTCTGCGGCGGCAGCGGCAAATGCTGGAGCTGGCGCACGTCATCGCGACGCAGCAGCAGCTCCATGATGCGAAAGCCGAAGATGGCGCTGGCGAGCGCGGTGAGCCAGAAGGCGGACTCCAGGGCGCTGGCGCCGGGGACCTGCTGCGCGCGCGGCACGAGGCCTGCGGCGATGGCGTCCGGTGGCGGCGGCGTGAGCCAGCCGGGGGCCATGAGGTGGCCGATGAGCAGGGCGCACGCGAAGATGATGAGCGCGATGAGGCTCAAGCGCGCGCGCTGCTCGGGGCGCAGGCGATGGCCAAGCGCTCGGCGCCTGGCGCCGAGCAGCAACCGCGTGGGGTGTGTCATAGGGGGGAGGGCTCAGAATCCGCAGCGACGGGCGCGTCGGTGGTTGTGTCGGGGCGCTGGGCGCGATAGATAGGGCGAGGCGCGTCGGGCCTGTCAAGCATGGCGCGCACTTCGCGCTCAATACAGCGCACGCGCAGGCGCGCCATCTGAGCTAGCGGGCTCATCGGGTAGCGCTTTAAGAAGCCCTCATAGTTTGCCAGCGCCGCGTCATAATCACCGTGACGGTAGGCTACCTCGGCCAGCTCAAAGGACTCCGTGCGCGGCGCCTGATGGGGCTGACAGCCCGCCAACATAAGCCAACATGACGACGCCGCCACCACGAGCGTCAAGCGCGCGCGATGAGCGCCGTTTGAAGAGGTGGGCCGAGCCGTCATGAACACCGACCAGAGAAGAAGTGCAGATGAGCGAAGATTTTAAGCCGACCGTGTCCGCGCCTGACGCCCCCACCGAGGGCATGCGCTGCGGCTTCGTGGGCATCTTGGGCCAGCCCAACGTGGGCAAGTCCACTCTGATGAATCACATCCTGGGTGTCAAGCTGGCGATCACCTCGCCAAAGCCCCAGACCACGCGCAATCGCATCCTGGGCGTGCACAACGTGCCCGGTCAGGGGCAGCTCGCGTTCGTCGACACCCCAGGCATTCACACCTCCTCCAAGCGCTTCAACAGCGCCATCGTGCGCGTCGCCACGCAGGCCATTGAGGAGGTCGATGTGGCCATTCACATGGTCGACGCCGCCGCCTGCGTGCGCGCCTTTGACTCAAGCCCCCTGGAGCCGCTCGATCCCAAAGAGCAGCCCGTGTGGCAGCTCTTTGAGGGCCACCCCACGCCGCGCGTGCTGGTGCTCAACAAGATCGACATGGTCAAGGAGAAGCACAAGCTCTTGCCCGTCATCGACGCGCTCACCACGCGCCTTGACTACGTGGAGGTGATCCCCGTGAGCGCGCTCACGGGAGATAACACCGAGCGCCTCGTCAGCCTGCTGCTGTCGATGCTGCCTGAGGTGGAGCACCCGCTGTTCCCCGAAGACATGCTCACCGATCAGGCCGAGCGCTTCTTGGCCGCAGAGTTTGTGCGCGAGCAGCTCATGCTCCAAACACAACAAGAAATCCCCTACAGCGTCGTCGTCGAGATCGAGCGCTTCATCGACTCACCGCGCAAGAACCTCATCGAGGTCAGCGCCGTGATCCACGTCGAGCGCAAGAGCCAGAAGGGGATCGTGATCGGCGCCAAGGGCCAGCGCCTGCGCGATGTGGGCCAAGCGGCCCGCGAGCGCATGGAGCAATTCTTCGGCAAGAAGGTGTTCTTGGAGACGTTCGTGCGCGTCCAGGAGAACTGGAGCGAGGATCCTCGCGCGCTGCAACGCTTCGGCTACGAGTGAGCCGTCGCGGCTGGCGCGCTCAAGTTGGGTTATCGTCATGTGGCGAGCCGTGAGGCTCCCCCTGCCTTGATGTAGGTGAGAGGTCTATGAGTCAGTTCCTGATCGCGCTGGTCGGTCGCCCGAACGTGGGCAAGAGCCGCCTGTTTAATCGTCTCTCTTTTACCACCCAGTCCATCGTCCACGACATGGAGGGCGTCACCCGCGACCGCCAGTACGCCGAGGGCGAGTGGTACACGCGTCGCTATACGATCATTGATACCGGCGGCTTCGTGCCCAGCGAGGCCGAGGAGCTGCTGGTGCAGATGCGCCGTCAGG
Source organism: uncultured Bradymonadales bacterium (assembly GCA_964468515.1). Lineage (GTDB taxonomy): Bacteria > Myxococcota_A > Bradymonadia > Bradymonadales > Bradymonadaceae > CAYXWB01. The sequence continues at coordinate 17,487 of CAYXWB010000062.1, read as the reverse complement.
CGCAGCTCGCCATCGAGGAGGCCGACGCCATCATCTTCATGATGGATGGTCGCCAGGGGCTTTTGCCTGCCGACCTCGAGATCGCGGCGATGCTGCGCCAGACCAAGAAGCCCGTGTTCCACGTCGCCAACAAGATCGACTCGCCCAAGAACCGCGAGGCGCAAGTCTCAGAGTTCTATCAGCTCGGCGTGAAGATCTATCCGCTGAGCGCGGAGCACGGCCCAGGCCTCGACGACCTGATGGACGACCTCACGGCGCTGGTGCCGGAGCGTCCGGAGCGGGACATGGAGGCGCCGTTCGCGCACATCGCGGTGGTCGGCAAGCCCAACGCGGGCAAGTCGAGCCTCATCAACGCCTTGCTCGGTGAGGAGCGCCTGCTCACGAGTGACATCCCCGGCACCACGCGTGACTCCGTGGACACGCTGGTGCGCGCGCATGGCAATGAGTATGTGCTCATTGACACCGCCGGTCTGCGCCGCAAGCGCAGCATTGAGGAGGCCCTGGAGCAGTTCGCCGTGGTCCAGGCCATCCGCTCCATTGACCGCGCCGATGTCGCCTTGCTCGTGCTCGATGGCTCCGAGGGGCTGTCGATGCAGGACAAGAAGATCGCGAGCGTCGTCTCCGGGCGAGGGCGCGCGTGCGTGATCGTGGTCAACAAGTGGGACAAGGTCGAGAAGGACACTCGGACCATGGACGCCTACCGCCAGAAGATCTACGAGGAGATGCCCTTCTTGAGCTGGGCGCCGATCGTGTTCGTCTCGGCGCTGACGCGTCAGCGCCTGGGCGTGATCTTGCCCAAGGTGGATGAGGTCTTCGCGACCTACACCAGCCGCATCAAGACCGGCCCCTTGAACCGCTTCCTCGAACAAGCGATCGCCACTCACTCGCCGCCCGTGCAGCGCAACCACCGCGTGAAGTTCTATTACATGTCGCAGGTGGCCGCGCGCCCGCCGTCGTTCGTCTTCATGGTGAACTACCCGGAGGCGGTGCAGGACAGCTACAAGCGGTTCATGGAGAACCAGCTGCGCGCGGCGTTCCCGCTGGAGGGGACGCCCGTGCGCATCATGCTGCGCGAGCGTCGCCGCGAGGAGGGGCGCAACTACAGCGAGGGGCGCAAGCGCAAGAAGCGCTGAGCGTCGCGCGCGTCCTGCTCACGGCGCGAACCTCGCGCGCAGCCGCTCATGCAGGTGAGGGCTCGTGGCCAGCGCGTGCTCGCCCAAGTGGGTGAGCAGGTTGCTGCTGAGCGTCAACATGTCTAGGCGCGCCAGGTGCGGCGAGCGCGCGAGCGCGCGCGCCCCCTCGTCGCTGAGCTGGTTGTCGTGGAGGCCGAGGTACGTCAGCCATCGCGCGCGCTCGGCGCGCGCGATGGCCAGCGCGCTCGCGTCGCTTAGTCGGTTGTGCTCAAAGCGCAAGACGCGCAGGCGCGTGATCCACGGCGACTGCATCAGCTCTTCTACCCCCTCATCACCGATGTGGCTGCTCTCCAAGCGCAGCTCTCGCAGCGCGCGCAGCGCGGGCGACAGCGCCAAGGCGCGCGCGCCTGCGGGATGGACGTCATTGGCGCCGAGGTTGAGCGCCTCCAAGCTGCCGTCGAGCTTGGCCTCGGCCAGCGCTTGCGCGGCGCGATAGGTGAGGCTGTTGCCGTAGAGGTTGAGGCGCTTGAGCGGGGCGATCCAAGGCGCGCGCAGCAGCGCGATGGCGCCCTCATCACGCAGGTCATTGTGCTCTAAGGATAAATGCTGCAAGCGGGTCAGGTGCGTCGCCTGCGCCAAGCGCGCGGCGCCCGCCTGTCCCAGCTGCGCGCCGTAGAGGCGCAAGGAGACGAGCCTGTCGAGCGCGGGGGAGCCGACGAGCGCCTCGACGCCCTCCACCCCGAGCAGCGCGCCTTGCAAGTTGAGGTCGCGAAGCGCGCCTGGGGTGAGCTGTGAGAGCAGGTGAGTGAGGCCCTGCGCGCCGAGCCAGCGGCCCTCCACGCGCACGACGCGCGCGCACTGCAAGCGCGGCTCCTCGACGCCCGCTGCGGCGCGCCCGATCCAGTCGCGCGGCGCGACGCATAGCGCGTCAGGCCAGCCGCGCAGGCGGCCCTGGGCGTAAGGTAGCGCGAGGTCTTGGAGCTCATGGGGATCAGGCCACGCGTCAAGCATGGCGCAGAGCTTGTTCCAGCGCGCGGCGTCCGGCTCACCGTGGAGCAAGCTGCGCAGCTCCTCAAAGGTGGCGCTCATGGCATCACCAAGACGCGCGTGGCGCGCTCGCCGAGCGCGTCTTGCGCGAGCTGTGTGGCCTCCTCGCTGACGGGATTCCAGTGCAGGTTGACGCGACGCAGCGCGCCGCTTGCGCCGCGCTCCAAGAGCGCCCTCAGCCCCTCACTGCCGATCATGTTCTGCCCCAAGGTCAGCGCCTCAAGCTGCGGCATCAGCGCGCTGCGTGCGAGCGCGAGCGCGCCTGCGTCGCGCAGCTTGTTATGCGTCAGATCGAGCACCCGAAGCGCGGGCAGCGCCTCAGGGCGCGCCAGCAGCGCGTTGAGGCCCTCAGGGCCAAGCCCGCAGTTCTTCAAGCGCAGCGCGCGCAGCGCGCGCCAGCGCGCGTCCTCGACCAGCGCCCCTGCGCCGCGCGCGCCCAGGTAGTTGTCGCTCAGATCCAGCTCTTGCAAGGTGGCGTGGAAGGTCGCCTCGCGCAGCCCTAACATCGCATGTAAGCCGAGGCGATCGTTCTGTAATCCGAGCGCTTGTAGGCTGGAGAGCGCGGGCGCGTCGCTCAGCCAGCGCAGGCCCGTGTTGCCCAAGCGACACTCCCCTAACCCTAAAAAGCGCAGGCTCTTGAGCGCGTCAGCGCGCGCGAGTTCTTGAACACACCCCTCGGTCAGCGGCGTCTGCGTCAGATCAAGATGGTGCAAGAACTGGCCGCCAGGCGCTGACACAAGCTGCGCCACCTCGCGCTGTCCTAAATAGGTGGAGCGCGCGCGCACATGACGCAGGTTGGAGGACAAGAGCGTGCGGTTGATCCAGCGCCAGCGCTCATGCCCCAGCACCAGCCCGTGCGTGTCGAGCGTGCGCACGATGGACCACGCGGGCGAGGGCTTATGGTGGAGCAGCGCCTCCAGCCAAGGCTTCGGCGAGGTGCGCAACAGGTCGGGCCAGCGGCGCAGGTGGCCTGTGACATAGGGCAGCGCTTGCTGCTCTAGCGCGGGCTCGTCCCATTGGGCGAGGGTGCGCCAGATCAGCTCCCAGGCGGCCTCATCGGGGGCGCGTTGCAGCGCGCTGCGCAGCGCGCCGAACTGGGCTTGCGCGGATGTCAACCGGGCGACCTCTAGGTGAATGTGCGTGGTGAGGTGCGGCGCCATCGCTCGCTCACAGGTCGATGGTAGACACCTCACGCGTGAGCTGCAAGCGACGCCGCTTGTTGATGGGCTGCGCCCGTCTCCTTCGGCAGCGCGCTCAGCGCACCCAGCGCGCGCGCACAGCCTCGCTCAAGTGTGGGCTGTTCGCGAGCGCATGGGCGCCCTCACCATAGCGCAGCGTGTTCGGCAGCAAGAGTGAGGTCAGGCCGCTCAAATAGGGGCTGCTCGCCAGCGCTTGGGCGCCGCGCTCGGTGAGCCGGTTTCCGGTGAGTGAGAGTGAGGTCAGCCGCTGGCTCTGTGGCGCGCGCGCCAGCGTGAGCGCGGTGTCATCGCTCAGCTCATTGTCATTCAGGTTCAGCTCGCGCAGCGCGGGCAAGCGCTCGCTCTCTATCAGCGCGCGCGCGCCAACATCATTCAAGCGCGCGCGCTCCAAAGACAGGGTGCGCAGCGCGCCCAAGCGCGCGCTCTTGGCCAGGGCTTTGGCGCCCTCGACGCCCAGGCCGACGCCATCCAGCGCGAGCAGCTCAAGGTCGAGCCGTGACGCGTCGCTCGCCAGCTGTTGCGCGCTGTTCGCTGTGAGCTGGCTATTGTCAGACAAGATCAGCGAGCGCAGCGAGCGCAGGTGAGTCGTGCCGATGAGCCGCGCCACCCCAGCGTCGCTGATGCGGTTGGCGCGCAGGTTCAACGTGGTGAGCGCGCCTAGGCGTGGGGCGTCGGCCAGCGCCTCAATGAGCGTGTCTGAGAGCTGGTTGTTGTTGAGGCACAGCTCGCTCAGCGTCGCCGCAGGCGCGCTGGCGCGCAGCAGGTGGCGAAAGCCCGTGTCGGCGGTGAGGTTGTTATGGCTCAGGTCCAGCGTGGTGAGCGCGCTGCGCCAGCGCGCCTCACGCGCGAGCTTGCTCCAGCTGACATCATCAAGCTGCGCGCTCACCAAGCTCAACCCCTTGAGCGCGTCGATGGGCGCCAGCGTCAGCGCCTCCAAGCTCAAGGAGGAGTTGATCAGCTGGTGGATGAATAAGCGCTCCAGGGTGCGCAGCTTCGGGGTGTCGAGCACCTGCTTCAGCGTGCGCGCCTTGATCTTGTACTGCGTGTTGATCGTCAAGCTACGCAGTGGGCCAAGCTGCGGCGCGTTGATGAGCTTGACCATCTGATCCACGCTCATGATGGGCGGGACGAGGGCGAGCGTGTCACAGAGCACGAGCCCGGGCTGCGGCTCATCGCGCAAGATCTGCGCGAGCCAGCGCTCGGGGACGTCGCGCAGCAGGTGCTCGGGCCAGCGCTGCACATGGCCCAGCGCATAGGGCAGCGCGAGCTCCTGCAAGGGCGCCCGGTCCCAATGCTCGAGCTGCGCGCAGAGCGCGCGCCAGGTGCGGGCGCTCGGCGCTTCTTGTAAGATGCTGCGCAGCTCTGCGAAGCGATCCTCTGCGGCCATCACGCTCACCTTATGGGATGTTTGAGCGAGGCGCTGACGCCCTCCACAGCTCAGTCTGGGGTGTGGGGATGATCGAACCGCCCCTCGCGCAGCAAGGTCCAATACCGATCCAGCGCCACCTTCAGCTTGCCTGACAAGAAGACGACCCCGATCAGGTTCGGGAACGCCATCGCCAAGATCATCAGGTCCGAGAAGTCGATCACGTTCTGCATGTTAGACACGCAGCCCAGCCACACGAACACCAAGAACAAGGCGCGGTAGATCATCGACTGCGAGGAGCCGAACAAGAAGGTCCAGCAGCGCTCCCCATAATAACTCCACGAGATCATCGTCGAGTAAGCGAACAGGAAGACGGCGACTGACAGCACCATCGGGAACCACGTGATGCCCGAGCCGAACGCGGCGCTGGTCAGCTCGATGCCCTCTAAGGCGCTGTTGGCGGGATCGGCGTAGACGCCGCTGATGACGATGACCATGCCGGTCATGAAGCACACGACGATGGTGTCGATGAAGGGCTCAAGCAGCGCGACGATGCCCTCACGCACGGGCTCATTGGTCTTGGCTGCGGCGTGCGCGATGGCGGCGGAGCCGACGCCCGCCTCGGAGCTGAACGCCGCGCGACGCACCCCTTGGATGAACACCGCCACGAAGCCGCCTACGATGCCCGCGCGCGGGTTGAACGCCTCGCGCCAGATGGTGGCGATGGCGCCGCCCAGCTGCTCGATGTTCATCAGCACGATCCACAGCGCGCCCAGCAGGTAGATGCCACACATCAGCGGGACGATCTTCTCAGCCACCCGGCCGATGCTCTTGATACCGCCGATGATCACCACGCCGACCATCGCGGCCAGCACCAAGCCGAACAGCCACGCGCGGTTGCCCGTGCCGCCAGACAGCGGGGCGACGTTCGTGATGGTGGCGCCCACGGGCGTCTCAAAGCTGACCTGTCCATCGCGCACCACGCCGATCTGCAGCTGCGCGATGGCGCCGGGCTCAAGGTTATACATCGCGCCGCTGTGACGCGCGCGCACCGGGAGCGTGGTCGTGCTCAGGCCGCGCGCGTCACGCGTCCACGCGCTGTCGGCGGGCGTCCAGTCGAGCGCGGGCAAGAACATGAGCGCCTTACCCTCATCCTTCACCTCAGGTTGTCCCTCCACATGCTCACGCGCCGGGCGAATCGCGCGCACGAGGTGACGCTTGCTGGGCAGCTCAAAGGGCGCTTGCGCGGTGATGATGACCTGCCCCGTAGCGCGCTCGCCGTCAAGCCACGGGAGCAGGCCCGCCATCCCTTGGAAGCTCTGATTGGCTTGGAACATGTTGCCGCCGCCAAACGAGCCGCCGATGCACAGCACCGCAAAAATAATCGACAGATACTTACCAAGCGACGGCCAGCCAAGCTCCGCCAAGCCATCTCGCAGGTACACCATCGGCCCTCCCTGCACCTCGCCGCGCGCGTCGGTGCGCCGATACATCTGGCCTAACGTGCACTCGGCGAACTTGCTGGACATGCCGAAGAACGCCGTGACCATCATCCAGAAGATGGCCCCGGGGCCGCCCAGCGTGACCGCCACTGCGACGCCCGCGATGTTGCCCAGGCCCACCGTCGCGCTGAGCGCGGAGCTGAGCGCCTGGAAGTGTGACACCTCACCAGGATCATTCGGGTTGTCATGCTTGCCGAGCACCACGTCAATGGCATGCTTGAAGCCCAAAATATTGATGAAGTTAAAGCGCAACGTGAAGAAGATCGAGCAGCCCACCAGCGCCAAGATCACCAGCGGCATCTTCTGCAAGAAGCCCCAAGCGCTGCTGATGATGTCTGGGACAGACACAAACACCAGCGAGGCCAGCACGCCGACCACGCTGCCAAAGGTGTCATTGATATCGTCCTGGTCGGCGAACGCGGCGAGCAGGGCGAGCCCGATCACCAGGGCGACGAGGACGCCGTATTTTTGAGTCGTGCGCAGCAATGATCGCATCAGGTTGAACCTCGGCCTTGGGAGCATTGGCGTCCTGAACGCTCGCCAGCTGGGCTGAGCCAGCGATCGCCGCGCGACCTTGTGGGCGGGTCTGGTCAGGGGCGCCTGTGTGTCGACTCCTTGCTATAGCGCGCTATGAGGCGACCTTGCAACCTCACCGAAGCGACGCACAGGCTGTCCTCTCCCTCACCTTCAGGTGATCTGATGATTGATCCTGCCTCACGCACACCCTTCTGGCTCGGCTGCGCGGTCTGGGCTTATCGCGGCTGGGCTGGCAACTTCTTCCCCGAGAGCAGCAAGCCCTCAGACTACATGGCGCTGTATCTTGAGCGCATGAGCGCCGTGGAGGGCAACACCACCTTCTATGCGGTCCCCGACGAGGCCACCGTCACGCGCTGGGCCGAGCAGATGCCGCCAAACTTCAAGCTCTGCGCGAAGCTCCACCGCGAGCTGACCCATGATGGCCCCTTGAGCGGTCGCTTGCCTCGCGTCGAGGCGTTTCGTCAGCGCTTGCTCCCCTTGGGCGAGCATCTGGGCCCCATGATGCTCCAGCTCCCGCCCAGCTACAGCCCCGCCCTGTGGGACGACCTCGCCCGCTTCCTCGCTTGGTGGCCCGCTGACACACAGCTCGCCGTCGAGGTGCGTCACAGCGCGTGGTGGGCCGAGCCGTGGCGCACGCGGCTGTTTGAGCTGCTGTCCCACCATCAGGTCGGCCGCGTCCTGCTCGACACGCGCCCCATCTACAGCGCGCCTGGGGGCATTGACACCAACCCCGACAGCGAGCGAAAGAAACCTCGCGTGCCGCTTGAGCCTGAGATCACCGCCCCCTTCACCATCGTGCGCTGCATCGGCCACCCTGACCCCGACGTGACCGCGCCGTGGCTTGAGGGATGGGCCGATCAGGTCACACAGTGGTTGTCACAGGCTGAACCTCCTGAGGTCTACTTCTTCGCGCACTGCCCCATCGAGGAGCGCTCGCCAGGTTACGCGCGCATCATGCAGCGCGCGCTGGAGGCGCGCGGCGTGCCCGTGCCACCGCTGCCCTGGGACAACCTGCCTGTGCCCCCGCGCCAGCTCTCGCTCTTATAAGGCAGCGCGTGAGCTTCGCCCCAGTCAGCCCACCAAGCTCGCCCAAGACAAGCCTCATTTGTGCGATGCAGCGCGCTTGATGAGACGCCCGTTCACACACAACCTCCTGCGCGGTGCGTCGCGCGAGCGCATCCTGGGCGGCGATCGCTGAAGCTAGGCCTTGGCACGCGGCGAAGGCGTAACCTTCGCCGCGTGCAGGTGGTGAGGGGGAGGGCGCGCGGGTGACGTTGACACTGCGCAGGCTTTATCGCTACAAGGTGCGCTCTATGCCGAGTGGAGCGCGCGCTTACGGCGCTCCAAGTGGACGAATCATGCCACCAGGACGCCAGCCCATGTCGATGCTCACCCCGCGCCGCTGCGCCGCGCTGCTCGCGCTCACGCTCGCCATCCCGCTCACCAGCGGCTGTGACAAGAAGACGTCCGCGCCTGCGGCTGGCGGCGCGCACGCGCCTGCGGCTGGCGATGGCGAGTTTGTGGCGGGCAGCAAGACGGGCGGCGTCTTCACGATGGCGCTGGCAGATGATCCCGAGACGCTCGACCCCGCCACGATGAGCGGCTCTCCTGAGGGGCGCATCGCGTTCAACATCTTCGAGGGCCTAATGATGAGCGGCCCCACCACCGAGGGCTTGGCCGACGCCAAGGACCTCGTGGTGCCAGGCGCTGCGGCCTCCCACACGCTCAGCGAGGATGGCAAGGTCTACACCTTCACCTTGCGCGAGGGGTTGAAGTGGTCCAATGGCGAGCCGCTCACCGCGCAAGACTTTGCAAGCTCCTGGCAGCGCGTCCTTCAGCCTGACTTCACCGCGCCTTATGCCGAGATGCTCTACGTGATCGAGGGCGCCCGCGCTTATAATAAGGGGGAGATCACCGACTTCGCGCAGGTCGGCGTCAAGGCCACCGATGATCGCACGCTCGTCGTCACCCTCACCAACCCCACGCCGTTCTTCCCCGAGCTGATCGCCTTCTACACGTTCTTCCCCACGCCTAAGGCCGCCATTGAGGCCCACGGCAAGGACTGGACGCGCCCCGAGCACATCGTCTCCAACGGCCCCTACAAGCTCACGCTCTACAAGCCGCAGCAAGAACTGCTCTTGGAGAAGAACGAGCACTACTGGGACGCCGCCAACGTGAAGCTGGAGAAGGTGCGCCTGCGCATCATCACCGACCAGAACGCGAAGGTGAACGCGTACAAGACCGGCGAGCTGCACTGGACCGGCGCTGCGCTGCCCGTGGACAAGATCACGAGCCTGCTCACGCACCCCGACTACTTCAGCGAGCCGATGCTCGGGACCTACTTCTATCGCGTCAACGTCAGCCAATCAGGTGACCACCCGCTCAAGGATCAGCGCGTGCGTCAGGCGCTGTCAATGACCGTCGATCGCGGCCTGCTGGCAGACCAGACCATGAACGGCCTCTACAACAAGGCCACCTCGTTCGTGCCTGAGGGCATGCCCGGCTACAAGTCCTCCACCACGCTCGCCTATGATCCGGCGCAGGCCAAGAAGCTGCTCACGGACGCAGGCTACGGCCCCGACAAGCCGCTCAAGGTGTCGCTGCTTTACAACACCGATGAGAACCACAAGCTCATCGCGGAGGCCATCCAGGACATGTGGAAGCGCAACCTGGGCGTCGAGGTCACGCTGGTGAACAAGGAGTGGAAGACCTACCTCCAAGACACCAAGACGATGAGCTATGAGCTGGCGCGCGCGGGCTGGATCGGCGACTACAACGACCCGATGACGTTCCTCGACATGTGGACCACCGGCAACGGCAACAACAACACCGGCTGGTCCAACGCCGAGTTTGACAGCCTGCTGCAGCAAGCCAACCAAGAGCCCGACGCGGCCAAGCGCATGACCCTGTTGCAGCGCGCTGAGCAGCTCTTGGTGGAGCAGGGGCCCGTGATCCCGATCTATTATTATACGAACAACATGCTGCGCGCGCGCCAGATCAAGGGCTTTGAGGCCCACAACCGCGACGTGCACCTGTTCAAGTACATGGCGCTGCCCACGGGCACGCCCTGACGCGCGCTTCGCGCGCTGACGCGCAGCGCGCGCTGTGAAGCGCGCTGCGCGCCACCTCAAGCCAGGAGCACCCCCCAGGTGACGCGATTTATCCTGCGCCGGCTGATCAGCAGCCTGTTTGTCATCCTGATCATCGTCACGCTCTCGCTCTGGATCACCCGCCAGGCCCCGAGCAACCCTTGCCTCAAAGAGCGTGAGTCGAACACCTGCGCCTGCGTTAAGGACAACAAGCTCGACCGACCGGTGTTCCCGCTCTACCTGTCGATCCCGCTGGAGCCGATCGCCAGCTGCACCTTGTGGCAGCCGCAAGGTCAGGTTGAGGTTGGCCCCGTGAGCGTGCTGTCGCCCAGTCAGTGGGGCCAGACGCAGTACGCAGAGTATCTCAAAACACTCGCCAGCGGCAGCCTGGGCCAGAGCATGAAGACCGACATGACCGTCATTGAGACGATCAAGTCGGGCCTGCCGTTCACGCTCCAGCTCGGCGTTCAGGCGATGCTGGTGGCGCTGCTGCTGGGTATCCCAGCGGGCCTGATGGCTGGATTGCGCCAGAACAGCGCCACGGATTATGGGCTGATGACGCTGGCGATGATCGGCGTGAGCGTGCCCAACTTCGTGCTGGGGCCGCTGCTCATCGCGCTGTTCTCATTGCGCTTGGGCTGGTTTGGCGCGGTGGGCTGGGAGTCATTCCAAGACAGCATCCTGCCGAGCATCACGCTGGGCCTCTATTATGCGGCCTACATCGCGCGCCTGACGCGCGGCGGCATGCTGGAGATCGTGCGCCGCGACTTCATCCGCACCGCGCGCGCCAAGGGCCTGACCGAGCGCATGGTCGTCACCCGCCACGCCTTAAAGGGCGCGCTGCTGCCCGTGGTCAGCTACCTCGGACCGGCGCTCGCCGCGATGCTCACCGGCTCCGTGGTCGTCGAGGAGATCTTCGGCATCCCCGGCGTGGGGCGCCACTTCGTGCGCAGCGCGCTCAACCGCGACTATAACCTCGTGCTCGGCACGATCATCATGTACTCCAGCATCTTGGTGCTGTTGAACCTGGCGGTCGACCTGCTCTACACCCTCATCGATCCGCGCGTCAGCAACGACTGAGCCGCGCGGTGAGCGTGTGAGGGCTTCGCTTCACGAGCCCTCGCGCGCGCAAGCTATAGTGATACGACCTGCCCATGACGACACAACCCGAAGGTCAGACCGACGCCGCCGCGCCCACCGCCGCGCAGCTCACCGCGCTGGAGCAGGGCTCTAGCCTGTGGCGCGACGCGTGGCGCAGGCTGCGCAAGAACCGCGCCGCGATGGCGGGCGCGATCGTGGTCGCGCTGATGGCCTCGCTCGCGCTCGGCTACGAGGTCCTCTCCGCCACCCTCACGCGCTTCAGCTTGGAGGAGCAGCACCCGTTCGTGGTGCCCAAGCCCCCAGGCAGTCGCAGCGTCCCATCCACGCACTACACGCTCATGGCGCCTGAGGGGCCGTGGGCCTTCGCCTCGGTCGACACCAACTCTGATGGTCAGATCGACGGCGATGAGATGTACCACGCCTACCGCATGGAGGAGCTGCGCAGGCTCGACGCTAACGGCGACGGCGCGCTCTCCTATGACGAGTACGCGGCCGCGCCTTTGACCATGCCCGCGCCCAACAACTTCCTGCCCGACTGCGCGCGCTGGCGCGTCATCAAGCGCTCGCTCGCTCCGATCGAAGCTCCTTCCATCTTCGCTTGTGATGCGCCTGATGGCGTGATGCGCTTTGAGGACGCGGGCAAGGTGCTGGAGCTGGTGGCCTCGGGAGAGGCGCGCGACATCGTGGCGCGCCTTGACGCCAACGTCGACGGGCGCCTCACCGCCGATGAGTATCAAGGCGCGCCCGCGCCGCGCACGCACCTGATGGGCACTGACAAGCTCGGCCGCGACCTGCTCACGCGCATGATCTTTGGCGCGCGCATCTCCTTGGCTGTGGGGCTGATCGCCACCCTCGTCTCGTTCCTCATCGGCGTCACCTGGGGCGCCACCGCGGGCTTCGTCGGCGGTCGCGTGGACGACGTCATGATGCGCATCGTGGACATCATGTACGGCCTGCCGTTCATGTTCCTCGTGATCCTCTTGATGGTCGTCTTTGGCCAGAACTTGATCTTGCTGTTTGTCGCGCTGGGCGCCATCCAGTGGCTCACCATGGCGCGCATCGTGCGCGGTCAGGTCATCAGCCTCAAGGGCCAAGAGTTCGTCGAGGCGGCGCGCTGCATCGGCACGCCCTCCTATGCGATCATCGCCCGCCACCTCATCCCCAACGCGCTCGGGCCTATCATCGTCTACGCGACCTTGACCGTGCCCGCTGTCATGCTGGAGGAGGCGTTCTTGTCGTTCCTGGGGCTTGGCGTGCAAGCGCCCATGACCTCGTGGGGCGCGCTCGCCAGCGAGGGCCGACAGGTCATGGACACCTCCCCGTGGCTCATCCTGTTCCCAGGTCTGGCGCTGGCCATCACGCTGTTGAGCATGAACTTCTTGGGCGACGGCCTGCGCGACGCGCTCGATCCCCAGCTGCGCAAGGACTGATCCATGACTTCACACGACGCAGCCGCAGACCCTGAGGTCTTACTTGAGGTCATCGACCTCAAGACCTACTTCAAGACGGACGATGGCGAGGTGCGCGCGGTCGATGGCGTGAGCTACACGCTGCATCGCGGCGAGTGCTTGGGGGTGGTGGGGGAGTCCGGCTCGGGCAAGAGCGTGACGCAGATCACGCTCTTGGGGCTCATCCCTCAGCCTCCCGGTCGCATCGCAGGCGGCAAGGCGCTGTTCAAGGGTGAGGATCTGCTCACGCTCAAGCGTGATGAGCTCAGGCGCATTCGCGGCAACCGGATCTCCATGATCTGGCAGGACCCGATGACCAGCCTCAACCCCTTCTTGAAGATCTCGCGCCAGCTCATCGAGCCCTTGATGGTCCACCAAGGCATGAGCAAGGCCGACGCGCGCGAGCGCGCCATCGCGATGTTGGAGAAGGTCGGCATCCCCAGCCCGCGCGAGCGCTTTGACATGTACCCGCACCAGTTCTCGGGCGGCATGCGCCAGCGCGTCATGATCGCCATGGCGCTGCTGTGCGAGCCCGAGCTGCTGATCGCGGACGAGCCCACCACCGCCCTGGATGTGACCATTCAGGCGCAGATCTTGGAGCTGATCAAGGGGCTTCGCCGCGATCTGGGCACCAGCGTCATCATGATCACGCACGATCTGGGCGTGGTCGCGGGCATGGCCGATCGCATCATCGTGATGTACGCCGGGCGCGTCATGGAGGAGGCGCCCGCGCAGGCGCTGTTCCAGTCACCGTCGCACCCCTACACGGTGGGCTTGTTGCGCAGCGTGCCGCGCCTGGATCGTGGCAAGGCGGATCGCCTCATCCCCATCGAGGGCCGCACCCCGGACCTGTCCAAGCCGCTGCCGGGCTGCCCGTTCGCCTCGCGCTGCGGCTGGGTGCAGCCTCGCTGCATCCAGGCGTTCCCTGCGCCTGTGACGCTCGGCCCTGGCCACCGCGTCTTCTGCTGGCGCGCCGAGGAGGTCTTCGCCGCTGAGCTTGGCACGCACGCCACCTCCGCGCATGTCGCCGACGTGGAGCGCCGCGCGCGCGCTGGCGAGTCCTTCACGACCTCGAACGCGACCCATGCCAGCGCGGCCGCTGATGCGGCTTTGGCACAGGTGCCTGGCGCTGATGCACCTGCTGATGCACCTGCTGATGCACCCCCCGCTGTGATCGCTTCAGGAGCCCAGGATGTCTGAGCCGCTGCTTCAAATCCGCGATCTGAAGATGCACTTCGTCAAGCACGCGGGCGTCTTCGTCAAGCGCGAGTCCGAGCGCGTGCGCGCGGTCGATGGCGTCACGTTCGACGTCTTCGCTGGCGAGACGCTCGGCGTGGTGGGCGAGTCGGGCTGCGGCAAGTCCACCACCGGGCGCGCCATCTTACAGCTCTACAAGCCCACCTCGGGGGAGGTGCTGTTTGATGGCGAGGATCTGTGCAAGCTGGATGCGCGCGCGCTGCACGCGCGCAGGCGCGACATGCAGATGATCTTCCAGGACCCCTACGCCTCGCTCAACCCGCGCATGACCATCGGTGACATCATCGCGGAGCCGCTCTGGGTCCACAAGATCGCCTCCGGTGACGACGCGCAGCGGCGCGTGCAGGCGCTGATGGACACGGTCGGCCTCGACCCGCGCTTTATCCGACGCTACCCGCACGAGTTCTCCGGCGGCCAGCGCCAGCGCATCGGCATCGCGCGCGCCTTGGCCTGCTCCCCGCGCTTTATCGTGTGTGACGAGCCGATCAGCGCCTTGGACGTGTCGATCCAGGCGCAGATCATGAACCTGCTCGAAGACCTCCAGCGTGAGCTGGGGCTCACCTACCTGTTCATCGCGCATGACCTGGCGGCGGTGCGCCACATCTCCGATCGCATCGCCGTGATGTATCTGGGCCGTATCGCGGAGCTCGCCCCTGGCGAGCGCCTGTATGAGCAGCCGCTGCACCCTTACACCCAAGCGCTCATCTCGGCGGTGCCCATCCCCGATCCTGAGATCGAGGCCACCCGCCAGCGCATCGTCTTGCAAGGCGATGTGCCAAGCCCGCTGAACCCGCCCTCGGGCTGCGTCTTTCACACGCGCTGTCCTTATGCGTGGGAGCGCTGCAAGCGCGAGGTGCCCGCGCTGCAAGAGGCGCAGCCCAAGCACTGGGTCGCCTGTCACCTCATCGACGAGCCGACGCGACGTGGCGGCCTGCACGAGGGCGCGCCCGTGAGCGACGGTGCGACGAGCATGGCGCCTGCGCCCATGCGCCAAGCGAGCGATGAGGCCGCATCTGACGAGGCGACCGCCTCGACAGGCGCTGATGATGCGGTCCAGAAGCCCGGCGTGGGTGAGGATGACTCCGTGATGCGCTGACCCTGATCGGCGCGCGGCGCGTGTGGGTTGGGAGGGCTTGTTCTTGTTGAGGCTGTGTGCATGTTCAGTTATCATGCGCGACGCTGACGCGCTCGCGTCGCGCCTCTCAAGCATAAGACCCTCATGCGATCATCCCCTCACAACCTGCGCGTGTGCGTCGCGACGCTGCTGTTGTGCGGCTGCGCGCCACAGATCGCGCCCGAGCGCGGCTTGCCTGCCATCGTCTACGACGCGACGCAGCCTGTGATCGCCCAGAACACGCGCGGCGAGTGGTTCGTGGTGCTGGCGCATCGCGCGCCGGGTCAAGCGTGGGTGGAGGTGCGCGTGGGGGATGATGTGCGCCTGTTCTGGGCGCGCCGTGAGGCCGGGCGCGTGGCCGCGCTCTTGCCCATCAGCCCCGCGCCCGATGCCTGGATGCAGCGCGCAGCGCTTGGCGCGCGTGTGCAACTTTTAGAGGAGCTGAGCGACGCGCGCCCAAGCGCGCCGCTTGGGCTGTGGCGCCCGGGCCAGCCGCTGCGCTGGCTCGGCGCGAGCATGCCCGGCGCCGTGGTGTCGCTGCTGCCTGTGGTGATGGCCGACGCGCCAGGGTTCTTGCACGCCCACATCGCGGGCGTCGCCCAGGTTGATCCTGACGGCGCGCTCACCACCGTGGAGCCCGCTTGGGCGCTGCCCAAAGAGGGCCTCTACCTCGCGCTGCCCGAGCGCCTCGCCCCCGATGAGGCGCTCACACCGCTCCAGCTCGTGAACCTCGCCAACGCCTTCGCGCCGCTCTCACGAGCCCCTGAGTGGGAGGTGCGCGACGCGAAGCGCGCGCTGCCCGAGCTTGAGCGCCTCGATCACGCCGCGCTCACCGCCATCGGACGCGAGGAGGGCGCGGACCTCTTACTCTATAGGATGCGCGAGCAGTGGTTCATCGCCTCAACCGAGCCTGAGCTCCCGCTGCCCGACGCACACCGCGCGCGCCCTGAGCCCTCGATTTGGGCGGTGAGCTGGTCTGTGATCGAGCCCGAGGCGCTCGCGCGCGCTGCGCGCGCGCTCGCTCACCTGCGCGCGGGGCGGCCGCTGGCCGCGCAAGCCCTCTTGCACCGGTCCAACGCCCGCGCCGATGATGACGCCATCACGTCGCGCTGGCGCCTGATGGAGCTGGCGGGCGCCGCCTCACGCGCGGCCTGGACGCACCGCGCGCTGACGCGCGGGCGCGCCTCGCTGCGCGCCCCGGAGCTGCTCTACCTCGCCAAGACCCACGCCCTGGAGGGCAGCTACGAGGTCGCGCTGCGCTGGTCGCGCGACGCTGAGCAAGCGTTCAACGTGTATCCCGCGCCCGCGCTGATGTTAGGGCAGGGCAGGGCGACGCTCACCAGCGCCCAAGCCCTCGCGGGCCTCGACCGCTTCCAAGAGGCAGCCGACACGGGCGCCCTCGCGGCGACGATCCTGCGCGATGCTCCCGATCCGCTCCAGGCCTCGCGCGCTGAGGCGCGCGCTGTGGTGTGGGCCACCCGCGCGGGCGATGAGACGCAAGCGCTCGCGCTCGCCAAGCGCGCGCGCAGCCGCGCGTATCACGGCGGCGCGGCGCATGTGAGCGGTGAGCGTGAGCTGGAGTTCGCCGCCCTGCTCGACGGGCAAGGCCTCACGCGCGACGCATCCGCCATGCGCCTGTCCGCGTATAACCGCGCGCAGCGCGCGGGTGATCCTTTCTTGGCCGCGCGCGCCCACGCCGCTGACGCGCTGCGCATCCTGCGCGCGCGCCCTGACCTCGACGCACTCACGCGCGCGAAGCAGAGCTTTGACGCCAGCCCCCGTGATCCTGTCACGCGCGCGCTGGCCGCCGCCGCGCTGCTAGAGGCGCCCTCGCTGCCTGAGCCAGAAGTCAACGCCACGCTCGGGGAGGCGCTGTGGCGCGGGCGCCCCTGGCTCAACGCCTCGCTCTACCATGACGAGGTGACGCGCGCGCTGCGCACCTCCTGCGCGCTCGGCCTGGGCGCGTCGCGCCCAGCCCTCGCGCCGAGCTGCGCCGAGCTGCTGCGCGCGCACACGATCGATGAAGCTGAGCACACCCGCTGGCTCGCCCGCGCCTGGAGCGCGCTCCAGCTCGGGCGCGAGGCGCAGACGCGCGCGCTGTATGAGGCGCTGACACAGGCTGCGATCGAACCTCTCTCACCGCAGGCGCGCGCGCAGCACGCGCTGTGGTGCGCCTCAGCCGCACAGGCGCTCGCCATCAGCGATCCTCAATTACACCTAGCGCGCGCGCGCGATCTCATCGCCTCGCTTGACGCCGACGCGCGCGCGCCGCTCGCGCTCACCCTCGCAGAAGACCTCGCCGCGCGCGGGCAACCCCAGCACGCCGCATCACTCGCCGCATTCGCCGCAGCCCAAGGCCGCGACACCTTCGCCACCCGCGCGCGCTTGCTCCAGCTCGATCTGCTGGCCGAGGGCGCGGCCGGCGCCGAGCTGGCGCAGGCCGCGCCCGCGCCGACGCGCGCGGACGCGCTCTCAGCGCTCGCGCCCGTGCTCGCGCGCCTGTACCTGGCCCACGCGCAAGCGCGCCTGGGCGACGCCACAGCCGCGCAGACGACGCGCGCGAGCGCGCGCGCGCTCGCGCGTGATCTCTCGCCACAAGACCAGATCGAGGTCGCCACGCGTGACGCGACGTTGGCCTTGTCGCGCGGCGATGACGAGGCCGCTGGCGAGCGCCTGCGCTTCGCGCAGGCGCTC
>CAYXWB010000061.1:9025-20622 GCA_964468515.1 uncultured Bradymonadales bacterium | reverse complement strand
TATTATCTGCTGGATCTGGGCTTGGGCACGATCAAGGGCCTGATCATGGACGGCGTGGTCGTGCGCGGCTTCGACGCGATCGACATCTGGGACTGGGTGGACTGGATGCGGCGCTGGGGGGTGAGCGATTATTCGCTCAGCTCGGTGCTGGTGCGTGGCATCTTCGACTACATCTTTGGTTATCCGCGCGGCAACCTGAGCGATCCGCGCGTGGGCGCGGGGACCGCCGTTCACGGCGCGCTGCGGCTCGTGTGCACCTACCGAGGCGCGCTGTTCTATGTGATGCAGGCGGGCATGGGCGACATCGTGTTCGCGCCGATGTATGAGGTGCTGCGCCAGCGCGGCGTCAAGTTTGAGTACTTCCACAAGATCAAGAACCTGGGCTTGAGCGCGGACAAGCGCCAGATCGACACCATCACGATCGACGTGCAGGCGACGCTCAAGGGCGGCGGCGCGTATGAGCCGCTGGTGGACGTCTTGGGCGTGCCGAGCTGGCCAAGCTATCCGCTGTATGAGCAGCTTGAGCAGGGGGACGCGCTGCGCGATCGGCAGGTGAACTTGGAGCTGTCCTGGAGTGATTGGGAGCGTGTGGGCTGCGTCAACCTCAAGCGCGGCGAGGGGTTTGATGAGGTGATCTTGGGCATCTCGGTGGCGGCGCTGGAGCATGTGTGCCCCGAGCTGATGGAGGCGAACCCACGCTTTGAGCGGATGGTCTATGGCATCAAGACCAATCAGACGCAGGCCGTGCAGCTGTGGATCGACGCCGACGCGGCCCAGCTCGACGCGCCGATCCCGCCCGTGGTGGGCACGGCGTATGAGGATCCGCTCAACACGTGGGCGGATCTGTCCTTCTTGATCGAGCGCGAGACGTGGCCCGAGGATGGCAAGAGGCCCAAGTTCGTGGCGTATTTCTGTGGGCCGATGGATGACGCGCGGCCGATCCCTGGCTTCGATGACCATGACTTCCCGCGCCGCGAGCGGGAGCGGGTGAAGGCGATGGCGCGCGACTGGCTCGCGCGTCACACAGGGCACATCTGGCCCAAGGCCACGACGCAGGACAACCCCAACGGGCTGGACCTGATGCTCTTGCACGGTGAGGGCGACGGTGAGGCGCGGCTTGAGCAGCAGTATTACCGGGCCAACATTGAGCCGACCGAGCGCTATGTGCTGTCGGTGCCTGGCAGCACCGCGCTGCGCATGAAGGCCAATGAGAGCGGCTTTGGCAACCTCTACTTGGCGGGTGATTGGACTTATACGTCGATCGCGGCGGGGTGCATTGAGTGCGCGGTGATGTCAGGGCTGCACTGCGCCGAGGCGCTGAGCGGGCATGTGTTTGAGATCGTCGGTCGCGGCTATTGAGCTATCACCAAGCGCGCGCTTGAGCGCCTTACGAGCCAGGAGTCAGGTGTGACACAGAAGAAGAAGATCGCCGTCTTAGGCGGCGGCGTGAGCGCGATGGCGGCGGCCTATCATCTGACCAGCCGCCCCGGCTGGGACGCACACTATGAGGTGACGGTCTACCAGCTGGGCTGGCGCTTGGGCGGCAAGGGCGCCAGCGGCCGCAACGCGGGCATCCACGAGCGCATAGAGGAGCACGGGCTGCACGTGTGGGGCGGCTTCTATGAGAACGCGTTCGCGCTGATGCGCGAGTGTTACCGGGAGCTTGGGCGAGCGCCTCATGCGCCGCTAGCGACGGTGGAGCAGGCGTTCTTAAAGCAGTCGTTCGTGGTGTGGCAGGAGGAGCTTGGGCCGGGGCGCTGGGCGGCCTGGCCGACAGACTTCCCTGAGAACAGCGATGTGCCGGGCACTGGCGGCGAGCTGCCGTCGCTGTGGGCGTATCTGGAGACGCTGGTGGGGTGGATGGTGCTGGGGATGCGTCAGTTCCCCGCGGCGGCGGTGCGCGCGCGCGCGCGCGCGCCCGTGGAGGGAGCGGCGCGTTATCTGCCCGCGTGGCTGCGTCAGACGGTGCGTGAGGCGGAGCAGGTGTGGCGGCGCACCTTCGATGAGACGCCGTTCTGGCTGTTGCGCGAAGCGCTCGCGCTGGTGAAGGGCTTGGTGGGCGCGGGTGAGACGCTGAAGGTGGGCCAGCCGCTGCAGGTGGTGGACTATCTGGAGAGCTTCATGCGCTGGCTGCGGGAGCAG
This sequence comes from uncultured Bradymonadales bacterium, assembly GCA_964468515.1. GTDB lineage: Bacteria > Myxococcota_A > Bradymonadia > Bradymonadales > Bradymonadaceae > CAYXWB01. The sequence continues at coordinate 18,480 of CAYXWB010000061.1, read as the reverse complement.
GTCAACGACGCGATCTGGGGCCATGATGAGGCGCGCAGGCTCTATATTTTGATGGAGCTTGGCTTAGGCGTGATCAAGGGCCTGGTGGTGGATGGCGTGTTCCTCGACGGCTTCGGGGCGCTGGACGATTACGATCTGCGCGTCTGGCTGCGCCGTCACGGGGTGCCAGAGCGGGTGGTCCAGTCGGCGCCAGTGCGGGCGTACTACGACTACTTCTTCGCTTACTTTCAGGGCGACACGAACCAGCCGAGCCTGTCGGCGGGCATGGGCTTGAACCACCTCTTGCGCCTGGTCGCAGGCTACAAAGGCGCGCTGTTCTGGAAGCTCGCCGCAGGCATGGGCGACGTGGTGTTCGCGCCGATGTATGAGGTGATGCGCCGGCGTGGGGTCAAGTTTGAGTTCTTCCACATGGTGGAGGGGCTGGAGCTGGATGACGCGCATCAGGCGGTGGAGCGCGTGAGGATCGCGCGTCAGGTGGCGATCAAGGGTGGCGGCGCGTATGAGCCGCTGGTGGACGTCTTGGGCTTGCCCTGCTGGCCGAGCGCGCCGCAGTGGGATCAGATCGAGGGCGGTGAGGTGCTGCGCGCCTCGGGCGTGAACCTGGAGGATCGGTTCTCCGATTGGGCGCCCGTGGAGGAGGTCGTGCTCAAGCGCGGCGAGGACTTCGACGTGGCGCTGTTGGGGATCTCGATCGGGGAGTTCCCTTATATTTGCGATGAGCTGCTGCGCAGCGATCCAGACTGGCGGATCATGGTGGATCAGGTGCCCTCGATCCAGACGATCGCGCTGCAGCTGTGGTTTAAGCCAGATCGTGTGGGGCTGGGGTGGGCGCTGCCGACGACGGTGATGACGGCATACGCGCAGCCGATCGAGACGTGGTCCGACATGACGCACGTGATCGGGCGTGAGGCGTGGCCGGTGTCGCTGGAGCCTGGGAACATCGCCTATTATTGTGGCCCGCTGACGACCCCGGCGCTGCCGCCGCGCGGCCATCACCCGGAGTTTGGGCCATCGCAGCTGGCGGTGGCGCGTGAGATCGCGCTGGGGTGGCTGTCGCAGAATTTGAACCACCTGTTCCCGAAGGCGACGATGCCAGGGGACTCGCACGCGGTGAACTGGGCGCTGCTGGTGGATCAGGATGAGGGGGTGGGGCTTGAGCGATTTGACGCGCAATATTTGCGGGCGAACTACACGCCCACAGAGCGTTATGTGATCTCACCGCCCGGGACGAATCGGTTTCGGATGACGGCTGACACGTCGGGTTATGAGAACTTGGCGCTATGCGGTGACTGGCTTTATACGGGGCTGGGTGGTAGCGTGGAGGGGGCGGTGGTGTCTGGGATGCAGGCGAGCCGCGCGATCTGTGGTTGGCCTAAGGTGATCGTGGGCGAGGTGTCGATGAACCCCTGGCAGCGTCCGCGCACGCTCAAGGCGGTGGCGAGCTTGCCCTGAGCTTCATTGATAGCGCTGAATAGCGCGCGAGCGTCCGCGCGGGCGATCTCTCTGAGAGAGATCGTCCGCGCGTTGGCGCGTTGCAAGAGGTGGAGATGTTAGCGTTGGCGGGTTATGAGCTGGCGGTGTGTTTGGCACGAGATGTGCGCACAGCCTTGTACCGTGGGGTGCGCACGCACGACGAGCGCCCGGTGCTGGTCAAGCTGTTGACCGCTCAGTCGCCTAGCGCGCGCGATGTGGCGCGGCTGCGCCATGAGCGTGATGTGCTGGTGCGCCTGGAGGGGGACGCGGTGCTGCACCCGCTGGAGCTGGCTCAACAAGGCGAGCGGGCGGCGTTAGTCTATGATGATCCCGGCGGCACGAGCTTGTCTCAGCTGCAGCTGGAGGGGCCGCTGGAGCTTGGGCGCGCGCTGGAGATCGCCGTGGGGCTGGCGTGGTCGCTGACGCACGTGCATGACGCGGGCGTGATCCACCGCCACCTGACGCCCGCGTCGGTGTTCGTGGGCGCGGGGCAGGTGCGGCTGCACGATTTTGGTGTGGCGTCGATGCTCAGCCGCGAGGCGCAGTCGGGCTTGGACGTGTTGGAGGAGGGTGCGCTGGCGTATATGGCGCCGGAGCAGACCGGGCGCATGAACCGCGCGGTGGACTATCGGGCGGACTTCTACGCGCTGGGCGTGACGCTGTATGAGCTGATGACGGGGAGGCTGCCGTTTGAAGCGTCAGACCCCATGGGCTGGGTGCACTGTCACATCGCGCGTCAGCCGCGCGTGCCGCACGCGGTCAACGCGAAGCTGCCGCCACAGCTCTCCGCGCTGCTCCTGCGCTTGTTGGCGAAGACAGCTGAGGCGCGCTATCAGTCGGCGCGCGGGCTGTGCGCGGACCTGGAGCGATGTCACGCGCAGTGGCGCGAGCAGGGCCGCATCGACACCTTCGCCTTGGGCGCGCACGATGTGACGGACCGTTTCCAGCTGCCTGAGGCGCTGTATGGGCGCGAGCAGGCGGTGGGGCAGCTGGTGGCCTCGTGCGATCGCGCGGCCAGCGGTGAGGTGGGGCTCTTGCTGGTGGAGGGGCCAGCGGGCGTGGGCAAGTCGGCGCTGATCCAGGAGGCGCAGCGGCCGCTGTCGTCGATGCAGGGCTTCTTCTTGCGCGGCAAGTTCGATCAAGCGCAGCGTCAGCTGCCGTATGCGTCGCTGGTGCAGGCGCTGCGCGGGCTGGTGCAGCAGATCCTGATGGAGCCAGCGGCGGTGGTGGCGCGCTGGCGCGAGGCGCTGGAGGTCAGCTTAGGGGAGCATCTGCGCGTGGTGTGCAGCGTGCTGCCGGAGCTGGAGCTCATCGTGGGGGGCCAGCCGGCGCCCGCGCCGGTGGGCGTGAGCGAGGAGCAGAACCGTTTTAACTTAGCGTTTCAGCGCTTCGTGCGGGTGTTCTGTCAGCCTGGGCGCCCGCTGGCGCTGTTCTTGGACGATGTGCAGTGGGCCGATCAGGCGTCGCTGGGGCTGATCCAAGCGCTGTTGAGCGATCCTGATGCGAGCCACCTGCTGGTGATCTTGTCGCTGCGTAGCGAGGAGGTGGGGCAGCTTGTGGGCTGGGAGGGGTGGCTAGGCGCGGTGCAGCGCGCGGGGCGCGCGCAGGTGTCGCAGCTGCGCGTCGATGAGCTGACGGAGGCCGAGGTGGCGCAGCTCATCGGGGCGACCTTGCACGCGCAGGCCGCTGAGGTGATGGGGCTCGCGCGGGTGGTGGTCCACAAGACCGGGGGCAACCCGTTCTTTGTGCGTGAGCTGTTGACGGCGCTGTGGGAGGGCGGTCAGATCACGTGGTCGCGCGAGGCAGCGGCGTGGCGCTGGGACTTAGACGCGGTGCGACGCGCGGCGCTCACGGAGAACGTGGTGGAGCTGCTGACGCATCGCATCCGCAGGTTGGAGCCGCAGGCGCAGCAGTTCTTACAGGTGGGCGCGTGCATCGGCGCGCAGTTCGAGCTGGATGTGCTGGCGCGCGTGGTGGGCAGCTCCGCTGCGGAGGTGGCGCGCGCGCTGTGGCCCGCGCTGGAGGAGGGGCTGATCGCGCCTGATGGCGAGGGATATCGCTACGCGGGGCAGGGCAGCGAGGGCGACGCGTCTGACGACGCGCCGAGCATGGGAGTGCGCTATCACTTCCAGCACGATCGGGTGCAGCAGGCGGCCTACGCGATGCTTGAGGCGGCGCAGGCCAGCGAGCTGCACCTGCGCATCGGGCGGCGCATGGTGGCCTCTTATGACACCTTTGATCGCCATGAGCGGCTGTTCGACGTGGTGAGCCAGCTCAACCAGGGCGTGTCGCTGATTGAGGACGGGGCCGAGCGGCTGGGCTTGGCGCAGCTCAACCTGACGGCGTCGCGCCGGGCGCGCGCGTCGATGGCCTATGAGTTCGCGCGCCAGTGCGCCCTGCGCGGCTTGGAGTGTCTGGGCGCGCGCGCCTGGGAGTCGCAGTACGAGATGACGTGGGCGCTGTCGCTGATCCGCGCCGAGTGTGAGTATCTGCTGGGCAACTTTGAGCTGGCCGAGCGTCTGTTCGCCGCGGTGCGCGTGCGCTGCCTGAGCGATCTGGAGCGCGCGCGGGTGCTGACCAACCAGGTCGAGCTGTACGGCCACATGAGCCGTCACTTGGAGGCGGTGTCGCTGGGGCTGGAGGGGCTCAAGCTGTTGGACGTGGACGTGCCAGCGGCGCCCACCACGGCGACCATCTTGCAAGAGGTGGGGCGCGCGCGCTGGCGGCGAGGGCGTCGCCAGATCGCGGCGCTGTCGCAGCTGCCTGAGATCGATGATCCGCGCGTTGAGGCGGCGATGGCGCTGATCGTGACGATGGCGGCGTCGGCGAACTTCACCTCGCAGACCTTGTTCCCAACGCTCGCCCTGCGCATGCTGTCGATCTCCCTCAAGCGAGGCCACTCGCCGGTGTCCTCGTTCGCCTACTGCGCGTTTGGGCTCATCTCGGGGTCGGTGCTGGGTGATTTTCAAGCAGGGCGCGAGTTTGGGCTGCTGTCGTTGCGCTTGGGCGAGCGCTACGCGGCGCAGGAGCCGCGCACGCGCGTGCGCAACCTGTTCATCTTTGGCGGGCTGATCAACCACTGGACGACGCACGCGCGCGAGGATGTGCCGTATCTGGAGCAGGCGGTGCGCCTGGGGCTGGAGTGCGGTGACTTTGTGTATGCGGGCTACGGCGTCACGATCCTGCTCGACGCGCTGATCTACACGGGCGCGCCGCTGACGCGCGTGCTCACACGCACGGCCAGCGGCTTGGAGGTGTTGGCGCGCGTGCGCGATGATGACTCGACGCGGATGGGCCTCAGCACGCGCCAGCTTGCGCTGGCGCTCACGGGGCAGACGAGCGAGCTGTGCGTCATGGACGGCGAGGGGCTGGATGAGCAGGCGCATGTGTCGGCGATGCGCGGCGCGGTCAACCAGAACCCCACGGCGTTGCATCAGCTCTACCGGCTGATCTTGGCCACGATGGCGGGGCGGCCAGAGCTGGCGCTGGAGATCGCGCAGGCCTCGTCGCGCCATCCCGAGGGGACGCTAGGGATGTTGCTCGTGCCGGAGCACATGTTCTATCACGCGCTGGCGATCTTGGCGGTGAGCGAGCGTGCGACGGGGCCGGAGCGCGCGCGGCTGACACCGACGCTGCTGAACCTGTGGCGCAAGCTGCGCGGGTGGGCGACGACGGGGCCGCAGAACTTCGCGCCGAGGCTCGCGATCTTGGACGCGGAGCTTGCGCGGGTGCGCGGCAAAGACGCGCAGCGTCGCTACGAGCACGCCATCAGCCTCGCGCGCGCGCAAGGCTTCACGCAGCTTGAGGGCTTGGCCAATGAGCTGGCCGCGCGCTATCACGAGCAGGCGCAGCAGAGCCCCGTGGCGCAGGTGTACTGGCGCCAAGCGATCGACGCTTATACGCGCTGGGGCGCGAGCGCGGTGCTGGAGCGGCTGCGCCGCGAGCAGCCCGGGGCCTTTGAGCACAGCGCGCCGCAAGAGGGCGAGGTGGTGGAGCGTGTGGGGATGGTGGCCTCGCGCGCGCTCGACTTGGACACGGTGCTCAAGGCGACGCGCGCGCTCTCCAGTGAGATCCAGCTCGATCGGCTGCTCCAGCGGCTGATGCGCATCGCGCTGGAGAGCGCGGGAGCGCAGCGCGGCGCCATCGTCTTGCGGGCGCGTGATGGGGGTGAGGCGCTGACGCTCAACGCGCTGGGCGACGCGCAGCATGATGAGGTGCGCGTGCTTGATCGCGCGGAGCCGCTGTCGGACACGCACGTCTCGGTGGGGATCGTCACCTATGTGGCGCGCACGGGCCAGAGCGTCGTGCTGGAGGACGCCAGCCGCGAGGAGCTGTTCGCCTCGGACGCGTATGTGCGCCAGCACAAGCCGCGATCGGTGCTCTGCATGCCGCTGAGCCACCAGGGCGAGCTGGTGGGGGTGCTGTATCTGGAGAACAACCTCGCCACGGGGGCGTTCACGGAGGCGCGCTTGGAGGTGCTGCGCGTGCTGTCCACGCAGCTTGCGATCTCGCTTGAGAACGCGCGCATGTATGATGAGGTGGAGCGCGCGCGCCAGACCTTGGAGGCGCGCGTCAGCGAGCGCACCCGCGCGCTTGAGGCGGCCAACAAGGAGCTGCACAACGCGCAGCAGCTGGCGGTGGACGCCAGCTACTCCAAGAGCCTGTTCCTGGCGAACATGTCGCACGAGCTGCGCACGCCCTTGAACGCCATCTTGGGCTACTCCGAGCTGCTGCGCGAGGACATGCAAGATGAGGGCATTGAGGCCTACGTGCCTGATCTGGAGAAGATCCTCATCGCCGCGCGCCACCTGCTCGCGCTCATCAATGACATCCTCGATCTGTCCAAGATCGAGGCGCGCAAGATGGACGTGCTCTGGGAGCAGGTCGACGTCGAGCGCTTGGTGCACGAGGTCGCCACGACCGTGGAGCCGCTGATGGAGCGCAATCAGAACCGCTTCGCGCTGAAGCTGCGCGATCCTGGACGCTTGGAGATCGACAGCACCAAGCTGCGTCAGGTGCTGGTCAACCTGCTGTCGAACGCGTCCAAGTTCACAGACCGTGGCGAGGTGGTGTTGGAGGCGTGGCGAGAGACGCGCGACGATGGCGAGGCGTGGCGCATGTTCGCGATCCGTGACACGGGCATCGGCATCTCACCGCAGCAGCTGGAGCGGCTGTTTGAGGCGTTCAGCCAAGCCAGCGCCGACACCTCGCAGCGCTTCGGCGGCACGGGGTTAGGCTTGGCGCTGTCGCGCGAGCTGTGTCGCCTGATGGGCGGTGACATCACGGTCGAGAGCCAGCCGGGGCTGGGCTCGACCTTCACGGTGGCGCTGCCTCAGCGGCGCGAGCTGCCACGCTCAGGCTCCTTCAGTCAGCGCGGCTCGGCTCAGCTCGACGCTTGAGGTTGGGGGCGCGGGCGGCGCGTGTTGAGCCGCCTGCGCCAGCCGCGCCGCCAAGCGCGCGAGGTCGCGATCGGGCACGAAGGGGTACTTGTGGTGGATGTAGTGATGCTGCACCCCGATGAGGTTGTTCTTGCTGAACAGCGCGGCCCACGCCCACGCCAAGGTGCGCGGAAACGGCAGCGTGTTGAGCCGGTAGTAGGCCTCGTCCTGATGCAGCCAGTAGTCAAAGATCCACCACGCGGCCGTGTTCCCAAAGCGCACGGTGAGGTTGTAGAGCGCGAACGTCTCTAGATCGGAGGCGGCGAAGATCGCGCCGTAGGCGGCCAGATGGAGCGTGAGGGTGATCGCCAGGCGTGCGTCGAGGCCGTAGAGGTGCAGGTGCGTGACGACCGACTGCTCCGGCTGCGTGAGCGCGTTGAACAGCCCGATGAGCGGGTGACCGTTGACCAGATAAGCGTCAGGATCGTCCGCGCCGCCCTCGTGCTGGTGGTGCTTGATGTGGTTGCGCCGCAGCTCGCGGTAGCCCAACATCAGCGGCCCCATCACGACGCTCACCCAGCGTGACCACTGCATCGGGTTGTGCCCCTCTTGGGAGGCGTGGAAGCCCTCGTGCAGCGCGTTGAAGTTGCGCACGATGGCGATCACCCCGATGGCGAAGAACGCCCAGCCCGGCAGCCAGCCCGCCACCAGCGCGGCGAAGCTTGTGTAGAACAAGAGCGCCCAGCCTAGCGCCACGCCATCATACCCAGCGGCATGATCAGGGCGGAACTCCGCATAGACCTCACGCGTCGTCATCGGCAGATGAGGGTGTGGTGCGTCAGCCATGGCTCGGCTCCCCGGATGCGCGTCTTACGACGAGATCTTGACTCTCTCCATTTAGAATAGGTTAGATGAAGTCCTAAATCAATAAGTGGCTGATATTATTTATAAATGTGGCTATCTGTGAGAGAGGGGGGAGCCAGATAGGGGGGGCGCGCGCCGCGCGCTGGCGTCAGGGATGAACGTGGGCAGGATAGCTGAGGGTGAGGAGGGCGAGAGCGCCTGAGCGTTTACGCTCACGGCGCGATACTCCAACGCGAAGACGCCGCCGCTCGCGTTCACGCGAGCGGCGGCGTCTGTGAGAGCGTCGCGTCCCTGCAGCGCGCTATTTGCAGCCGATGCAGGAGCAGCCAAAGGGCAGCGTCAGCTCCCAAGGCACGGCGATGTAGAAGGAGCCCAACGCGTCGACGTCGATGCCATCGACGAGGTAGCTCGCGGGCTCAACGCCCGGCAAGAACTCGCGCTCGATGTCGACATCGGCGGAGCAGGGCTGGACGCTGGCCTGATCGAGCTTGAAGGTGAGCTTGGAGCAGGTGTAAGGCGACAGCTCTAGCTTGCCGATGAAGGGCTGCTCAAAGACCCCTCGCACGTTGGCAAAGTTTGGCCAATCCGTCGGGGCGAGCTGCGGTCCCCTGCGCAAAAATTCGCCGTGGATCAATGGGTTATCCTTGACGAGCGAGCGCACGCGGTAGTGGGGATCTTCTGGGGGGCGGCCCTCCATGCGCGCGACGAGCTTGGGGTAGGCGTAGAGGTAGCCCAAGAGGGTGGGCCACAGCTCGTCAAGGTAGAGCCTGGGCATGTAGGCGAAGGGGCCGCGATAGTCGTTGCGCTCATCGCGCCACTGCACGTTGGGGATGGCGATGATGCACTCCAGATAGCTCATCCCCCCAAAGGGGATGAGCTCAGGGCGCACGTCGAAGTGCTTGCCAAACAGCAGCACCAGCGGGTGCGTGCCCGCTGGCGTCATGCTCTGTGGGCCAAGCTCCAGCTTTGGGGGCAGCAGCGCGGCCAAGATCGCGCTGTCAAAGGGGAGCATGGTGAAGAAGGAGCGATAGAACCCGACCGCCTTGGGGAAGCTGTTGGGATAGATGGGATCACAGCCTGGCGTGGACATCGTGTCGCCTCAATCGTGGCCCCCGCAGCAGCGGTGGGAGGAGATAGCTGGCAGGCAGTGTAGCACGATGTGTGGCCAGGCAAAGCGGCTTAAATCGGTGCGCGCCTCAACTGATGGCGTCGCTCCCCCGCTCGCCAGTGCGGATGCGCACGCAGTCGAGCAGCGGCAGGATGGAGCGCTTGCCAGCGCCGATGGGATCGGTGCGCGCGCGCGCCCTCAATGATGGCCTCGATGGCCACTGGGACGAAGTCGGCGCTGCGGGGGGAGGAGGGGGCGTCAGGCCTTGGCGTGAGGCTGCGGCGACAGGGGCATTGTGAGCGATGTTAACGCGCCGCGTCAAGTGGGTCATGGTGCAGCGCGTCATGTCATAACGCGCTGCGTCATGCATCGGGCGCATGATATTTACCCCTCCCATGGCGTCGCCGCCTCAGCTTCGTTATGCGTCCGATGCATGATGGCGATCGACCTAGCGATCTCATGCGCTTAGGCGATCTGCCTCGCTCACCCGCGCGCCCCATCCAGCCGCGCCGCGCGCCTGCGCCACACCCGTCGCAGCCGCTCAGGCGCCCACACGCTGCGCGCTAGCGCCTCATAGCCCGCCGCGCTCAGCGCGTTGCCCTCAAGCCCCAAGCGCTCAAGCTGCCCCAGCA
>CAYXWB010000061.1:0-8925 GCA_964468515.1 uncultured Bradymonadales bacterium | reverse complement strand
GACGCCCGCGTCAGCGCGTACACCCCATCATCGCCCAGCGCGTTGCCATCCAGCTGCGCCCGCTCAAGCTGCATCGACGCGCGCTCAAACCCCCTCATGTCGTCCGCCACGAGCCGGTTGTGGCGCGCGCTCATGGCCTTGAGCCCCGCCAGATGGCGCGCGCCCAGCAGCGCGCTCCAGCCCGCGCTCGGCGCGCGCCCATCGCCCGCGTCGCACCCATCGATCGCCAGCGCCTCCAGCCTGCTCAGCCCCGCATGATCCATCGCCCGCAGCCCCTCTTGGCCCAGCGGATTGTGCGACAACGTCAGCCGACGCGTCGTGGGCAGCGCCTGCGCCAGCGGCGCGATGCAGCGCGGCCAGATCATGTTCTGGCTCAGCGCCAACACCTCCACGATCGCCTCCCTCGCCACCAGCGCGCCCGCCCAGCGCGTGATCCCCTCCTCGCCGATCGCGTTGCCGGGCAGCGACAGGCGCGTCAACGCCCACGGCAGCCCGGCGTCTGACAGCGCCCGCAGTCCCTCAGGTCCGATCCCCGCGCCGAGCTGCTCGCGCGCGCCGCCGCCTAACCCCAGCGCCTCAAGCTGCTCCATCCAGCGGGCCTGTGCCAGGGCTCTGGCCCCTGCCTCGCCAGGTTGGTTCCCCTCCAAGTGGAGCCGGCGCAGCCGGGTCATCGTGCTCGCGAGCGCGAGCGCCGTGAGCGACCGCCCGTCAAGCCCAGCGCCCCGCAGCGTCAGCGCCTCCAGGGCGAGCCAGGGCGGCCCTTGGGTGAGCGCGCTCATGGCGTCGTGATCCAGGCGCGCGCCGCGCAGTGATAACACCCGCAGGCCCGCGCGCCACGGCGCGCGCAAGAGCGCCGTGGCGCTGGACGCGCTCAGCGCGCCCTCCAGCGTCAGCGCGCTCAGCTGCAGCGGCGCCTGCGCCAGCGCCATCGCCAGCGCGTCGCTCACCCCGTAGCCGCCCACCTGCACCTCGCGCACAAGCGTCAGCAGCGCGCCAAAGCGCGCGCTGTCTTCGCCTGCGCGCGTCAGCGCCCGCAGCCAGCGCCACGGCGCCACCCGCAGCGCGTCAGGCCAGCCGCGCAGCAGATCCTGCGCGTAGCTCACCAGCGCGTCTTGTGCCTCAACTGGGGCCTGCTCCAGCGCCTCACACAGCGCCTGCCATCCCTGCTGTGAGGGCGCGCCGTGCAGCGCGCTGCGCACCTCGCCAAAGCCGCTCACCGCGCCCGCTCCGCGCCCAGCACAAAACCCTCAAGCGCCGCCTCCAGCGCCTCAGCCTGCGCCTTCTGGATGTTGTGCCCGCCCGTAGCGAACACCAAGCGCGGCCCCGCAGGCGCTGCCTGCGCGAGCGTGCGCGCGATGGCCAGGCCGATGAGCCGATCATCTTCGGCGTAGGCCACCAGCGTCGGCGCGCGCAGCGCGCGCACATGCGCGCGATGATCCTCCCAGCGCGTCGCCGCCGCGTCCATCACCGCCTGCGTCAGCGCCTCATCGCTCCAAGTCGGTGGGAACCCAAAGCGCACAAACCCCGCGCGCACCCCAGGCTGAAGCGCGCGATCAAGCCCGGGCACCCGCAGCACAAGCGCCGCCGCGCGCATCATCGCCGTGGGATAGTGCGGTCGCATCCCTGGCGTCGCAAGCAGCGCCAAGCGCGCCACAAGCTCAGGCCGCGTCGCCGCCACCGCCGCGGCCACCGCGCCGCCCATGCTGTGCCCCAACAGCGTCACCGGCTCACCCGGCTCAAGCGCCTCGATCGCCTCGCTCACCCACGCCGCGCGCCGCGCCAACGACGCGCCGCCCGCAGGCGGCGCGTCGCTGTCGCCAAAGCCTGGCAGGTTCAACAGCGCCACGCGCGCGAACCTCGCGAGCTTTGGCGCGAGGTGGCGAAAGTCGCGCGCGCTACCAGGCAGCCCATGCACGAGCACCATCAGCGGCGCGCCTTGCGCGCCGCTAAGCTCACAGCGCATCAGCCCCACGCCCGTCTCAAGCCGCGCCGTGCTCACCTCGCTCATCCTCACCTCCTCATTCGCCGACGCGATGGGTCGCGCCCTCACCTGTGAAGATGTGCTTGCCACCGCCACGCGCCGATGACAAGCCCGCGCCGCTCGGGCGCGTGGATCATGGCGCGCTTTATGCTAGCTTGGCCCTCGCTTCGCTCATGGGCTGGGAGGTCCGCCTTATGTCACTTCGCTCAACGTCACGCGCTCAGCGCCTCATCGCGCCCTTGCTCGCGCTCCTCATCACCGGCTGCCCAAGCCCTGAGGTGCCGCCGCCCGATGGTGCAGGCCCCGGCGAGCCGTGCGACGCGCAGACGCAGTGCCAAGGCGGGCTCGACTGCCAAGCTGACAAGTGCGTGTTTCGGCTGTGCACGAGCGCGCTCGATCGCGACGCCGCCTGCGCTGAAAAGTTAGGCCTTCCCCAAGCCCAGGTCGAGTGCCTGTCCGATGGCACCTGCCGCGAGCGCCGCGCTCAGCTCGGGCTGCCTTGTGGCGCCGACGACCAGTGCGAGTTTGGCTTGGTCTGTGAGGAGGTCTGCGTGGAGACCTGCGTCTCGCACGCCAGCTGCCGCGTCGCGGGTGAGTCTTGCTCGCCACGCGAGGCCAACAGCGCGCAGCGCATCTGTCAGCCTTACACCACCTGCGATAACGCTCCCGATCCCCGCGGCTTCTGCGCCGACGCGCTTGAGCTTCGCCCTGAGGTCGCCGCCTGTGAGCAGGGCGCGTGTGTCGCGCGCTTCTATGAGGAGGGAGCCTTCTGTACGCTTGATGAGCAATGTGCTGACAGGTACGTGTGTGAGCGGCGCCGCTGCTCACGTCTGTGCGATGTGCAGTGTGACTCGCCGCTTCAATTCTGTGCCCCGCGCGCGAGTGAGCCTGGCAGCGCGTGTTATCCGCTGAGCGGGTGCGGCCTTTGGGAAGCCCCCGACCAACAATGCGCTGAACAGAGCGGTCAACCCGCGCGCTGCGAGCTCGCTCGTGGGCGCTGTGAGCGTCTCCCGCTGATGGGCCCCTTTGACGCGGTTGTAATCCGCGACACCTCAGCCTCCACCACCTCTTGTGATCCTGAGGCGCTTGAGCCTTTTGCGCCCGGCGCTGACATGCTCAGGCTGTCTCTGTCTAGTCAGGACGTCACCACAAGGTTTGTCGGCTACCCAGTCGCGATCGCGCTGTCTGAACAGTCGCCTCCGCACGAGTTCGCGCGCGCTCAAGAGGTCTTCTCAGGCCAACCTTTGACGCCCCTCTCTGATGACTGTCCAGTCCGCAGCAGCATGCAACCGGCAGACTCCTCCACCCTGACGCCTGAGTCCGCCGTCTCCCTCGGCTGTGGTGGACAGCTCTGGGTGCGCTTTGTCGACGCTCAAGGCGAGCCTGTGCCGATCGCGCCGCAGAGCTACCTCAGCATCATCAGCTATACGCCCGCTTGCGGCCCCGGTGGCGTCATGGGCGACTCCTATGAGGTCTTAGGCTGTCACGCCGAGACTGACGGCCTATGTGACTCCCCAAGCTGCCTGCGCTGCGAGACACCGCTGCTGCTCCCAGGCCGCGCGGGCAGGCAGCTCATCACGATTGATTGAGCGCTGCGTGCGCGTGGCGCTCGCGCAGCCACCCCACATAACAGACCGCCGGGATGATCATCCGATCATCGGGGCCAAGCCAGTCCCACGCGGTCATCGCCACCCCGAGCGGCGCGGCCGCGCCGCGCGCCACCAACCGCAAGCCATACCTAAACGCCATCCCCTTGACCTTGCCCGTGACCGCGTCTTTTGCCGCTTGCTTGAGCTTGCCAAGATCGGGGCGCTGGCTGTCCACGCCGCGCCTGCTCATCAGCCACGCCAAGCGCGGGTGCTTGCTCAGGCCCTCGCGAAAGTAATGACCGCGCCAGAACGCCTCCAGCAGGGCTGCCTGATGGGACGGCTCAAGCGCCTCAAAGCGCGTATCAAGCATGTGCTTGATGATGAGCAGCTCAAGCTCGGCCACGTCATCGCTGTTCGCCTTGGCCTTATCGATGTCGCGCGCGAGCCCTCGCACGATCTTTAAGTAGCTGCGCTGGCCACCCTCGCCGACCACCCGGTCGAGCAGCGCGTGTCCGCCTAATTGGCGCAGGTCCGCGACGATGTCATCGACGTAGCGGCGATGATCCGGGAACATGCGCGCCACCTCGTCGTCGCGGCGCAGATGCCCCATCATGCGCTTGCGCAACAGCCGCACCAGCGGGTCCAACGCCGCGTTGTCTTGTGCCCGCAGCAGCGGGGTCAGGTGAGGATCAAAATCAGCCATCTCAGCGTCTCCTCATTTGGTCGCGCTCAATCGCTTGACGCGACGCATCGCTTTTCATACTTTGGCCGCCGTTCCCCGCCCGCCGCTTGTCAGCGGGCCTCGTGACACGATGGACCGCCCTCTATGATGTTTGATCGCGAGCTCAATGCGAACCTCTCCGTCGAAGCCCAAGAAATCTTCGAGGAGCTGCTCGAAGACCAGCCCACCCCCATCGAAGATATGCTTGAAGAGGCGCTCGCCTACCAAGAACAGCTCCACGAGCACTTGGCCTCGGGTGAGTTCCCCGATGAGGAGCTGGCGGAGGAGCTGGCCGCGCGGTGTGTGGAGCTGTTGGAGCGCGTGATCCAGGCCGATGAGCCCTCCCAGCGCTTGGCCCAAGCCGCCGCCCGCTACATCATCGAGCCGCTTGATGAGGACGACGATTTTGGCTCACCAGCGGGCCTCGATGACGATCGCGAGATCTTCAACGCGGTGGCCGCGCGCTTGGGCTTTGAGGATCTGCTCATCGGCTACTGAGCATCTAAGACCTGCGCCACGAGCGCGGGCAAGACCTGCGCCGCGCTGCCTCGCAGCGTGTAGGTGAAGCGCGCCGAGAGCGGCGTCTCGCCAGGGTTCACCTCCACAAGCGTCGCGCCCGCGCGCGCCGCAAGCTCGCTGAAGCCTGCCGCAGGGTACACCACGCCGCTGGTGCCGATCGCCACATACACATCACACGCTTGGCTGTCCTCTAGCGCGGTCGCGATCGCGTCCTCAGGCAGCGCCTCGCCAAACCACACCACGTCGGGGCGCAGCACGCCGCCTGCGCGCGAGGGCGGCGGGTAGCTGCCCAGCGCCTCAGGCTGCATCAACAGCTCGCTCGCCCCCGTGCGCGCGTCGCGCCAGCGCAAGATCGAGCCATGCACCTCGACCACATGCGCGCTGCCCGCGCGCTGATGCAGCCCGTCCACGTTCTGCGTCAGCAGCGTCATCGCGCCGCCGCGCGCCACGATCGCGCGCTCAAGCTGAGCCAGCGCCACATGCCCCGCGTTGGGCGCGCAGCCGAGCGCCCCTAGGCGGCGCTCATCGTACCAGCGCGTCACCAGCGCCGGGTCGCGCGCGAAGGCCTCGGGCGTGGCGAGCTCCCCTGGCTTGAACTTGGCCCAAAGCCCCGTCATCGGGTCGCGAAAGGTCGGGATGCCGCTCTGCGCCGACATGCCCGCGCCGGTCATCACCACCACGCGGCGCGCTTGGCGCAGCGCCTGCGCGATGGGCTCAAGGTGAAGGTCTGTCATCATCGTCATGCTCCACAGGTAGCTCGTCAGTGAGCTGTTGGTGTCAAAATAACACAAAGCCTGCGAGGTCGATTCCATCACAGCAAAATAATCGACCTGATTGGATCGTCTTGGACGCACGCGCGTATAAGCATTGGGGGCGGCGCTAGGCTGGCATCTGCGCCCGAGATGAGCTAGGCTGATGTTCGCAGTGAGCGTGGCTGTGCGCTGTCATCTCCATGACATGACGCGCGACGCACAGCGTGGGAGCGAGATCGATGACATCACAAGAGCACGTGGGCACCCGAGACGACGCGCTGGTCCAAGTCGGACAGCTCGTCGCTGAGCGCTATGAGATCACCAAGCACCTGGGCGCAGGCGGCTTCGCGAAGGTCTACCGCGCCTTTGATCGGGTCATTGAGCGTGACGTCGCGATCAAGTTCCTCGACATGCGCGGCATCCACCTCTCACACAGCGCCATCACGACCATCTTGGAGCGCTTCAGCCGCGAGGCCAAGCTCGCCGCGCGCGTGCCTCATCGCAACGTCGTGCAGATCTTCGACATCGGCCGCCTCGACGTCGGCGGCTCGCAGCCCTACATCGTCATGGAGCTGCTCAAGGGCTATGACCTGGAGGAGCAGCTCAATGAGCATGGCCCCATCGCGCCCACGCGCCTGATCCCGCTGTTCATCGACTGCCTCGACGCCTTAGGTGAGGCGCACAAGCTCGGGATCGTGCATAAAGATCTCAAGCCCTCTAACCTGTTCTTCAGCAGCCCCGGTGAGCGCGCAGAGGCGCTGCGCATCGTCGACTTCGGCATCGCGCACATTAAGGGCGGCGATCAGAGCGAGGAGGGGCCAGGGGATGGCGGCGGCCGCTTGACCGCCACGGGTCAGATCTTGGGCACCCTCCAGTACCTCGCCCCTGAGTACATCGGCGCGCAAATCGTCTCGCCAGCGCTCGACGTCTACCAGATGGCCCTCATCTTGGTGGAGCTGCTCAGCGGCGATCGCGTCATCAAGACCGACAACGCCTTCGAGTGTCTGCGCATCCACACCTTCGGCTTGCTGGAGCTGCCAAGCTACCTGCTCGACAGCCCCCTGGGGCCTGTGCTGCGCAAGGCCCTCGTCAGCGAGCACACCGAGCGCTACCCCGACGCTGCCGCCTTCGCCAGCGCGCTCAGCAACGTTGATCCCGCTCAGATCCCCCTGAGCCCCTTGGCACAAGGCGGCGCGATCCGCACCGCCACCTTCTTGAACCTCGCCTCTCAGCCGCACATCGCGCGCCAAAGCTCTGCCCATCACAAGCCCTCGACCCAAGAACTGCTCCAAGAAAATATGCGCGCTGGGCGCGCGCTTGATGACACCATGGCCGGCTCCATCTGCGCGCCCTCGCTGTCGAGCCCGCTGCCCGATCTCTCCCTAGACAAGCCCGTGATGAGCGCCTCAGCGCGCGATCAGGTCGCACGCGCGACCCAGATGAGCGAGCTTGATGTCGCCCCTCAGAGCAGCGCGCGCCTCAAGCTCATCGCCGCCCTCATCGGCGTCGCCATCATCGCCCTCGGCTTCATCACCGCCAAGCTCTACACCGACGCACAGCAGCCCCAGGCGCCGCAGGCGCCGCTTGCTCCTGTCGCCTCCGCTGCCGTCATCTCGCAACAACCCCCCGCGATGGCAGCGCCAGATCCCCAGGTCGCGGTGAACGCGCAGGCTGAGCCCAAGCCCACTCAGGCGCCGCTGACCGCGCCCGCTGACCCTACCTCAGACAACGACAACGCTAAGCGCAGCGCCAACGCGACCACCCTCGTCGTCTCCCCCGCTGCGGCCACCCTGCGCGTCGATGGTGAGACGCATCAGTCGCCGTGGCGGCCCTCGTTTAAGAAGCGCCAGCGCAGCATCAAGGTCACCGTCTCCGCGCCCCAGCACGTGTCGCAGACCATCACGCTCAAGCCTGGCCAGGGCGAGGTGCAGCTCACGCTCGTGCCGCAGCCTCAGGCGCCGAAGCCGCAACAAGACCTCGCCAAGATCGCCCTGGAGGCCGCCGAGCAGCAACAGCGTGAGGCGCAGGCCCTCCAGAAGCGGCGCGAGGATGACCTCGCTGAGCTGAAGGCGCGCCAAGAAGCCGCCGCGCGTGCGGCCGCCGCTCAAGAACGTGAGCTGCAACGGCAGCTGGAGGCCATCAACAAGAGCAAGCAAGACGCCATGCAGATCATGCAGTGAGCGCGCCTGTTTCCTGATGGCGCGCGCACCCTTTTGTGCTAACCCTCAAGCGTCTCACCCACTCTAGGGAGCACACGCGCTGATGATCGCCTCGCCAAAACGATACGCCCTGAGCGTCGCCCTCTTGCTCGCCGCTGCTCCCCTCAACGCGTGGGCTCAACAGCCCGCGCCGCCGCAGCACGCGCCGCAGCCGCCTGTCAATCCAGGCATTGAGCCGACCCCAGCGCAGCGCGATCTCAACCAGCGCGCCATTGAGGCCGCAAACGCCAAGGACTTTGAGCGCGCGGTGCGCCTGTTCCAGTCCTCGCTCGATCTGGGTCCCCTCAACATCACCTACCTCAACCTCGGGCGCGCTCACCAGCGCGCGGGGCAGTGCATTGAGGCCGAGGCCGCCTATTATAAAGCCATCGACGCTGTCACCCCGAAGGTCGCCTCGCCATCGCAGGCTGACATGGACACCGCCGTCAAGAAGTTCCTCGTGGAGCTCAAGAACGAGTGTCCTGGCTATGTCACCGTCTCCTGCCAGCCCGCGTCCATGACCCTCTACGTCAACGATCAGGGCCCCTCACCTTGTGATGGCAAGCTCACCCCGCTGCCGCGTGGCCAATACACGGTCTATGGTGAGATGAACGGTCAGAAGACCCGCTCGGAGGTCTTCACGCTCGAAGGGCTCCAGCAGGTCCGCGTCAACCTCTCGCTCACTGTCGTGGAGAGCAAGGTCGTCGAGGTCCAAGAGCGCATCATTGAGCGCGCGGTCGAAGGCCCCGAGAAGACCATCATCATCCGTGAGGTCGCGCCGCCGCCGCCGCCCCAGAGCAACGTCGCCGCTTGGGTCAACGTGGGCATCGGCGCCGCCCTCGTCGTCGGCGGCCTGCTGTGGGACACCTGCATGTTCAGTCGCAGCAGCCGCGTCACCGATCGCAGCCGCTTTCGCAGCCAAGCTGAGTGGCAAGACAGCCTCGATAACAGCCGCGCTCGCTGGTGCGATCACACCTACAATGGCAAGTTTGACGCGCTCGATATCGCCCCCATCGGGCTATATGTGGTCGGCGCTGGCCTGCTGCTCAACGGCGTCTTCAGGTTCTAAGCTGCCTCTGAAGCGCAGGGGCGCGCACAAGCGAGGGCCGCCAGGAGGTCTGGAGATCGCCTTAGGCGCCCCCGAGCGAAGCGGGCGGGCCGCCCA
>CAYXWB010000060.1:0-20634 GCA_964468515.1 uncultured Bradymonadales bacterium | reverse complement strand
AGTTCGTCCACCCCTCCGCCCCCCTGTTACAACAACCACGCCCATGGGCTTGCCCGCGGGGGCGGGCGCCTGCGCCCCATGCGCCATGGCGCCCTCCCGCCAACGGCGCGCTTGCGCGCCGCGCGGGGTCCCGTCTAAGCTGATGCTCCACGCTGACGCCCGAGGCGACCCATGTTCCAACCTGATGGCCCCTCACTGCGCGAGCTGCTCCAACAAGCGCTCAGCGAGACGACGCGCGGCTATGATCTGCTCGCCACCAAGTTCGACAACACCCCCTTTCGCACCCCCGACGCCCTGCTCGCCGTGATGGCCCAGCACATCGGACCACCCGGCAGCGTCGCCAAAGCGCTCGACGTGTGCTGCGGCACGGGCGCGGCCATGCGCATGCTGCGCCCGCTGTGCACCGACGAGGTCGTCGGCGTGGACCTCTCCCAAGGCATGCTCGATGAGGCCCAGCGCAGGCTGCATAACGCCCCAGGCCACGCCGACTTGCGCTTCGTCCAGAGCGACGCCCTCCAGATGAGCTTCAACGCCGAGTTCGACCTCGCCGTGAGCTGCGGCGCGTTCGGACACATCCTGCCCCAAGACCAAGATCGCTTCGTCGATCGCGTGCGCGCATCCTTAGTGCCTGGCGGCAGGTTCGTCTTCGTCACCCACCCCATGCCCTCAATCGCCTCGACGACGTGGTGGATCGCGCGCACCTTCAATGGCGTGATGCACGTGCGCAACGCGCTGCTCAAGCCCCCCTTCATCATGTTCTATCTGATCTTCACGCTGGAGCGCGCCGTCGACGTCCTCAGCCGTCACGGCTTCACGCTGGAGGTTCACACCCCGCACCTCGACGGCCCCTGGCGTCGGATGCGCGTGATCGTGGCCACCCGCAAACCCTGACCCCCCAGGCAAAACGGCATGACACGCCCCCCTCCTGCTCAGCCTGCTCCTCTTCCCCTTGCTCGCCTGCGGCGCGAGCCCTGCGCCCGCACCACCTCCTGATGACATGCGCCCTGACGCCGATATGTCGGCGCCACCTCAGGATCAGCCCGTCGACGCTGACCTGTCATCCGACACGCCCGCTGCCCGTGCTTGTCATGACGCAGCCCTACGTGGGCATCGACTGGACTGGTGGACGAGCGCTGGGCGGCGCTCGGGCAGGGGCTCCGCCCTGACGCTGATGAGCCGAGCTTCGACCCCGACACCACCTCCTCCTTCGCCTATGAGCCTGTCACCCCCGAGGCGCTGGTCGCGCAGTCGCAGCTCTACCAGCTCAACGGCATCGCGACGCTGCACATCTTCGGCAGGTTCTACGCGGGCGGCAGCATCGCTGAGATTGTGGTGAGGGCGCCGCTCGGCCACGTCACGCCAGGGATGACCGAGCGTTACGCGGGCGTGAAGGAAGCGACCAAGGTGGAGGCGCTGACGCGGCTTTTTCAAGCCGCCACCTCATGAGCGAGGGGACACCCAGAGGATACCCTCATCGCCTAAGGGACACCCGCGCTGGCCAAGAAACGAGAAGACCGGCCTGTTAGGCCGGTCTTCAAAGAGCGGGTGAAGGGACTTGAACCCTCGACCTTCAGCATGGGAAGCTGACACTCTACCACTGAGTTACACCCGCATCGCTCACCACACTAAGGTGGCCAGCGCGTCTAAGCATCATAAACACCTCGCCACGCGCGTCAACGACAAAAGCGCGCGACCACGCTCACAGGCGTGTGGCGAGCTTTTGGGCGCGTTGGCGCACCTCAGGGGCGGTGTTCGGATCATGGAGCAGACGCTGGAGCAGGTCGCGCGTCTGATCGTGCTGATCCAGATGGTAGTAACACAGCGCCATGCTGAAGGTCGCCTGGGCGGTGACGTCTGGATCGTCCATGGCCTGCTCGAACTCATCCAGCGCCTCGCGGTGCAGGCCCATCTCCAAGTAGGCCGTGCCTAGCTCGTAGTTGGTGTTCATGGTGGCGTCGATGGCGATGATGCCAGGCATCGACGCGTTGAGCTTACGCGAAGGATCGCGATCGATCGAGGCGTGCTGAAAACGCTGCGAGAGGCTGCGATCGCCGAAGGGGTTGTGCGCCATTGACGCGCTCGTCATCCCCCCGAGCGCCAAGCCGCGCCCCGACGCCGCCGCCTCCATCACCAGGCCTGACTGCTGACGCTGCGTCTCGCGCTCCAGACCGCGCGCGATCAGCTCATCCACCTCAGACATGTCCTCCAAGCTGTCGCGCCCGATGGCGCTGGCCCGCACGCCGCTGCTGTTCACATCACGGAACAGGTCATCGAACATCTGATCGACGTTGGCCTCGATCAGCGCGTCGAACGCCTCTTGATTCACCGCCAGCGCGGGACGATCGGCGTAGGTGGGCTCGGGCAGCTCGTCCGAGTCCATCGCCAGCATCAGGTCGTCGTCAGCATCAAAGGTGTGGATGGGGCCGGTCTTCACCTCATCCCCATCGGACAGCTCCTCAAGCTCCTCGATCTCCGAGAACGCCTCAACCTCCGAGAAGTCTTCGACCTCGGAGAAGTCCTCCAAGACCTCATCACCATCGCTCAGCTCAATGAGGCCGCCCGCCACGGCGCTCAGGCCCGCCTCAAGCATCGCCAGGGCGTCGAACATGGAGGGCGGCGCCGGCGCGTCCTCCACAGGGGCGGCGCGCGAGCCGGCGAGGCCGAGCTGGCGCGCGACCTGGCTGGCGATCTCATCGTCGCCCAGCAGCATCGTGGCGTGGCGCAGATGCTCTGCGGCGATGTGCGGGATGAGCTTGGTCAGGCGCGCCATCTCAAAGCATTGGTCGGCGGCTAACATCGCGTCGCCGCGCGTCGCGTACACGTCGCGCAGCTGCAAGCGCACGTCGAGGTTGTGCGGGAAGCGCTCCACGAGCCTCAGCAGCGCCTGGATCGCCTTGTCATGCAGGCCATACTTGAGGAACACGCGCGTCTCAGTCAGCGACTGCGTGACCTCCTTGTCCTCCTCGATCGGCGCGACCTCGGGGATCAGCTCTACCTCATCCAGCGCCAGCAGCTCGGCCGCGCTGAGCGGCTTGGGGGCTGGCTGAGCGGGCTGCTCGCGCGGCCCAGTCGAGCGCTGGATCTGATCAAAGCCGAAGCCCTCCATCGCCTCATCAGCGAAAGACACCAGATCGAGCGCTGGCCGCTGCGGCGTCACCGCCTCACGACGCGGCTGCTCAGGGGCGCGCTGCGGCTGTGACGCCTGCCGCTGCGGCTGTGGCGCCGCAGCGGCAGGCGTCAGCGCGGGCTGTAGCCCGCTGGGCGCGAACAGCCCCGCCAGATCATCATCCAGGATCTCGACCTCATGCACCACGGGCTGCGCGTTCAGCGGGCTCGTGGCGTGGCGCAGCGCGCCCGCGCCCAAGCTGCCCGTGTTGGCGAGCCCTGGCAGCGAGCCGGAATCCTCCAGCCCACGACGCGTCAGGTACTGCAACATCCGCGTCGCCTCAGGCTCCCCAGGGTGCAGCTCCAGCACCTTCTCATAGGCCATCTTCGCGCGCGTGCTGTCGCCTTGATCTTGATAGACCTTGCCCAGCTCACGATAGACGAGCACCGCGCGGTCCGGCTTACCCAGGCGCTCAAACGATAAGCTCAGCAGGCGCAACGTCTCAATGTCACGCGGCAGCTCCTTGAAGATCGCCTGCAGGTGCTTTAAAGCGCGCTTGTAGTCTTGATGATCGCAGTGGACGCGGATCACCCGACGGCGAAGCTCAAGCGCCTGAGGATCGAGGTAGACGATGCGCTCGGCCACCTGCACAAACTCATCCACGCGCCCCTCATCTTCGAGGCGCTGGGCGGCATACTTGAGCAGCTCGACCGCTTGGTCCGCGAGCCCATCCTTGGCGTAGCGCTCGGCGAGCTGGATGCGCAGGCCGATGTCCTCGGGGTCAATGCGGACCATGCGCTCCAAGACGTCGCGCTGGTTGGGGGCGTCATTGAGCTCACGATACAAACGCTGCGCGTGGTGGAGCGAGCGGACGGCCTCTTTGAGGCGACCCAAGCGGTGATAAGCGTCGCCCAAGTCTCGATGCAGCACGGGGTCCGTGTCATCCAAGCGCAGGGCTTGGTTGAACACGGCCACGGCCTTGTCGTAGATGCCATCACGCAGGTAAAAATAGGCGACGTCGCGGTAGGCGGCGAGCGCCTGGGGGCGCTGCTCGCACTTGACGAAGAGATCCGCGACCTTGAGCAAGCTGCGCACGTCGTTAGGATCATCCTCGACGAGGCGCTGATACTCACGCACGGCCTTATCCCACTGGCCCTTGCGGATATACTTCTGAGCGCTCTCAGCGATCTTGACTCGATTGATGGACACGCCACCACCCCGTGTGGGTCAGGCGGCCAGCTGCGGCCGCGCCGAAAGGAAGCGACGGCCAGCGGCACATCCACGCGCCGTCGTCGACGGGCGCCTCTGCTCACCGCACAGCTCGCCAGAGAGGACGACACCAGCGCCCAAGACCACAGGGGGTGCGACGCGCGCCTCACTCAAGGCCGATCGTAATGGAAGAAGGCGCTCGGGCGCAAGCGCCCAAGCGCGCCGTCGCCACCCCTGGGAGGGGGTGGCGACGGCGGCCTCGACCGGATCAGTTCTTGACGCGCTCCACGTAAGAGCAGCTGCGCGTGTCAACCTTCACGATGTCGCCCTCCTTGACGTACAGCGGCACGGCGATCTGCGCCCCCGTCGACAAGGTGGCAGGCTTGGTCACGCCGGTGGCCGTGTCGCCCTTGAAGCCGGGCTCGGTCTGCGTCACCTCCAGCTCCAAGAAGATCGGCATCTCAATGCTGATCGGCTTGCCGTTGTGGAACAGCACCTCCACCTCAAGGTTGTCCATCAAGAACTGCGCGACCTCCTCGATCGCCTCAGCGCTCAAGCGGACCTGCTCGTAGTTGCTGTTATCCATGAAGATAAAGAAGCTATCCTCAGGATACAGGTAGACCATCTTGCGGGCCTCCAGGTTGGGCACCGCGACCTTGTCGCCCGAGCGGAAGTTCTCATGGAGCACGCGCCCCGAGATCAGGCTCTTGTACTTGGTCTTGACGAAGGCGACGCCCTTGCCAGGCTTAACATGCTGGCAGTCGATGATCACGAAGGGCTCGCCATCGATCTCGATCTTGAGGTTCTTACGAAATTCTGAGGTCGAATACATGCTCAACTCCCCGCGCTCGCCACCACCTGCAACACAGCGGGCGACGCGTCATGATCGCCGGACGAAGCGCCGGCACTGGGCTGTGGGACTCAACATCGCGCGCGCCGGCTCGCGCGACCAGAACGAGCGCTGAGCGCGCGTCACGCCGGATCGATGCACGATCGATGACGCGTGGAGATAAGATCAGATGAAGCGCGCGCGCAAGCCCTTTCATGCTCAAGCTAAGCGTTTGCGCTCACTGCATCTCGCGCTCCACCGAGGGCGCGATCAACCTCAACATGCGCTGCCCTCGGCTGCAATCTGCATCCGCGTGCAGCGCCAGCACCAGCAGGTACTCATCCGCCACCACGCGCGCGAGCGTCGTGACCGCCCCTGTGGTGACGCTCACCTCATGCACATCGCCTAGATCGTGCAGCTTCATCTTGCGAAACTTGTCCAGCAAGTTGCTCAGCTCGATCGCGACCGCGCTCAGCTCTAACAGCTCGCGTGAGGTGAACACGCTGTCGACCTGAATCCCGTCAAAGCCCACCAGCAAGCAGCCGATCGAGCCCTCGACGTTCTCGATCACCCGCGTCAGCTTCTCCTTGAACATGGGCACTCCACATCCTGCTCGGACCTGTCTCGCGCTCTCGCGCACACTTCCCGCTCATCAGCGTGTTCGACGGGGGTTGAAGCCTCTTTTCTCGCATCCCAGCCCAGAACGCAAGGCCTTTCACCGCCTGCCCTGCGCCCCCAAATTGATGCGCGCCGCGCGCTGTGCTAAGAGCCCCAGGTTCGAGCCCCGCGCGCTCGTCAGACGCGATCCCCCGAGGAGCATGATGCCACCGGACCAGCACACCACCCCTCGCGACACGCGCACGGGCGACGCGCCTGTCGCCACCGACGCGCAAGACGCACAAGACGCACAAGACGCGCGCGCCGACGGGGCGCAGCCCCACACCCCCCACGCGCAAGCCCAACCGCTTGAGCGCCTGCCACGCTGGGCCCCCGCGCTGCTGCTGCTCATCCTCGGCGCCCTGCTGCTGCTCGCCCCCTTAAGCAGCGTCGGCATCTGGGAGCCCTGGGAGACGCAAGCCCTCCAGCTCGCCCAAGAATACACCGCGCGCCCCGACGCCGCGCCCGACGCCCTCACGGGCCACAGCTGGGCCGTCCCCACCCATCAAGGCGCCCCTGTCGCCGCGTCGTTGCTCCAGATCTGGCTCATCAACCTCGCCGCACCCCCGAGCGACGCCCCCATCACCGACCTCATCGGCGCGATCGAGTGGCGCAGCCGCGCCCCCATCGCGCTGGCCACGCTGATGTGCGCGCTCGCGCTGTTTGTCACAGCGCGCCGACGCCTGGGCACGCTCGGGGCCACGATCGCGGGCCTCGCGATGCTCTCCATGCCCGCGATCTATCTGGGCGCGCTCAGCCTGGCCTCAGGCCTGCTCGCCATCGTCACCACCTCGCTCGCGACCCTCGCCATGCTCGCGTGGCTCGACGCGCCGCGCGGGCGCAGCGCCTGGATCGCCGCCGCGCTCGCGGGTGTCGCCCTCTCGCTGGCCTTCCTCGACCAGCGCCTGTTCGGGCTGATGCTGCCGCTGCTGACCTGGCTTGGCTTCGGCTTGAGCGAGGCCAAGGTGCGCGATGAGCTGCCCTCACGCGGCGCGCTCGGCGCAGCCCTCGCCATCGCCGCCACGGCGCCCATCCTCGCGCTTGGCATGTTCTGGGGCGCTGAGCCCGGCGCCAAGGTGCCCATCGCGCTGCACACGCAGCAGCAGCTCTGGTGCGCGGGGGCGCTCTCACTGCTCATCGCGGGCGCGCTGCTCACGTGGCGCACAGCGCTAGGCAAGACGCTGCGCACCCCGCAAGCGCTGCTCGCGCTCGGCTTGCCTGCGCTCACCGCCGCCGTCACCCTCATCGCCTACGCCGACGTCAACCCCACGCTGCTGCAAGGCGGGCAAGTGGTCGGCAAGATCCCCGCGCTCACCTTCGCGCTGGAGCAGCACCTGTTCGAGCCGAGCTTCGCCAAGGAGCACGTCCACTTTGACCTGTGGCTGCGACAGCTCGGCTTCGGCGCTTGGCCCTGGGCCGCGCTCGCGCCTGCGGCGCTGATCATGATGGCGATCTCGACGCGCCCCCAAGACGATCCGCGCGCGCGCCTGATGCGCTTTGGGATCATCTGGGCCGCCGTGGGCGTGGCCGTCGCAGGCGCTGCATCGTCCCAAGGCCACCACCTGTTCCTCGCGTGGCCGGCCATCGCCTTGGGCCTGGGCGGCCTGCTGTCCGATCACGACCTGTGGCAGCGCGCGCGCCAGCGGCCGATCATCGCTTACGCGATCGGCTTTGGGGCGGTCGCCATCGTGATGATGCTCGGCAAGGATCTGGAGCGTTATCCCGCGCGCCTCATCGAGCTGTCGCTGAGCTTCGCCTCCAGCCTGAAGATGCCTGACGGGTTCACCTACGGGCGCCTCCACAAGCTGTTCAAGTATGGCCTCGCCATCACCCTCATCAGCACATGCTTTGGCCTGGTCTCCTGGGCCGCATTGACACGGCGCGCGATGCCCAAGCTGCCTGCGCGGTGGCGCGCTTGGCGCGCTGGCGAGCGTCACCCTGTGGAGGCCGATCCGATGCTGGCGCGCGCCGCCGACAAGGAGGCGCTGCGTCAAGAAGACAGCCGCTGGGGCAAGCTCGCGCGCGCCGTCGAGGTCACCCCAGGGCTGAGCCTGATCCTCACCGCGGCCATGCTCGTCAGCGCGGGCCTCGTCCTCAGCGTCTATCTGCCACGCGCCTCCGCCCACTACTCCCAGCGCCACCTGTTCGCCACCTACATCAAGCTCGCCGCCCCCAACGAGCCGCTGCTGCGCTATCAAGCGCCCGAGCAGGGCGGCTCATTTTACCTCAAGGGCGTCCCCACGCTGCCCAGCGGCGCCGAATTCTTGCAGCGTTATGAGGGCGAGCGCTTCTTCGCGGTGGTCCCGCGCGAGCGCTTGGCCGCCGTCAACGCCGAGGTCCGCGAGCGCTTCAAGCGCAACCTCTACGTCCTCGACGCCCGCTCCAGCCGCCTCGTGCTCGTCAGCAACCAGCTCAAGTCAGACGAGCGCGATGAGAGCCCGCTCAAGGATCTCTTCACCACCGATCCTCAACCGCAACACCCGCTGCACGCCAAAGGCGCCGCTGGCGCTGAGGTCCACCCCACGCTTGATGGCAAGGTCGAGGTCTTAGGCTACGACCTCATCCGCAACGACGAGAGCCCCCAGGGCAAGCCCGACGCTAAGCCGCGCTATGTGTGGGGCGACAAGCTCACCGTGACGGTCTATTACAAGGTCCTCGCGCGCATCCCTAGCGATCACAAGATCTTCATGCACGTCGACACGCGCGGCAACCGCTTGCACGGCGATCATGAGCCCGCAACCGGCGCGCTGCCCACGAGCGCGTGGCTGCCCGGAGACATCATCAAGGACACCCACACCATCACCATTGAGAACGCCTCGCTCCAAGGCGACTACACGATCTACGTGGGGCTGTATCATGGCGAGCGCCGCATGGCCGTGCAGCCGCGCGCGGCGCATGATGGGACCAATCGACTGTCACTGGGTCAGATCGAGGTGCGCGCGCGCTAGCCTCAAGCGCGGCGTTTTTTTGCGCCGCGCCCCCCACCGACTATCTTGAGCCTTATGGCGCATCCTCACCGCGCGCCACGAGCCTCAGGAGTCGCATGCACCCCCTCATCACTTACATTCACCCCAGCCTGCGCGTGGGCCTGCTGGCGTGGGGCTTAGGACGCGCGAGCCTCTGGTTGTGGTGGTGGGCCGCGCGCGGCGCGGCGCCTGTCGCCGCGACGACGCCCAGCGAGGCGAGCCCGGGCTATAACCTGCTGCTGACGCTGTGTGAGCTGCTCAACATGACGGGGTGGCGACCGCTCGGTTACGCGGCGAGCGCTTGGGCGATGACCGGGCTGATGGAGCTGTGCGCGCTGATGGCGGTGCTGGGCGTCTATCACCTCACGCGCCGTGACATGACCCCACAAGCCAGCGAGCGCGCCACGTGGCTGTGGGCGCTCTGCCCGCTGGGCGCGCCGCTGGTGCAAGCCAGCCCCCTGGCGATGGCGGTGATGTGCGCCATCGCCGCGGTGAGCGCGGCCTACCAAGGCCGCCACGTCTGGGGCATCGCGCTGTTTGCGGGCGCGGTCTGCCTGAGGCTTGACGCGATGGCGCTCGCGCCCGCCCTGGCGCTGGCGAGCTGGCGCGCTTATGCGCCTGGGCGCGACGCGCCTTGGGCGCCGTGGCTCGTCACCTTGGGAGCGCTGGCGCTGTGGCCCGCGCAGATCTTCGCGGCGACCATGCTCAGCGGCCGATTAGGCGTCTCACTGCGCACGCTGCATCCGCCCGCGTGGCGCACGAGCTTGGCAAGCCTCGACGCGCTCTCACCGGCTGGCTGCCTCGCTTTGGGGGCGCTCGGGTTGGGGCTGGGGTTGGGGTTAGCGCAGCGCAAGCAGACGCCGCTCTTGTGGTGGCTGTTGGCCATCCCGCTGCTGTGGCCGCTGTGCTTTGAGGTGCCAGGGGCGCAGCTTGGCTGCGCGCTGATGGGGATCGCGCTGGTGGCGTGGGTGGCGCGCGCGTGTGAGGATCCTGCGCGAGAGCGTCCGGCGATGATCCTGGGCGCGCTGCTGTGCGGCGCGCTGGTGATCTTCGGCCCATGAGGGAGCTCAGCTCAGGGGGGAGCTCAGCGCCCCTGCATAGTGGCCATCATGACGCGGTTGCGGCCGCCATGCTTGGCGGCATAGAGGGCTGTGTCAGCGGCGTGGATCAGCCCCTCGGCGCTTGGCGCGGGGATGTCAGGCATGCCCGCCACGCCCAAGCTGATCCGGATCGGCAGCGGCTGGCCGTTGTGGATAAACGCGTACTGCTCAATGGCCACGCGCAGCCGCTCTGCCATGGCCGCCGACTGCATCATGGTGATGCCACGGCTCACCACCGAGAACTCCTCACCGCCGTAGCGCGCGAAGATGTCCTCGGAGCGCACGGTGGCCTGCGCGATGCGGCTGAGCTGCACGAGCACGTAGTCGCCCGCGAGGTGACCATAGGTGTCGTTGACGTGCTTGAAGTGATCCACGTCGAACATGATCAAGCTGAGCGCGGTGCCATGACGGGCGGCGAAGGCGTGTTCTTGACGCAGCTGCGTCAGGAAGTACTTCTTATTGAAGGCGCCCGTGAGCGCATCACGCGTGGCGGCGTCGAACATGGTGCGCTGCACGTCGATGTCGGTCTTGTCTTGGTAGGTGAACTTCACCACGGTCGCTGTGCCCAGCGTGATCTTGTCACCCTCTTGCAGCTGACGACGGTTCACCAGCCGCTCCCCATTAAGGAAGGTGCCATTGGCCGAGCCCATGTCCTCCAAATAGACGACCAGCCCGTCGCCTACGACCTTCGCGTGACGCCGTGAGACGCCCGCGTCATTGATGCGCACCTCCACATCCATCGAGCGGCCCATCATCACAGGATGATCAGGATCGATGCGATAAGGCTTGCCCACGTCCGGGCCTGTCTGGATCACCAGATACGCTTGGCGTGCCTGCTGAGCCTCGCGCACACGCTTGAGCACGTTGCTGTCGACGATGAGGGTCGCCTCAGTGACGTCGTCAACCTTCGGGTGATCATCGGACATGAAGGAGACCCGGTGAGTGAGCGCTGGTGGGAGATCACGCCGTGGGTGGCGTCGGCGCGCGAGAGATGCTGAACCATTGCGCTGTGTGCTGTCTTCCTGATTCAGCACCATAACCTACCCAGCGCCCCCGCACAAGCAGGACTGGCACCTCGCGCCACCCCTCAAAGATGCTTGCGCAGCTCGGCCAGCAGCACAGGATCGGTGGTCCGATCGCGCAGCGTCCGAAGCGCTGGCTTGCCTGGCGCGCCCGTGTGCTTGCCGATCGCTGACACCGCTGTCATCTGCAGCTGAAAGTCCGCGTGGCTCAGCAGCGGCGTCAGCGCCCCCAGCTCCTCGGCGCCGCCCGCGCGCGCCAGCGCCAACACCGCGTGGCGGCGCATCGCGCGCGCCACGCGCAGCTGCGCGCGCGGCGCTTGCGCCGTCTCGCGCCCTGCGATCGCGCGCAGCGCGCCTCGACTGTCTGGCTCCGGATACATCCCCAGCGCGTCGATCGCGCGCAACCTCAGATGCGGCGCTAGCGCCCCATCCGCCGTCATCGCGATCAGCCGACGCGTGATCTCGCCAGCCCCCGCCAGCGCGTCAAGCTCAACGCGCGTTGGGAAGGACTCATAGCCGCTCAACAGCATCGTCAAGCGCGCGTCCACCTGCGACGGCGCCAGCGCCCCAGGCCCAGGCCCAGGCCCCACCAGCGGCCCGCTCGGATCATTCGGATCCAGCGGCGCCGCCTGCTGCGCGCTCACCACGCTCGTCGACGCCATCATCATCAGCCCGCTCGTCGCCGCAATCCTCAGCGCGCGCCTCATCTGCTGCATCATCGTGTTCATCCGTTAAAGCTCCTGGCTCGATCACTTGACCAGCGGGCTGCGGCGCAGCACGAAGCGCTGCCCTGCCGTCGATTTGACCTGTCGGTTGCCGCCCAATGAGAACGGGAACATGAAGTTCTCCGCGTCCTGACACTTGAAGCCCAGCTGCGGGTTGAGGCAGCGCGGCGTGTCGCTGATCGGATCGGCGGACGAGCCGCCATGCTCCGTCGTGTGACGCAACCCTAAGAAGTGCCCGACCTCATGGGCCAGCGTCTGGCCCAGCGACGCGTTATCAAGCCCCAGGCTCGCCGTGCTGAACACCAGCCCTGAGCCCGTCGTCCCGTGCAGCCCCGCCATCCCCGGGATCCCTGTCGAGAGCCCCAAGAGCCCTGGCGCGTCAGCGACGTTGAAGTCCTCAATCAAGAAGACGTTGACCGCGAGCTTTTGTTCAAGGCCGCCGCTGGGCGTCTGGCTCGCCGCTACCAAGTTGAACACGTCATACAGATCCCGGATCACGCTGTAGCGGGTGACCAGCGCTTGCGACGGCGCCAAGTAGGCGGCGACCCGCACGTCGATGCCCATCGGCGCATAGATCGCGCGCATGGTGTCGACCACTTGGCGCACATCGGCGTCATCGCGCGCGCTCGTCGCCGTCAGCCCAGGCACGCCCACCACATAGAGGTTCAGATCGATGGTCGCGCCCTCGGCCCGCTTAGGGATCACGTAGTAGCACAGCTCTGGCGCGCTGGTCTGCACGGTCATCGTGTAGGCGCCTGGGCCGAACAGATCACGCAGGTTGGGAGCATCAGTGGCCGGGAACTGGATCGGCGCGAGGTTGCCCAAGAGATCCGGGTTGATCGCCATGAAGGCGTACTCGGTGCGGATATCCAAGGTGCGCCCGCTAGGCACACGCAGCGTCAGCGGGGTCACCTTCTGCTGCTGCTTGGAGAACGGCGCGATATAAAACCCAATGCTGCCCGCGGGCAGCTCAAAGCTCAGCGACTTGGTGTTGCTGCACACCACGTTGAGGTCTGCGTCTTGGGCGGGCTCAGGGCTCGGCAGCGCTGGCGCGATGGAGTCGCAGTAGCTGCGCCCCTGCTCGCCGTCGCGACACGCGTAGCCCGAACGGCAGTCGCTGTCACTGACGCAGGCGGTGCGACACGAGGTGGAGCGCCCCAGGCTGACGCACAGCGTGCCAGGGCCATTGCAGCTGGCGTCGTCCTCACAGTCGCGCGTCGTGCAGTAGCCGCCTGGATAGCTCACCTGTCCACCCTCCCCCTCCGCCTCGCGCACGCAGGTGCCGCCCTTGCAGTTGATGTTCGCCACACAGGCTTGACCATCATCCACGCCGTTGGGGTTACGCGGCAGCGTACCATCGGGGCGCTCTAAGCAGATGCGCTCCCCCTCATAATCTTGGCAGGTGTAGCCAAAGCGGCAGTCCGAATCGGCGGTGCAGCCGCGCATACAAGCGAAGGCGCGCTCCTCATCGGTGGCGCCCTCGGGGTTGAGCGCGACGCAGGGGTTGGCGTCCGGGCAAGAGGCGCTGCCCGTACAGGCCACGATGGCGCAGTAGCCGCCAAAGAAGCTCTGCAAGCACGCCGCCCCCTCCCCATTGCACTGGGGGTCCGCGCTACAGGCCGAGCCCAGCTCGCCTTGCAAGGGCGCGTTGGTCGCCCCAGGCGGCAAACACACAGGCGTGTCTTGAAAGCTCACGCACTGATAGCCCTGCGCGGCGCGATCACAGGTGCCATCAAGGTTGCACAACGCATAACAGGCCGCCACAGCGGCGCCCGCCACCTCCGTGTTGAAGCACTCCGAGAAGAAGCCCGAGCAGCCCGCCGTGTCGCACGCCAGCGTGGTGCAATAACCCCCTGGATAGCCCTGATCGGCACCAATGCAGGTGCCGCCCAAGCAGTCCGTGCTGGACGCGCAGGGCGCCCCATCTGAGATGCTGTTGATAAAATCAACGACCTGCTGGACCTGCTCGCAAGAGCCAAGCGGCAGCGCGAGCGCGAGCAACAACAGGCCAGCGCCGAGGCGCGCGCGCGAAACATCCATCATCATCACCTCATCAAGGACCTGGAAATCAAGGACCTGGAAAACCTGGACAGTCTGTCACAATGCGTCAAGCTCATGCCATGCGGCTGGTGAGCCGCTTCAAGATGGCGTGACGACCCAGTCGTTGGCACATCATAAGCAGGCTCGCAGGCGCAACGCAAACGGCGACGGCTTGGCGCGCGCCGCTTCATGGCGTAAGGTACCCGTTAGCCAGGACGCGCTGACATCGATCGGTCGAGAGACACTATGATGCAAAGGCTCCATCTGGCGGTGAGCCCGGATCTCAGCCGCTTCGCGCTCGCGCACGGCGCGTCAACGATCAGGTTGTGGCGCGCGCCGCGTCGTCGCTACCATGAGGACGCCCCGATCGCCCAGGCACCTTGCGGCCTTGAGCTTGAGACTGGGCGCTCGGGCCTGCTGGGGTTAGGGTGGCTGCCCTCGGGCGTGCTCGTCTGCGCTCACGCCGAGGGGCGCGTGCAGGCGTGGGGCGTCCGTGACACCGGCCGCAGCGCCGCCTGGGAGGCGCGCGCCGCCGACATCAAGGCGCTCCCCGAGCAGGGCATCGCCGCTTGGCCGCGCGGGCGCGCGCCCATCGTCGGCCAAGGCCTGGAGGCCACCCTCCTGTGGGAGCTTGATCTGCGCGGGCGCGTCGCCTGCTGCGCGGTGCGACAGACCAGCCAAGGCCTCGAGCTCGCCTTGGGCAGCGCCCAAGGCGCCGTCTACGTCGTGCGCGTCGCCCGCGCGCTGGCGCCCACGTTGGAGCCGCTCGGCGCACACGGCGCGGGCCTCGTCAAGCTGTGCTGGGCCGATGACGGCGCCATGCTCGCCGCCGCTGGCCGTGACCACCTGCTCTCCTTATGGCGCCCTGGCAAGCGCACCTATCGCCCCTGGCGACGCCTTGATGAGAGCTCCGCTGAGATCAGCGCCCTGCGCTTCTCCCGCTCAGGGCGCTACCTCGTCAGCGGCAGCATTGATTACAGCATCTCCCTGTGGGATCTGCTCGCCAAGAAGCCCCTGCGCGCCATCAGCCATGATCATCAAGGCTGGATCGGCGATCTCGCCTGGGCTGACGACGAGCGCGTCATCGCCGCCGCCAGCTGGGATAAGACCGTCGGCCTGTTCCGCGCGGGCGATCTCACCCCCCTGTATTGTGTCGATCTTCACGAGGATTACGTCTCTCAGACCTGCTTCGTGCCCGACTCCACCTACCTCTTATCCGCCAGCTATGACCGCAGCATCGCCGTCTGGGACTGGCGCAACGCCGAGCTGGTCAGCGTCCTCAAGGGCCACGCCGACTGGATCCAGACCTTGTCCTGGCTGGGCCAGGGCCTGTTCGTCAGCGCCGCCGCCGATCGCACGCTGCGCGTCTGGTCCATCAACACCCTGTGCTGTGAGCTAGAGCTTGGCTCGCCCGCCTCCGCGACGCGTCAAGCGCAAGCCCCAAGCGTCGCCCTCTTTGAGGTCGGGCGCTCCTCGGGCTTTCACAACGCGCGCCTTCGCCCCGAGGGTCACGCCCTGGCAGACGTCAGCGAGGTCGCGCGCGCCGCCGTGGAGCGCGCACAACACCACGAGCTTGGCGACGACATCTCCCTCTTTATGGCCGACGCCAGCGTCCTGCCCGGCGTCACGTCCCCCGCGCCCCCTGGCGATGGCGCCGTCTTCTTGACCTCCTTATCGGAGCCTGAGGCCGCCCCCTCCCCTTATGTGCTCGAAGATGTCCGCCTGTCCTCGCGCGTGCTCGAGATCATGCCCGAGGCCATGGCCAGCTGGCTCCACGAGTCCAGCATCTCCGAGGGCATTAGCGAGCACGCCGCGCCTCGCTTGCGCGCGCCCACCGAGGCGCAGCTGTCGCTCGACGCGGGCGAGGATGACGACGCGCTGCGCTGGAAGCCCCCGGGCGAGCTGTTCGCGGGCGCCTGGGATGAGGCCAGCGGCTTGCTCCAGCTGCCCGGCCCTCCCGCCGAAGAGGAGGATCCTCGTAACGTCACCCAAGGCCCCTTCAGCGCTGGCGAGCTGACCTACGCGCGCAGCGCGCGCGACAGCAGCGCCGCTGACGAGGACGACGAGGACGACGAGGACGACGAGCCCACCCAACACACCAGCCACTTGAGCGGCTGGGGCGGTTACGCTGATCCTGAGGAGGTCCCGCTGCCCCCCACCTCACTCGCCCCTGCGGCCCTGCCTGCCATCGCCTCGGTCGAGGCAGATGATGCCGCGGATGGCGAAGCGAGCGAGCAGAGCGAGCAGAGCGAGCAGAGCGAGGAGGCAAACGAGCGCACCAGCAACCTCGGCGACTGGAGCGACATCGCGGATGATTTTGACGCCATCATCATGCCGAGCGAAGCGCAGCCGCGCCCGCCCGAGGCCCCAGCCCAGCAAGGGCTCACGCGCAACGGCTCGCTCACGCCCCTTGGCCTGCCTCGCATGCCCGAAGATGAGCCAGCGGCGCCCTCAATCAGCGCGGCGCCCATGCAGGAGTTAGAGGAGGAGCGCGAGCCCACGCGTCAGATCTCACGGCGCGATCTGCGCGCGCTGCTGCGCGAACGCCTCAATGACGAGGCCACACCGACGCCTGATCCGGCTGGCGCCTCCGCTGAGCTCGTGGGCTTGGAGCGTCACAGCGAGCCGCGCATTAAACCCCAGCTTGAGGGCGCTGAGGAGATGTCAGGCGCTTGGATCACACGACCTGCGCGGCGCCCTAGCGGACAGCCGCATCACACCCCGCGCCAAGAGGCGCCCACCCGCGCGACGCAACCTCGCCCCATGCCCCAGCTTGAGGAGCGCACCTCCCCTGGGGTGGCGCCTGAGGCCCCCGTCGGGGGGACGCTGACGGGTCATGTGCCCGTCCTCTCGCTGCGCCGCCAAGCCGCCCATGATGAGCTGGGCTGCTTCGAGCTGAACGCGGCCGAGATCTGGCACATGCGCGTCAAAGAGCGCAAAGCGGCGATGAAGATCTTCCGCAGGCGCTCGGGCGCGGCGAGCTCCTTTGAGCGCGTCGATCGGGCCCAGACGCAGCTCGGTGAGGTCCGTCAGGTGCGCTACAGCGCCGAGGGCCGCTTCTTCGTCGCCGCAGGGGAGCGCGGCTTTGAGATCTGGACCAGCGCCCCCACGCGCCTCGGCGCGGTGACGCTCTCCGAGGGCAAGCTCAACGTCATCGCCCTCACCCCCGATGGGCGCGCCATCATCGGCGCTGACTCGCTGGGCAGGCTCCACATCTGGCTGTTACCCCAGCAGATCGAGGCGCTCGCGCCGGGCGGTGAGACCATCGGCCGCGCGAGCCTGCGCGGCCACCAAGGCCCTGTCCCAGACCTCGCCCTCGACTCGCTCGGGCGCTACGCCCTCACCGCCAGCCACGACGGCTCCGCGCGGCTGTGGGATCTGGAGCGCGGCGAGGTCAGCGCCGTGCTGTGGCACCCCAACACGCGCGTTCACGCCGTGACCTTTGGCCCCGATGGCCCGATCACCGCTAGCCAAGACGGGATGCTGCGCTTCTGGAGCCGTGAGGGGAGCGTGCAGGGCCTGGTCGGCGGCATCGGCGCCACCACCCGCGCCATCCACGCGCGTCGCCAAGATCTGATCCTCATCAGCCAGCGCGGCCCCGTGCACCTGTACCGCGACCGTCATCATCATCAACCCCTGGAGGCGCTCGCCAACAGCGTAGATCTGTCCTTCGCCCCCGATGGCGCTCTCGCCACCGCCCATGAGGACGGCGTCGTCGCGCTCTATCACAGCGAGCAAGACCTCACCCCCGCCCAGCGCTTTGAGCTTGGCGAGCCCGCGCGATGCGTCTGCTTAGACAGCGCTTTGCTGCTCGCGGGCACGCGCTCAGGTGCCATTGAGCTGTTCAAGCGGCGCTGACAAGACAGCACGCGCTCCCTCACCACTCGGAGTCACACGTATGGGGGCTACCCCGCATCCGACCCAGATCCGCTACCTCGAAGCTGAAGACACCTTGCGCGTCTTGTTCAGCGATGACCTTGAGGTTGACCTGCCCACCGTCTACCTGCGCGGCTTCTGCCCCTGCGCGCTCTGTCAAGGCCACCAGGGCGGGGATCCGCGCTGGATCCCCATCACCTCGCGCGCCATGATCATCGTCGAGGATGTCACCCCCGTGGGCGCCTATGCGATCTGCATCCGCTGGCGCGATGGTCATGACACGGGCATTCACACCTTCTCTAGCCTGCGCGCGCTGAAGCCGCTCATTGAGGCGGGCCTGCCCCCAGCGCAGACGCGCTTTGAGGGCTGAGCGTCAGCTCACGCTGCGGGGGGCGTCCAGGCGCGCGGCGCGCCAAAGCGCTCCGGCGGCGCCACATACACCGCCGTGCCTGACGCCCCTGCCGGATCAACCCCCTCAGGCAGGCGATACCACCCTGGCGCCTGCACTTGCGGGTGCAGCGCGCCGCGCGTGCGCGGCGCGCTCACGCGCGCGGGCGGATGCCACCACCCCAGCGCCCAGCCTTGGGGCGCGTAGCGCCCAAGCTCAAGCGCCAAGCGCCCGAAGGTGTAGCGCGCGTTGATCTCGGTGATGGGGCGCGACACCTCTTGGCCCGCTAAAAGCCCCGTCATCACGTCGAGGCTCAGCGGCCCCTCATAGCCCGACCTCGCCAGCGCCTGCCCGAGCAGGCGCATGAGCGCTGGGGATGGCGCAGGGGGGGCGTCTGGATGCACCACATGGCCGCGCGGCGTGCCGGTGGCGTCGGCCAAGATCCAGCAGGTGCCCAGGCAGCTCAAGCCGTCAGCCTCATAGCGCAGGTGGACGCTGTGCTCGCGCGCCTGCTCAAGCCAAGGCTCCACGATCAGCGGCCAGCCCGCGCTAAGCTGGCGCGCGCACCACGCGCGCGCCTGGTCGTCCAGCGCGCCCGCCGCGCCGCGCGCGCGCTCGCGCCCGCTGACGCCGAGCGGGTGCTTGGCCACCCACGGCCCCTGCAT
Source organism: uncultured Bradymonadales bacterium (assembly GCA_964468515.1). Classification (GTDB taxonomy): domain Bacteria; phylum Myxococcota_A; class Bradymonadia; order Bradymonadales; family Bradymonadaceae; genus CAYXWB01. Next base: position 2,051 of record CAYXWB010000060.1, on the reverse strand, counting down.
GCGCGCTACCGCCTCGCCAAGCGCGTCGAGGCTGTCCACGCAGGCTGCCCCTGGCAGCGCCGCGCCGAGCGCCTGCTCAAGCGCCCACGCGAAGCGCCGATCGGTGACCTCACGCGCGCTTCGCGCGCTCACGCAAGCGCGGCCTTCGCGCGCGAAGGCCGCCTCCACTTCAGCGGTCACGCCCCACACACACAGCGCGTCGAGCGCGGGCCATGGCGCGCTCAGCTCAGGCAAGACGAGGGCCTGCTCAAAGCCTGGGATCAGCCGCAGCGCCGAAGCCCAGCGCGCGTTGAGCGCGCGCATGGCAGGCTGGCGCGCCACCTGGGGGCCTCGCGCGTGCGCGTACTCAAAGTGCAGGTTGACGTGGATCGCTCGCGTCGCCATGTTAGGTTCCGCCTCGGGCTGGGGGAGTGGAGCTCTGAGGAGGTTGTCGAGAATAACTCATGCAAGCGAGCGAGAGGAACGTGGTTCATCATAGCGCTTATCAGACCCGCCGCGTCGTGGGTCACTTAGAAGAGGGCGAGGAGCTGATCGCTGCGCTCACTCGCCTCTGCGTTCAAGAAAAGATCCTCGCTGGCGAGCTGCGCGCCTGTGGCGCGCTCAGCGGCGCAGAGATCGTCCACCTCGATCCCACATCGCGCCAGTATCAGATCACCCACAGCACCGAAGATGAGGTGGAGATCGTCCACCTGCGCGGTGACATCTCGCAGCTCGACGCGCACCCGATCTTGCGCGTTGACGTGGTGTTGAGCGCGCGCGGCCCGTTCGGCGCGCAGCTCGTCGCGGGGCATCTGCGCTCAGGGCGCGCGCGCAGCGTCGAGTTCGTGCTCGACGTCTATGAGGATCTCGTCTTGGAGCGCAGCTTAGACGCCCAGAGCGGGCGCCTTCGCATCAGCCAGATCACGCCGCGTGAGGTCGTCCAGCGCCCCCCACAGCCCGCGTCTGCGCCCACGCCTGAGCCTGTCGTCACGCCGCGCGCAGCCGCTGAGGCGCCTGAGCCCGCCCAGGCCACCATGAGCTGGGACGCGGCCGTCGCCGCCGCCGATGAGGCCGCCAAGCCCGCCTCCCAGCGTCAGCGCGCGCAGGCCATGACCTACGAGCGCCAGATCCCCACCAGCGCCAAGGCCCTCAACACGCCCGCCGTCTCGCTCGCCCATGACACCGATGAGCTGCCCGAGCTTCGCCCCGGCGACGTGCTCGATCACCCCAAGCTCAAGCGCTGTCGCGTGATGCGCGTCGAGGATGATTACATGGCCCACATCCGCCTGCCCACCGGCAAGACAAGCAAGCTCCTGCTCGACATCTTCGACATCGTGTTCGTCGGTGAGGAGGAGGGGCGGCGCGTGTTCCGCCTGCGCCTGCGCGAGACGTCATGATCCCGGCGTGGGCGCGGCCCGAGCAGGTGCGGCGCGTGCTGGCCTCGCTGCATGCGGAGGAGCCTCGCGTGGACATCACCGCGCTCGGCTTCATGCGCCAGCGCGATGGCATCACCCCCATTGAGGCGGCCGTCCTCATCCCGCTGTTGGAGCGCGATGGCCGCATGCACGTCCTGCTCACGCGCCGCGCCCTGGCCCTGCGCAAGCACTCTGGCGAGGTCAGCTTCCCCGGCGGCAGGCGCGATCCTGACGACCCTGCCCTGCGCGACACCGCGCTGCGCGAGGCGTGGGAGGAGGTCGGCCTGCTGCCTGAGGACGTGCGCCTCTATGGCGCCTTCTCGCGCCTGCCCACCGGCACGGGCTTCCATGTGACCTCGTTCGTCGGTGAGTTCAGCGATCCTTACGAGCTGCGCCCTAACCCAGCTGAGATTGACTACTTGATCACGCCCGCGCTCGACGCCCTGCTCACCCCTGACGTCCACCAGCTCGTCATGCGCGAGATCGAGGGCATCAGCTACCCGGCCCACACCTTCACGCATGGACCGCAGCCGATCTGGGGGGCGACCGCCTTCATGTTACACGAGCTGATCACGTTCTTGCGCGACGCGGGCTGACGCTGCGCGCCTCAGCCCAGACGCGGCAGCGGGCCGCCTGACCTTTTAAGGTCAGGCGGCC
>CAYXWB010000059.1:4695-20713 GCA_964468515.1 uncultured Bradymonadales bacterium | reverse complement strand
CTCCACGAGGTGCTCTCACCGCTTGAGGGCATCATCTGCTTGGTCATGGAGCTGATTGACGGGCAGACCTTACAGGCGCTGGTCGATCAGAGCGGCCCGCTGAGCGCGCCGCGCGCGCTCGCGCTGCTGCGTCAGATCGCGCTCGGCGCGCACGCGGTCCACGCGCTCGGCGTCGCGCACCGCGACTTAAAGCCCGAGAACATCATGGTCTCACGCATGGCCGCAGGCCATGAGTTCGTGCACCTGCTCGACTTTGGCTTGGTCACGGGCAGCGTCACGCAGCGCATCACCAATCAGTTCGTGGGCACGCCGCTGTATGCCAGCCCTGAGGCTTGCAGCAACAAGCCCGTCGACGCGCGCAGCGACCTCTACGCCCTGGGCTGCCTGCTGTTCATGATGCTCACAGGCCGCCCCCCCTTCACCTCGCGCGCCTTGTTCGACGTGATCTACAGCCACCTCACGCGCCCCGCCCCCACGCTGCAGGAGACGCTCGGTGAGGAGGTTCACCCCGAGCTGGAGGCGCTGGTGGCGAGCCTGTTGGCCAAGCGCCCGCAGCAGCGACCGCCCGATGTGGAGGCGCTCTTAACGCGCATCGACGCGCTCTACGCCAAGCTCGAGCGCGCGCCGCGCGTCGCCCATCACACCCCGGCGCTGGCCCAGCCCCAGCGCGCGCTCGCGCGCGCGACGGTGCTGGCGATCGAGCCTGAGCCTGCGCGCGCGCAGGCGCTGCTGCAAGCCCTCAGCGCGCGCGCTGCGCAAGTCAGCGTCCAGCCAAGCGCGCTCGACGCGCTGCGCTGGTGCGCGCATCACACCCCAGACGTGATCGTGGTGGCCGATGAGCTAGGCGATATGTCGCTTGAGGAGGCGGCGCGCTTGCTCCAGCGCTTATGCCAAGGAGCGCCGCTGCTGGTGCGCTCCCCAGGCGGCACGGCGCGCCTTGACGCCCCTCACACCGACACCCTCGCCACGCCCGCCGATGATGACGCCTTGGCCGACGCGCTCACGCGGCTGCTCCAAGCAGCCCCTTAGGCGGTGGCTGAGCGAGCTCTCGCTGACCGTCTAGATCCCGAAGAACAGGCGCTTGGCGAAGTCGCTCGACAGCTCCGCTTGGAAGATCTTGCGCGCGGCCTCGCGGATGTCGTACTCCGCGCGGAAGTACTGGAAGCTCTGCGCCTCGGTGTCATAGACGCCATAGCAGGCGCGGTTGTCATTGTCGCGCGGCTGCCCCACGCTGCCCACCGTGACGATGTACTTCTTATCCGGCTCAAAGCGCAGCACGGGGCCGAAGACCTCTGCCGCGCCGTGCTGCTGGTCGAGCGAGAAGGCCTTGGTCAAGTGCGAGTGACCGATGAAGGTCACGTGGCGCAGCTCGTCCCAATGATCGATGAGCTGGGCGGCTTGATGGATGTTGAAGACATACTCAAAGTCTTCAAGGTTCACTGGGGAGCCATGACAGAAGGTCACGTCCAGCTCGTCATCATCTTGGCGATACTGGAGGGTCTTGAGCCAGGCGTGATGATCCTCGGAGAGCTGACGCGCGTGCCAGTCCAGGGCGTTTCGCGCGGCGTCATAATAATAGGCGTAGTTCATGCGACCGCACACGGCGGCGTCGTGGTTGCCCAAGATGGTGATCTGGGCGACCTCGCGCACGATGTCCGCGCAGGCGTTGGGATCAGCGCAGTAGCCGACGACATCCCCCAAGCAGACGAAGCGGTCGATGGGCGGCTCAAAGCGCTTGTACTGGTCCATGACCACGGACAGCGCCTCAAGGTTGGAGTGCACATCGCTGAAGAGGCCGATGAGCATAACTGCTAGCTCGCGCGCAAGAGGGGGAGAGCGTGCGACGCGCCGCTGAGCGCGGCGCGTACGCGAGGGGGAAGTCCAAGATGCCCGATGCGAGGCGCGCTGTCCACGCCTAGCGCGCCTACTGGCGCGCCAGGCGCGCGGCCTCGCGCACGCGCTTGTTGCGATCGCGCGCCAAGCGCGCGATCGCGCCCGCGCTGCGCTGCTCGACGGCTTGGATGATCGCGATCAGCGCGTCGTCATGACCATCGCGCTTGATCAGGCGCATGAGCTGGGGCACGAGCCGGTCGCCGTAGCCGCCGAGCGCGGCCACGAGCGCTTGCAGGTTGCCTTGGCGCGCGGGATCGCGCGCGGCGTCAAGCAGCGTCGGGATGGCGCTGGTGCTGCGGATGCTCACCAGCGCGCGCGCGGCGATGTAGGTGGCGCTTGGGCCGCCCTGCTCCACCGCGCGCACGAGCTCCACCTCCAAGCCATCGGCGCGCGTCTCCACGAACCTCGCGAGCGCCGCGATCTCAGGGGCGCTCATCTGCTCCGAGCGCTCCAGCGCGGTCGCCACGCACGGCGCGCCGAAGCGCTCAATGAGCAGCTGCGCGGCCTCTAAGCGGCCCTTCGGATCATCAAGCAGTGAGACCAGCTCCTCGCGGCTTAAGCTGGCCAGATCATCGAACTGATCGAGCACGGCGTCATCGGGCAAGAAGTAGGTCACGCCCGTGACCTCGCTGCGCTTGGACACGGTGAGCCGCTGGGGATCACCGCTTGATCGCAGCAGCACGCTGTCGAGCACGACCACGCGCTCGGTGGGGTCTTCCGCGCTGTGCACGTCCTCATCGCTCAGCTCGAAGACCTCATCGTCCTCGACCTCGCTGATGGCGTCATCGTCAACCTCCTCGCCCTCATCGCCCCTCGGCTCAACATCATCGCCCAGCTCAAACTCTTGCGCGCGGCGCAGGCTGAGCTGGGCCAGATCGATGATCTCCTGCTCGACCTGCACGCCGACCTCCTGGGCCAGTGAGAACAGCGCGTCCCAGTTCTCCCACTGCTCCACCGGGTCGAGGTCGTTGGTCTTGAGCCCCACGCAGACCTCAGCGAAGTTGGCGAACAGGCGCTTGGCCAGCTCCTCGCGGCCCTCGACCATGGCGCGCTCGATGGTGAACTGGCGCAGCGGCGCGGGCAGGTAGATACCGTAGTCGAGCGCGTGCTCGGCGACGCGCTGTTGGATGGCGCGGAACGTCTTGAGCGGGAAGGCGCGGTTGCCGATCAGATACTCGAAGACATCCTCGCCGGACCAGTAGCCCACGATGCCTGCGGCGAGCTTGGCCGCGCTGGGCGAGCTGATCTGCTGGAAGCTGTCGGCGCTGAAGGCGTGGCGCATGGTGCCCAAGCGCTCGTAATCGGGCGCGCTGAACGCGGCGGCGGCCTTGCTGAAACGCCCGGGCTTGCGCCCGGGCTCAGTGAGCACGCCCTCGGCGCGCGCTTTGATCCAGCGCGCGTTCTCCTCCAGCGGCGCGCGCGCATCATAAGTGCGCAGCAGCTTGCCTTGGGGATCGTAGAAGGCGAAGCGCACCAGCGACTGCACCATGAGCGCGTCGAGCACGAGGCGATCGTTGTCATTGGCCACGTCCAGCGGCCAGCCAAAGGCGTGCACCAGCTGCTGCTGCGCGTCGAGCCTAGCGAGCAGGATCGTCACCAGCGGGTAGCGCTCCACCAGCGCGTACTGCAACAGCAGCTGCGGCGCCGCCGAGCCGCTGTGGATGACCTGATCCACCTCGCGCTTCTGGGTGCGGATGGCGGCCACGACGTGGCCGTCCTGGATAGTCAAGTAGAGGTCTTGGCCGCCCGCGAGCTTCTGATCAAAGCGCGCGGCGATGTTGAGGTGACGCAGCGTGGGGACCTGCGTGATCTGGGTCGAGTCTTCGGGGCCAAAGTCATCCTCAAACGACTCAGACAGCGCGACCTCTTGCATCAGCGAGGAGGTGGGCGCGGGGGCGGGCTGCCCCAAGCGCGCGCCCTCATCCCACACAAGCTCCGTGCCGTCGGAGGGCTCCTCCAGCGACTCACCCATGACCTCGATGAACTGGTCATCGGTCACGATCTGGGTCTTCTCCTCAGGGGTGGCCACCTGGGAGACTTGCTCCAAGCGCAGGCGCTCCTGCTCAGCCTGGAGCTGCTGCTTGATGAGCTGCTGGCGTTCTTGTTCGAGCTGAAGGCGCGCGGCCTCCATCGTGGCGCGCTCGGCGTCAACGCTCGCGCGATCGACCTCGATCATGGCGCGTGAGGCGGCGAGCTGATCGCGCTCGGCGACGATGCGATCTTCGACCTGCTCCATGCGGGCGCGCTCGCGCTCTAAGCGCTCCGACACCTCATGCAGCTGCTGCTGTTCTTGCTCAAGCTGCTGACGCGCGGCGGCCATCGCCTCGCGCTCCTTCGCCAGCGCCTCGCGCTCGCGCTCGGCCTGCTTGGCGGCCTCCTCAAGCCGCGCGGCGGTCTCCAGGTCGTGCTCAGCGCGCGCGGGCGGCGCTGGCAGCGCGCTGGGGGCGCTGAGCGCGGCCATCGGCAGCGTGTTCATGATGCGCCCTGACGCCACCTCGATCGGGCGCTCTGCGGGCGGCGCTGCGGCAGGTGCGTCGGCGCGAACCTCCAGCGTGGCCAGCTCCTCGACGCTGAACACCGTCTCAAAGTGGCGCACATAGTCGGGCAAGAGCTCGCGCTCACGCGCGAGTTCTTGGAGCATGTCGCTGCGGTGCTTGAACTCCTCGTGACGCAGCGCCTCGGGGATGACGAGCACGAACAGCTTGCGCGCCTCGTCGTGGTAGCGCAGCGGGATGGCGAGCTGGTAGGTGCGCTCGGAGAAGGGGCAGGCGACCTCATTGAGCGCGCTCGCGTGCAACCGATCGCGCAGCTCAGGGTCTTGGGTGACGTTGATCCCCGTATAAACGCTCGCCGGGAAGACGGGCCCCGCCACGCTGCTGATCAGCACGCTCGTCCTCGTCGTCCGCCCTAGCCTGCCCTGATAGACCTGTTCAGCCCCTGCGCCAGCATCCATCTGCACCAACCTCTCATCGCAACGTGTCGTGCATGACCTGTGAGTCTTAATCAGGGGCCTTGCATATCACCTCAGGGCGGCTGGCGCGAGGGTTTTTGCGCCAGCCGCCCGCGCTTGCGAGCGCGCGCGCTGAGTGATAGGAGATCGTGGCGTGAGCGGCACAAACACCGCCTCTAGCACATCACGATGAGAACTCGCGGGAGCGCCCTGAAGATGACCTCGACCTCCTCCCCGCTGCGCTTGGCCTTGCCCAAGGGGCGCATGCAAGAAGATCTGCTGCGCCTGCTCGGTGAGGCTGGCGTCCACCTCCAGCTGGGCAGCCGCAACTACCGCCCCACCATCTCGCTGGAGGGCGTGGAGACGAAGCTGCTCAAGCCTCAGAATGTGGTGGAGATGCTCCATGTCGGCTCGCGCGACATTGGCTTCGCGGGCGCAGACTGGGTGGCCGAGCTTGACGCGGAGCTTGTCCAGGTGCTGGACCTTGGGTTAAACCCCGTGCGCGTGGTCGCCGCCGCGCCCACCTCAATCCTCACCGATGGCGCGCTGCCCAAGGGTCGCCACCTGCTGGTGGCCTCGGAGTATCAGCGCCTGACGCGCGCCTGGATCGCGCGCATGGCGCTCGACGCGCAGCTGGTGCGCACTTACGGCGCCACCGAGGTGTTCCCGCCCGAGGACGCCGACTGCATCGTGGACAACACCTCCACCGGCTCCACGCTGCGCGCCAACGGCCTGGAGATCGTGGACGAGCTGCTGCGCAGCTCGACGCGCTTCTATGCGCACCCGCGCGCGCTCGATGATCCGCACAAGCGCGCCATGATCGAGGATCTGGAGCTGGTGATGCGCGCCGTGCTGGAGGCGCGCGCGCGCGTCATGGTGGAGCTGAACGTGGCCGCTGACAGGCTCGATCAGGTCATCGCCGTGCTGCCGTGCATGCGCGAGCCGACCATCTCCTCGCTGCACGCGAGCCAAGGCTACGCGCTCAAGGCGGCCGTGCCACGCGCGGCCTTGGCGACGCTCATCCCCAAGCTCAAGGCGGCCGGTGGCAGCGACATCATCGTGATGTCGCTGTCGCAGATCGTGCCCTGATCCGAACACGCTCTGCCGCGCGCTGCGCGCGCGCGGCCTCATCGAGGTCTGCCATGCCACGCCCGATCGCTCGCCAGGCGCTCGCCAGCCTGCGGGCCTACAGCGTCCCGCGCGCGCGCGCGCCCGTCGATCTGCGCCTCGACGGCAACGAGGGGTGCGCACCGCCCGAGGCGTTATTAGACGCGCTGCGCGCGCTCGACGCCGAGGCGCTGCGACGCTACCCCAGCGCGAGCGCCTTGGAGGCGCTGCTGGCGCAGCGCCTTGGGGTTGATCCGGCGCAGGTGCTCGTGACCTCAGGCGCCGATGACGCGCTCGACCGCATCTGCCGCGCCACGCTGGAGCCTGGGCGCGCGCTGCTCATCGCCACGCCGACCTTTGAGATGATCGCGCGCTACGCGCGTCAGCTCGGCGCACCCGCGCGCGAGATCCCCTGGCCTGGGGGCGCCCTGCCCGTCGACGCCATGCTCGCCGCGCATGACGGGGGCGTGGGCTTGATCGCGCTGGTCAGCCCCAACAACCCGACCGGTGAGGTGGTGACGCGTGAGGACTTGGCGCGCGTGAGCGCGGGCGCAGGGGACGCGCTGGTGCTGCTCGATCACGCCTACGTGGAGTTCGCTGATGAGGACCTCACCGCCGACGCGCTCGGCATGGGCAACGTCGTGGTGACGCGCACGCTGTCAAAGGCGTGGGGCTTGGCGGGGCTGCGCGTGGGCTACGCCATCGGGCCCGCTGAGGTGATCAGTTGGCTGCGCGCGGTGGGCAGCCCCTACGCGGTCGCCGGGCCTTCGATCGCGCTGGCGTGTGTGCGCTTGGCGCTGCCTGACGATGACATCCGCGCGTTCGTCGCGACCTGTCGCGCCGAGCGCGACGCGCTGGCGCAGGCGATGGTGGCGGCAGGTGGCGCCATCACGCGCAGCCAAGCGAACTTCAGCTACGCGCGCGTGGCCGAGCCGCTGTGGTGGCGCGACGCGCTGGCGGGCATGGGGATCGCCGCGCGCGCGTTTGACGACGCGGTGCGCATCGCTTGCCCTGGCGACGCAGACCAGCTCGCGCGCGTGACCGGCGCGCTCGCTACGCTGCGCCCTGAGGCGCTCTTGCTCGACATGGACGGCGTGCTGGTGGACGTCTCCGGCTCCTATCGGCGCGCCATCATTGAGGCGGCGGCCACGTTCGGGGTGGAGGTCAGCCACGCGCAGATCGAGGCGATCAAGGCCGCAGGCGATGCGAACAACGACTGGATCGTGACGTGGCGCTTGGTCCAAGCGGCGGGCCAAGACGCGACGCTTGAGCAGGTCACCTTCGCGTTTGAGCGCCTCTACCAGGGCGACGAGGCGCGTGAGGGGTTGTGGCGCACGGAGCGGGCGCTCATCGCTCGATCCTCGCTGGAGCGGCTTCGCCGAGGCGCACAGCTGGCCGTGGTGACGGGGCGCCCGCGCCGCGATGCAGCGCGCGCCATCGAGACGTTCGGCTGGCAGGGGCTGTTCGAGGTGGTCATCTGCATGGAGGACGCGCCCCCGAAGCCGGACCCCGCGCCGCTGCGCTTGGCGCTTGAGCGCTTGGGCGCGCGCACGGCCTGGATGATCGGGGACACGCCAGACGACGTGCGGGCCGCCAGGCGCGTGAGCGCGCCCGGCGGCCCGCACGTCTTGGCGCTCGGGACGCGCGCCCCTGGCGCGCGCCCTGCGGGGGATGACGCGCTGTATCAAGCGGGCGCGGCGCGCATCTATGACAGCATCACGGCGCTGATTGAGGAGGTCTGGCCCTATGAGTGAGCAGCTGACGGCGCGCACGGCGCGCCTGACGCGCGAGACGCGCGAGACGAACATCACGCTGAGCCTGTGCCTGGATGGGCGCGGTGACAGCGACATCCAGACCGGGCTCGGGTTCTTCGATCACATGCTCACCGCGCTGACGCGCCACGCGCGCTTTGACCTGACGCTGCATTGCACGGGCGATCTGCACGTCGACGATCATCACACCATCGAGGACTGCGCCTTGGCCTTGGGCCAAGCGCTGGATGAGGCGCTTGGGGAGCGGCGCGGCGTCGCGCGCTTTGGCCACGGCTACGCGCCGCTTGATGAGGCGCTGGCGCGCGCGGTGGTGGATTTGAGCGGGCGCCCCTGGCCCGAGATCCACCTGGCGCTGGTGCGTGAGACGATCGGGGATGTGGCGAGCGAGAACCTGACGCACTTCTTCCAGTCGCTGGCGATGACGGGGCGCATGGCGCTGCACGTTGATGTGCTGCGCGGCGCCAACGATCATCACCGCGCAGAAGCCGCGTTTAAGGCGCTGGCGGTGGCGCTGCGCGAGGCGGTGCGACGCACTGGCGAGGACAGCGTCCCGAGCACCAAGGGGGTGTTATGATGCCGATCGACGTGATCGACACGGGCGTGGCCAACATCGCCTCGATGCTGGCCGCGCTGGAGCGCTTGGGCTGCGCACCAAGGCTGACCCGCTCCCCCGAGGACGTGCACAAGAGCGCGCGCGTGGTGCTGCCTGGGGTGGGCGCGTTTGAGGCCGGTATGGGGCGCCTGAGCGCGCTAGGGCTCGTGGAGCCGCTGCGCGATCGCCTCGGCGCGGGCAAGCCCACGCTGTGCGTGTGCTTGGGCTTGCAGCTCTTGGCGCGCGACAGCGAAGAAGACCCCGGCGTGGCAGGCCTGGGCATCCTTGACGCGCATGTGGTCCGCTTTCGCAGCGGCGCCGTGCGCGTGCCGCAGCTCGGCTGGAACGAGGTCACGCCGCACGGTGAGGGCGCGCTCTTACAAGCGGGCTACGCGTACTTCGCCAACTCCTACCACTTGGACCGCGTGCCCACCGGCTGGCGCGGCGCCATGAGCGATCATGGCGAGGTGTTCGTGGCGGCGATCGAGCGCGGCGCGCAGCTCGCGTGCCAGTTTCACCCCGAGCTGTCCGGCCCCTGGGGTTTAGCGTTAATGGGCCGCTGGCTCGCCGCAGCCCAAGGCTGGCAGGCGGCGCGCGCCGAACAAGGGTGACGAGCGATGTTGACGCGACGTGTGATCCCTTGCCTGGACGTGCGCGATGGGCGCGTGGTCAAGGGCGTGAGGTTCCAAGGGCTGCGTGACGCGGGCGATCCTGCGCTGCTGTCAGCCGCCTACGAGGCGCAAGGCGCCGATGAGCTCATCCTGCTGGATGTGAGCGCCACGACCGATGGGCGCGGGCATCAGCTTGAGACGGTGCGGCGCGTGCGCGCGAAGCTGTCGATCCCGATGACTGTCGGAGGCGGCGTGCGCGTGGCAGATGACGCCGCCGCGCTGCTGTTGGCTGGCGCGGACAAGGTGTCAGTGAACACGGCCGCCGTGCTTGAGCCGACGCTCTTGCGCGACATGGCGCGCCGCTTCGGCAGCCAGTGCACGGTGCTGGCGATTGACGCCGCGCAGGCTGAGCCTGGCAAGTGGGAGGTCGTGATCCGCTCAGGGCGCGAGCGCGTGGGCGAGGACGCGGTGGCTTGGGCTAAGGAGGCTGAGGCGCTGGGCGCTGGCGAGATCCTGCTCACGAGCTGGGATCGCGACGGGACGCGCTCGGGCTATGATTTGGCCTTGCTGCGCGCGGTGAGCGAGGCGGTGAACGTGCCAGTGATCGCCTCGGGCGGCGCGCACGCGCCCCAGCACATGGCGCAAGCGATCGAGGCGGGCGCAGACGCGGTGCTCGCGGCGTCTATCTTCCATGACGGTGATTACACAGTGACAGCGCTGAAGCTCGCGCTGCGCGAGCTTGGCGTCGAGGTGCGACCATGATCATCCCCTCAATCGACCTGATGGGCGGGCACGCGGTGCAATTGGTAGGCGGCAAGACGCTGAAGATCGACGCGGGCGATCCGCGCCCGATCGCGGCGCAGTTCGCGCTGGCTGGCGAGGTGGCCATCGTGGATCTGGACGCGGCGCTGGGGCAAGGCGACAACCGCGCGGTGATCTGTGAGCTGATGAAGATCGCGCGCTGCCGGGTAGGCGGCGGCATCCGCGACGTGGCGACGGCGCGCTGGTGGCTAGACCAAGGCGCGGACCGGATCGTGCTGGGCACGGCGGCGACCCCGCAGGTGCTCTCACAGCTCCCCAAAGACCGCCTCATCGCCGCGCTGGATGCGGTCGATGGTGAGGTCGTGGTGGACGGCTGGCGCACGCGCACGGGCAAGAACATTGTGGAGCAGCTGCGCGCGCTGCGGCCCTATGTGAGCGGCTTCTTGGTGACCTTTGTGGAGCGCGAGGGGCGCATGCAGGGGACCAACATGGCGCAGGTGGCCGCGCTGGTGGAGGCGGCTGAGGGGGCGCAGCTGACGATCGCGGGCGGCGTGACCACGGCGGAGGAGATCGCGCAGCTTGACCGGCTCGGCGCGCACGCGCAGGTGGGGATGGCGCTGTATGAGGGCGCGATGGATCTTGGCGAGGCGATCGCCGCGCCGCTGGTGAGCGATCGCGCTGATGGGCTGTGGCCCACCGTGGTGGTTGATGAGCTGGGGGTGGCGCTCGGGCTCGCTTACTCCAGCGCCGAGAGCGTGCGCGAGGCGGTGCGACGGCGCCAGGGCGTGTATCACTCGCGAAAGCGCGGCCTGTGGGTCAAGGGTGAGACCAGCGGCGCGACGCAAGAGCTTGTGGCGATCGCGCTGGACTGCGACCGTGACGCGCTGCGCTTCACCGTGCGCCAGCGCGGCTCAGGCTACTGCCACCTGGATCAGTGGACCTGCTTTGGACCGAGACAAGGCATGGGGCGCTTAGAGCAGACCTTGCGCCAGCGCGTCGCGGACGCCCCTGCGGGATCTTACACGCGGCGGCTGCTGGATGAGCCCGCGCTGCTGCGCGCGAAGCTCGTGGAGGAGGCTGGGGAGCTTGGCCAGGCGGCTGACGCGGCGCACGTGTGTCAAGAGGCTGCGGACGTGATGTACTTCGCGATGGTGGCGATGGCGCGCCATGAGGTGACGCTCGCTGAGGTGGCGCGCGCGCTTGACGCGCGCGCCTTGAAGGTGACGCGTCGCCCAGGCGACGCCAAGGTGGACGTGAGCGCGAAGGACCGCGCACAGGAGTCTTAAGTGATGAGTGAGCTGATGCTGAGGCGAATCTCCCCTGAGTCGCTGCCGACGATCCGGCGCGACGCTGTGGACGCGAAGACGCTTGGCGAGGCGCAGGCGATCTTAGATGAGGTGCGCGCAGGCGGTGTTGACGCGCTGCGCGCGGTGGCCCTGCGCTTCGGTGACATTGAGGCGGGGGCGCCGCTCGTGATCGAGCGCGCAGCGCTGCAAGCGGCGCTTGACGGCCTAGACGCCGCGACGCGCGGCGTGTTGGAGCGCACAGCGGCGCGTATTGAGGTGTTCGCGCAGGCGCAGCGCGACGCCCTGCTGCCGGTGAGCGTGCCCATCCCAGGCGGCCGCGCGGGGCACACGATCGCGGCGGTGGAGGTGGCGGGCTGCTACGCGCCGGGCGGCCGCTTCCCGCTGCCATCGAGCGTGCTGATGACGGCGATCACGGCGCGGGTGGCGGGCTGTGAGACGATTTGGGTCGCAAGCCCCAAGCCCACGCAGGTGACGCTCGCCGCAGCCGCGCTCGCAGGCGCGGACGCGCTGCTCGCGGTGGGCGGCGCGCAGGCGATCGCGGCGATGGCGTATGGTGCCGGTGAGGTGCAGATGTGTGACGCCATCGTGGGGCCTGGCAACCGGTGGGTGACAGCCGCCAAGCAGCTGGTGTCGGGGCAGGTGCGGATCGACATGCTGGCGGGTCCATCTGAGCTGGTGGTCTTGGCCGACGCGCTGGCGGACGCGCAGACTGTGGCCGCTGACCTGTTGGCCCAGGCCGAGCATGACCCCGACGCGATCCCGATCTTGGTCACGCCGAGCGTGGCGCTCGCGGAGCGCGTGGAGGCGGAGCTTGTGCGACAGCTCAAGGCGCTGAGCACTGCGGAGACCGCATCCCAAGCGCTCGAAAACGGGTTTGTGGTGCTGGTGCATGATCTAGACGAGGGCATCGCCGTGTGTGATCAGCTCGCCCCTGAGCATCTGGAGGTGCTGACGGAGGACGCGCAAGGCGTGGGCCAGCGGCTGAAGCACTATGGCGGCCTGTTCATCGGCCACGGCGCGGCGGAGGTGCTGGGCGATTACGGCGCGGGGCCTAACCACACGCTGCCCACGGGCGGCTCAGCGCGCAGCTTCGCGGGGCTGTCGGTGATGAGCTTTATGCGCGTGCGCACGTGGATGCAGATCGACGATCTGCATCAGGCGCAGGGGTTGGTCGATGACGCCATCGCGCTGGCCGAGCTGGAGGGGTTACAAGGGCACGCCAACAGCGCGCGGCGACGCAAGCTCGGCTGAGCGCCCTGCCCTGTCTTAGCGCAGCGTCACCAAGTGCAGCTCATCGCCGCGGCGCGCCAGCGCGATGAGGTCACCCGTCGGGCCGAAGCTCACGGCGACTGTGCTCTCAGGCGCGCGCAGAGTGGCCACCTTGCGCGCGAGCGCGGTGGTGTCGCGCACCTCCACGCGGCCATCATGGCGCCAACAAGCCAGAAGATATCCATCTGGTGAGAAAAATAACGATCTTATATCCTTAATACTACAAATCGAACGCTCTTGATGGGTCATGGCGCTCACCATCGCGAGCGCGTCGGTGGTGGCGATGGCGAGCATGGCGCCTGAGGGATCCAGCGCGATGAGGTGCGTGTTGGGGTGGAGCTGGCCGGCGCGCCGCCACCCCTTGCCTAGCTCATGATAGAGGCGGCCGCCGCGCTGAAGCGCGAGCTGGGTGAGGCCATCGCGCGAGGCGGTCACAGCTAAGAAGGGCTCGCTCTGGGCTGCGCGAAAGCGCTCTCGGAGGGCAGGCTCCCCTGGCGAGGCTTGCCAGATGGCGCCATCGCTCGCGCCGACGAGGGTGGTGTTGGCGGCGATGGCGAGCGCGACGGCCTGCCACGCGCCGCGCGCCCAGCGCTGGGTGGACTGGCTGGCGAGCTGAAAGCACGATAAGGCGTCATCGTGCGCCAAAGCCAAGGTGAGGTCCTCGCCCAAGGCGACCGCGCTCAGGCCGCGCGGGGCGACCAGCGCCGTAGGCTCGTAGCGGCCTGAGGCGCGCGCTGGGCTGTGGCGCTGCTCAGCGAGGACCTCAATGACGGGGGTGACCGCGCGCCCGCGCGCTCTTGGCTTGATGATCCCCATGCCCTGCGTGCTGCTCGTGCGCCGCTCAGGCGCGGGCAGCGGCTGCGGGCCTGGGCCATCCAGCGTGTGGGAGGGGGTGTTGAAGGTGCGCCGCTCGGCGCGCTGATAGACACGCGTGGCGCCGCCACTGGGGGTCTGCTGGCGCGCGGGCGAGCCGTCTAAGGTATCGCCGGGGCGCTCAATAAAGCGGCCGCTCGCGCTGGAGGCGGCCTCTCGACTCCAGGCGCCCTCGCGCGGCCACGTGGCGAGCAGCGCGTCGACCATGGCGAGGGCGTCGCGCGCGCTCTCCGCGCGCAGCTGCGGCAGCTTAGACAGCAGCCGCAGCGCCAGCCCCTCCACGGCCTGTCCTCGACCACTTTCTTGGCGGATCTCATCGGCGAATGGGGCCACGCTGGCGCTGGCGTGCTGGCGAAACAGCGCCATGGGGGTGTCCCCCGTGAAGGGGGGACGCCCCGTGAGCATCAGGTGCAGGATCGCGCCGACGGCGTAGAGGTCGCTGCGCGCGTCCACCTCACGCCCCTGACACTGCTCCGGGCTCGCGTAGAGAGGGGTGCCTACGAAACCCGAGGTGAGCGACAGCATCCCCGCGATTCTCACTAGGCCGAAGTCAAGCACCCGCAAGAAATCCTCCCCGCTGGGCAGTCGCTCGACCATGATGTTCTCAGGCTTCAAGTCCCGATGGATCATGCCCAGCTCATGGGGCTCAATCATGGCGGACAAGAGCTGGCGCGTCATCAGCAGCGCGCGCGACGCGGGCAGCGGCCCGTGCTGCTCGACCAGCGCCTGGAGGGTCTGGCCCTCAACGCGCTCCATGAGCACGCCCACGCCCGCAGGCTGGAGCGACACCATGTCGAAGAAGCGCACCAGGTGCGGGTTGCGCAGCCTGCCTAGCGCCTCGATCTCGCGCTCTAGGCGCTGCAACATGAGGTCATGATCCTCAGCGTCGGTGCGAAAGGCCTTGAGCGCGAGGCGATTATTAACGCGCAGCGCCTCGACCTCATAGACGCGCGAGGCGCTGCCACGTCCGAGCACGCGCGTCACCAAGTAGCGCTGCGCGACCTCACGCCCAAGCCAAGGATCGCCCGTGCGCGTGGCGCTCGACCAGCCCGACGCCGGGGCGGGCTGCTGACACCAGGGGCAGCTCGGCGCCTGCTCAGGCAGTGTCCCTAAGCACGCCATACAGGCATGGGTGCTGCGCTGGCGCAGCGCGATGAGGCGAGGGGTGGTCGCCTCCGATCGGGGGTCCATGATCGGCTCCAGCGGCTCAACCTCGCTACCATGCGCGGGGTTATCCTGCGCTCATAGAGCGCGAGGGTGAGCGTGTGGTCACACATTTTCCATTAACACTTTAATTTTCCAATAACACTTTAATTTTACACGCTGAGCGTCGCGCTCAGCTGATGAAGAGGGACGCGGCGCAGCGCCACGACCTGAAGGGGCGCATGGCCCAAGCGCGCCCATCGCCGCGCGCAGCGTCAAGGCAATAGCGCTAGCCCATGATGCCACCTGTGCTTTGCGTCGAGCGCGCTCAGCGCGTCAACGCGATAGGGAGCGCGGGGGGCCGAGCAGCGATATGGCGGGGGGTGAGCTCACGCGTGCAGCGGCTGAGGGGATGCTCGCCAGCGCTGGCCGCTGACGGGCTGTTTGGGCCTGTGCGGGGGGCGAGCCGTCGTCAGGACTCCCAGCTGTGATGCGCGCGCAGGTACAGCGCCAGCGCGACCACAGGAGCGACGATGGCGATCTCCAACCTGAGGCGCGAGGCGCTACCGCGCGCCTCGCCGCGAGAGATTACCATCGTCGCGAGCAACGCCCCCAGGGGTTCACGGGCGCCGTGAGGTGAGCTTGCGCGACACGCTCTCCTCAAGGCCGTTGAGCATGGTCTCATGCTCCTTGAGGAGGCGCTCCAGCTGCTCAATCTGCTCTTGCTGACGCAACCCCGTGGTGCCCCGGGCGCCTGTCAGGTCTTGACGGGCGCGCATGAGCGCGGCCTCAGCGTCGTTGATCTGGGCGATGAGGGCGGGGTCGGGCTCAATGCCGCGAGCGCGCAGGCGCACCTGGGTCTGCTGGACGCGCTGCTCCAGCTTATCGAGGCCATCCTCGACGACCTTCATGCGCTGCGTTGGACCCTCAGGGTCATTAGCGTTTGACAGGCGCGCCTGCTCAGCCTCACCCGTGTCCACGCTGTGTCGCTGCGCGCGCTGTGCGCCTCGCGTGGAGCGCTCAGGCGCGCTCACGGGCGCGGGCTGCGAGTCTTGGCTGGGGGCGTTAGGCTTGAGCTGCGCGCTCACGGGGAGCGCCATGCCGACCAGGAGCGCGAGCGCGCTCAGCTTGATCAGCGTGGGGGTGTAAGGGGCTCGCATCGTGCACCTCATCATTCAGCGTAATCTTAACATTTATTTGCCAGGCAGCTTGCCTCGCCGCCCATCAAGGGCAGCGGGGCGTGCGCTGCTCCCTTTGCTGGAGCATAGGCACCCTGGTGAGGGTGGCTAGCGGGCGAGGGGGGAGCGTTTCGATGCTTCGCTCAAAGACGCGCGCGTCGTGATGGGCTGGCATCACGACGCGCGGGGGGTCAAGAAAGGCATCATCAAGGCGCTCACACATCGTCAAAGTGCTGTGCGCGACGCCTCAAGAATGCGACGACCACCCCTAAGACCATCAGCAAGGGGAGCCCGATAAACAGGCCATAGATCACTGCGTCAAACATGGCATCCTCCTGGAGGTTGGCGCTCCCGCGCCCTGGCGAGGGTGGAGCCATCTCCGCCCTACCCCTGAAGCTAAACACCTAAAACAAAAGACAATTCAAGAACGTCGATCTTTTGACACCGGCCCCCACAGCGCCGCTCAGCGCAGACGCGAGGGCGTCAAAACGGTCGAGGGGCGGGGGGGCGGGGGGGGGGGGGGGGCCCCCCCCCGGGGGGCGGCGGGGGGTTGGGTTTGAT
>CAYXWB010000059.1:0-4685 GCA_964468515.1 uncultured Bradymonadales bacterium | reverse complement strand
CTCTTTCGCCCCCCCCCCCCCCCCCCGCCCCCCCCGCCCCCCGGGCCGGCCCACACCCGGGGGGGGGGCCGCCCTTCGGGCCGCCCCGCCCCCGCCCCTCTCGGAGGCGGACGTGTGTGAGCGTTATACGCGCACCATGCGCGCTTATTCACACCTCATTTAAGCGCCTCATTGACGCGGATGAAGGCGGGCGGCACAGCGTCCGCGAGCCATGTCTCATCATTGCCATGGTAGAAGGTGACGCCCGCGCGATGTGCGGCGCTAGCGTCGATGACGAGCAAGGTGGGGGTCTGCGCGCGGCGCGAGCCGACGACAAGCGCGGTCTTGACGTCATCTGACATGTGGACGTGCTGGCGGCTCATGGGCTTGAGCCCCTCGCGCAAGATGGCCTCGACCGCGCGCGGCGGGGTGCCGTGGTAGAGGAGGTCCGGCGGCGTGGCAGGCTCGCGGGCGATGGGCGTGGGGATGGAGTGCGCGTAGCAAGCGCGGATGCGCCCATCGACCAGCTCAAAGCGGCGCTTGTCTTGCTGATGGTCGACAAAATGCGCGAGCGCCTCAAGGGAGAGCGTGGCGAAGGCGCGGCGAGCGCGCAGCGTTGTGATAAGGGCGTGGGCGTCAGCCCAGCCCTGGTCATCAAGCGCGAGGTTGTAATCTTGAGGGGCGTGGCGCAGCGCGTGCGCGAGGGTCTTGCTGAGCTTCACAGGGTCCATGGGGTCCTCCGACAGGTTTAATCGGAGGCATCCAACCCCGAGCTTAGGGGGGAAATTCCCAGCGCTCAGCTCAGCGCAGGACGAGGGCGCGCGCGGGCTGCATGTCCACGACGCCCGCGCGCAAGGGATAGGCGAGCTGGCCGTCGTCGCGCGCGAGCGCGCCCTCGACGGTCTGCGTGACGAGCTGACCGCCTGAGTCGCTGACCTCGCCAGCGAGGATGCGCGCATTGAGCGCGATGAGCGCGTCCTCGTCAAGCAGCGCCAAGGGGGCGTGATTGACGGGGCAGCGCAGCAGCTCAAGTAGCGCCAAAGACAGGCCGCCCATCACTTGTCGCTCCCCGGCGCGAGCACAGCGGAGGCGCTGCTGTTGTGGAGGTTGAGGCGCTGAGCGAGGTCATCAATGAGCGCCTGCTCCTCATCGCTGACCTTGTTACCAAGGCCAAAGAAGCCGCCGCTGGCTTGCGCGACGGCCTTGCACAGATCGGGCAAGGAGCGCGACATCCAGGAGGAGCGATCGAGCGAGACGATCTCAAGGATCACGGCGGTGGCGCGCTCGAAGAACAGGGCCGAGGGCTGCTCTTGGAGCAAGCGCGTGAGGAAGTTGTAGGCGGGGGTGGCGGGCTCTAAGCCGCGCTCGTGAGCGAGTTCCAGGACAGCGCGCTCCTCGGCGGTGGAGACGGAGCCATCGGCCCAGGCGACCTGGATCAGGGGGATGAGCGGGAGCAGGCGCGCGGTGTCGGCGTCAAAGCCAAGCTCCAGGGCCTCCTCAGCGACAGCCTCGGTGGTGTTGAGGGCGCGGGCGATGCCCTCACGCTCTTGAGCGCGCAGCGCGGCGAGCTCACGCTCGCGGCGTTGTTGCTCGCGGCGCTCTTGCTGGATCTGCAAAAAGTAGCGCTCTTCTTCTTTGTTCGTCTCGTTCGACATCGGCGTACATCCTGGGTGACGAGTGGGTCGCCAAGCACGACGCATCCTTTATCGGTTTTGCGACGAAGATGCAACGCTCCAGGCGCTTCAGCGCTCGGGTTGGGCCGCGCGCTGGCGCAGGCGCTCAGCGCGCTGGCGCAGGGCCTCGGCTTGCTTCTTGAGCAAGCGCTGATCGGCCTCTAAGCGCGCGATGTTGTGATCGATGGCCCGATCATCAGGGCGACCAGCGCGCGCGTGCGAGGTGTCAGGGTCGGCCTCGCGCGACAAGACGAGCGCGCTGGAGGGGGGAGCGAGCGGATCGGGGGCGGGCTGCTCAAACCCTGAGCCAGGATGATTGGGCCTGTCTGGGGGGCCGGGCACGCCTGGCGAGAGATCGGGCTCGCCCTCGGCGGGGGGGGCGTTGTTGGTGGGGGGCTGCTCATTGTCGAGCGGTGGCTCGCCCGCGTTATGCTCGCCTCTGTCATTGCCCGATGTAGGCGGGTTGCCGCCTGCCTCAGTGACTGGAGGGTTCGAGGTGACGACGCGCGCGATGACGCGGTTGCGATCGCGCTCATCAAAGAAGCTTTCTTGCTTACCGAAGGCGCGCGCGCGTCGCAGCAGGCGCTTGCGGGCGCGCAGCTCGTCGAGGTGCTCGCTGACTTGGGCGAGCTGGCGCAGGATGACGGACTCAGCGTCTTGGATCTCGTCGGCCATCGCGACCATGTCATCGGGGTCGTCGGCGGCGTCGGCCAGGCGCATGAGGCGCTCAAGCCTGGCGAGGTCAAGCTGAGGCTGCGGGGTAGCGTAGCGCGCGCGCTCGCGGCTGAGGGCGTTGAGCGCTTGCACGAGCGAGCCGCGCTGAGCGCGGCTGGCGCTGGCCAGGCGCGCCTCCAGGGCGCGTCGGTCAGCGTCGAGCGCGCTCAAGAGCAGGGCGCGCTGCTTGGCGAGGGCGTCATCGAGGGCTTGGATGCGCTGCTGAAGAGCGCTGAGCTGTTGAGACAGCTCGCGCCCTTGGCGCAGCTGAGACTCAAGCTCAGCGCGCTGCAGGCCGCCGCGTGCGCCAGCGCGCTTCAGCTCGTCAATGCGGGTAGCGAGCGCCTCATAGCGCGTCTCCAGGGCGCGCAGCTGCTGGACGACGCCGCGGCGCTGGCTGAGGAGCGCGTCGAGCTGGGGCTTGAGCTTATCCGCGCTTGAGGTGTTGGGGAGCGCTTGCGCCACAAAGCCCGCATCGGGCAGCGCCTGGGCGCTGCTCACCGCGCCGGTCAGCGCAAAGAGCGCGACGCACAGCGTGATGAAGATGTGGCGAGGGGTTGTCATCGTGGCTCAGGCTCGGTGGTGATCGTGCGCGCGATCGCGCGCACCTTGGAGATGATGCAAGCCGCACGCCCGATCAAGCGTCGCGTCGCGAAAAAGATGCATCACCTCACGCATCATGGCCCGGCAGGCGCTCAAGCGCACGCCTCATTCGACCCACGAAGCGCTTGGGAGGCGCGCATGCCCCAAGAATTTGACCAGCGCCTAGGGGGCCGACGCCAAAAATCTGAGATCGCCCCGTCCCCCCTCAAAGCGCGCCCTCTATCCCGAGCACTGCTTGGCTCGCCGCGCGCAGCAGCGGCGAGCTTGTGGCGGCGCGCGCGTCGCGGATGAGGTTGACGCCGAGCACGGCGAAGACTTGGCCGCCCATGCCTCGCTTGAGCTGGGCGTTGAGCAGGCCTAAGCCGCGCGGGGTGACGACGTAAGCGCCGCCGAGCGTCAGCTCGAGGTCTTGTGAGAGCCAGCGCCAGCTCAGCGCGGGCGAGGCGATGAGGCGCCGATCGCGCTCAAAGAGCAGCACGGCGTCATCATCTTGAGGGCCGCCGCGATCGGCCTCGGGGACAAAGGCGCGGGTCAGCGCGTGATCATGGCCGAGGTTGCGCTGGGCCGCGCCCTCAACGCTCGCGACGAGCTGATGATCTTGACCGAGCCACAAGTAGCTGAGGCCGAGGGCGAGCTCGGCGCTAGGGCGACGCGTGGTGGCGAGCTGCGGTGAGACGATCACTTGGGCGGGGCTCAACGCCGCGTCGAGGCGCACGCCGACAGGCCCAAACGTGCGGGCGGCCTCGGTGGAGAGGCTCAGGCGGCGTGTGTAGTCCACGCGCAGGTCGAGGGGGTTGAGCTGTTGGCCATCCCAGCCTCGGATCATCGGGGCGCGATCCCAACCATAGAAGCCAGCGATGGCGAGGTCTGTGTTGGCGACGGTGGCGCTGGCGCGAAGGCCCGCGCCGTGCATGCCTTGCTTGATGCCTGGCGGTCCAGGCGAGCTCAGCGTGAGGGCGAGCTCGTGCGCGCCGAAGGGCTGCGCTTGGGCGAGCAAGAGCTCAAGCAACCTCAAGCTCGCGCCGCTTGCGGTGAGGAGCGAGGCTGCCGACAGGTCGCGCCCCGCGATGGGGGTGCGATCGCCCACGAAGAACGGGACCAGCACGCCGGTCAGCGCCCAGCCCTGCCCCGCGTAGCTCAGCTCGGCGGCCGGGTGAGCGATCTTGGCGTTGTAGGCGCCGGGGGCGCCGGGCGGGATAAAGCGCAGATCGCGGGGGTTGATGATGTCGCCTGGGCGGGTGAGGTCGGTAGCGCCCCAGGTGGTGATGAGGTTGCCCGCGCGCACGCTCCAGCGCGCGCCCCGGTGTGCCCAGTAGAGCTCCCCGAGCTGCACATCCAGCTCCCCGCGCGGCGCGTCGAGGCCGACGCCGCCGCTGGCCTCGCGGCGCGCGCCGATCCAGTAGCGCAGCCTGGCCTCCATCACCACGCGGGCGCGTGGCGAGAGGTCGTGGGTGAGCTGGGCGTCGAGGCCAGCGATCCACTCCAGCACATCGGCGGCTTGTGGCGAGGAGCCCGGGGCGGGCGCCCAGGAGAGATCGGTGAGCTGGCTTAAGCCGTAGCGCGCGCCCACGCGCGTCTGGGTCCAGGCGGCGTCGCTTGGTGCGTCGCTCACGACGCTCGCCGCGACAGGCGCGCTGGGGGCGGAGCTGACGCAGTTGGGATGCTCAGGATCGCAGCTGCTCTCCTCATCTGCGCCCAGGACGCCGCCCGAGGTCA